>JASFQI010000093.1:0-15458 GCA_050115555.1 Desulfobacteraceae bacterium
CCCTCCGCAGCGGAGCAGCAGGAACGTGGTGCAGGTCCTGGGGTGATCCTTGAAACCGATGATCAGCGGGTCGTTCCAGTCCTGGTTCTGGAACTCCACGACCACCTGGTCGCCCTCGGAAAAGGCGATCTCATCGCAGCTCATGTACGAGATGGGAACGGAGGAAAGGGTGGGGCTCTGGTTCACGTTCAGGCCTTGGGCCGAGCTGGTGGCGGCGTCCAGGGATACATCGGCCAGGTTGCCGTCCAGGGCCGTGATGGTCCCGGTCCGATAGGTGGGCATGTGCTTCTGCCAGGCGGGGAGCAGGGCCAGGTTGAAGAACGTGCCCGCGGGCGTGCCGGCTGCAGGGGCTTCCAGCTGCCCGTCCCGATTGGACTGGTAGGAGGCGTTGCCTTCCCATCCCGGCTGAATGAGCACCAGCTCGGGCTCGCCCGGCACCTCGATGGTGCCCACCTCGCCGGTGAGGTCCTCGGTGAGATCCGCGCACCACGCGGTGCGGTCGTCGGCCTGGAAGGCGGCCAGGTAGCTCTGCACCATGGCCTGCCGGCGCTCGAGGCTTGCCTTCTCGAGCATGGCCACGGCCTTGCGATCGCCTTCCGGAAGCGTGGCAATGTACGCGGTGTAGCCCGCAATGCGCGATATGAGCCGGGCAAGCTCGCCGCTCAGGCGATCCACGTTCCAGTCGAGACGAATCGTATACTGCCCGCCGTCGCCTCCGCTCTTTATAGTGCCTTTGCCCATGCCTACTCCCGCAC
Source organism: Desulfobacteraceae bacterium (assembly GCA_050115555.1). Taxonomy (GTDB): domain Bacteria; phylum Desulfobacterota; class DSM-4660; order Desulfatiglandales; family HGW-15; genus JASFQI01. The sequence continues at coordinate 756 of JASFQI010000093.1, forward strand.
GTCCATCTGATGCCGCGAGTCCGCCACAATGTAAGTGATGATTTTCACGGTGAAGGAATCATCGAACTTGTCCGACACGTACCGGGCCGTGTCCCCGGGCTGAAGGTAGAGGTCCGGCATGGCGGAACGGATGTGAAGGGCCCCTTTGTCCATGGACCGGTAGGTCACATCCTGGAGAAACGTGGTCTTGGCCGGCGGCGTGGTGGTCCGGTGCCCGGAAACGGTGATGCTCTTGTTCTTGCTTCCCTCATCGGTACGGATGGCCTCCAGATCCACGATACAGAGGGTCTCGCGCACGCTCTCCTCACCCTGGATCTCCCAGGCCATCTCCAGCTTGAGATCCCCGTGCTCTCTGGCCACGACCTCGGACACATAGGTGTCGAATTCCGGAATCACCACCTGGAGGTACGTAGGATTTCCGGACCGCAGCCGCCCGCTAAACGATCGGATGGGGATCTCCAGGTCCGTGGTGCCGTCCGCATCGCCGGTGAGCGTGAGGTAGTACCTGGGCACGGCCAGGTCACGATTCTGCAGGAGCCACTGGCTCCAGTTCAGGGCCTCCGCCTCAAACCCGATGGCTCCGCCCAGATCGAGGGAGCGCGAGGACTCCACGTAGGCATCCACGCTGTAGCCAAGGCCGGCCGTGCCGGCGATGCCGGCCTCCTTCTCGATCTCCGCGGTGATGGTGATGGACATACCGGCTGCGGCCGACATGCCGCGCTCCGGGTTGTCCGTGACATAGTCCAGGTCCATGGCGAGCTGGGCCACGACGCCTTCGACCACCTCGATCTTTTTCACAATGATCTGGGCCCGCCAGGCGGATTTTGGGGTGGCCAGCGTGTCATTTCCGGCCCGGTTTCCGGCGGTCTGGTCATAGACCCTCCAGCACGAGATGCCGGAAAGGTTCTTATTGGGGATATCGTCCCCGGCGGTCGCGTTCCCGATATAGCAGCTCACCACAAGGTACTTTGAGGCATCCAGATCAAAGGCGATGTCGTCCGACTGCTGCCCGTCCGCCTCGATGGTGGTGGAGGTGTTGCCTCCGTCAAAGGTCACCTGGACCTGATTTCCGTCAAAATCGCTCTCATCGCCCCCGGATCCCTGGTGCCCAATCCAGCACTCGGTGATCTCGTAGTCACTCGTATGGTCCCTGGAAAACGAAAGCCGGACCATGCCTCCACTGGCACTCAGCAGGCCATCCCCGATGACGAGCCGCCAGGTCACGTCCTCCTGGTCGGTGATCGCGGAGTCGTCCAACGTGCGGGGGCCGAACGTGGTCTCGTATGCGTCGTCCAGTGCGCCCATCAGGTGCTGCTCGCGGAGATCGTCACGGTGACCTTGAGGACCTCATCCGAGGCCACGCCTTTGGGGGATCCGAACCGGGCCGCCCCGAAAAGCACGGCCCCGGCAGTGGTGGTATCTCCCTTGGTGCTGTTGCTCACCAGGGCCGCACCGTAGATGGTCTCGGAGGCGGACATGGTAAAGCTGGCCTTGTTCGCTCCGTTGGAGAGGCTCTCCTCCGATGCCGCCGCCTCGTTGAACTCCGCGCGGGTACTCTCCGAGTAGTTGGTGCTCTCTGTAAAGCCCGGCGTCGCATACGTCGCGCCGGCGCCGGGGGTCACATCGTCATTGAAAAGGAGGATGTACCAGGGGGAGATGGCCGATTCTCCGTGGAACATGATGTCCAGGAGCTTGTTCAAGGCTGCATCCGGCACCACGTTGGGATCCGCGCTTTCCTCCAGGAGGTAGTAGGCCTCGCTCCGGAATCTGCATTTGCCCCAGTGCTCCACCTCGTACACGCTACCGATTCGAAGATTCGATTCCATGGCTATGCCTCCACTTCCGCAGATACGACCAAGAACGTGAACCGCACCGGGTCCTTGTCCACTCGAGCTTTCTCAATGGAGCCCAGGAAGGCCCCTTCCCGGCAGGTGAGGACGAATCGCGTCTGGGTCCGGATCCAGCTCCGGAGGATCTCCCGCTCATCGTCCGTGATCTCCGGCCACTCCACTCGCATGGTCCGGTCGCCGGCGCTGCAACCCAGGTGCGTGATCGATGCGCCCCCGTCCAGGGTGGCCGAACGGGAGACCCGCACGGTCACAGTGCCCAAGTCCGTGTTGGGTCCAGGGTCGATCTGGAGCGGGGCGTTTGGGTGACTGCCTGCCGTGGTAAGGGTGATCATGGCTTTCGACCGCTTTGAGGTTGAATCAATAGCCGAGCAGAAAGGCGGAACCCTCCTCGGTTGCTCGAACCTGGGCCCGCTTTAGGATCTCCCACAGGATCATATCGAGTTCAGGATAGACGCCTTCCACCTCCACCTTGATGGCCGCCTCGCCCGTCTCAACCCGTTCCGCCCGGGCCTCCAGGAGCCGGGTCTGGGCCTCGAGGTTATCGGTCTGGGCGTCTGCGAGCTGCTTGGCGATTTGCTGTTGCTTGCGAATGGCGTTCTGGATCTCATAGAATTTAGCTACTGTGTAGCGGGCGTTTTCTCCCTCGCCGAGGCTTGCAAACTCACCAAATAGCCCCCCTATCGTGCTCTCGGCCGCGCTGAAGGAATCCGCCACGCTCTTGGCCACGGCCCGGGCGGTTTTGCCTTCTTCCTGAATCACGCCCAGGCGGTAGTCCAACAGGGCCTCATAGCGCTCGGTCTCGGCCTTGATGATGCCCAGGTCCCGCTCCACGCTATCCTCGATCGCCTTGGAGATTTCCTCAGCGTCCTTTTTGGCTTTTTCCTTGGACTCCGGGTCCGTGAAAATCTGGAGCGCCATGGACTTCTCGGAAGGAATGGCCGTCTCGATCTCCCGGGCAATGGCGGCCAGGTCGCTTGAAACGCCTTGCTCGGCCTCGGCCATCTTTCCGGTGAGGTGCTGCTTGATCTCCTCGGCGCCCGCGCCCACAGCGGAGACCGTGACGTTGGTGGCCTCGGCGATCTTCTTCATGGACTCTTCGCCGGCTTTTCCGGTCTCGCGCACCTTGCCGGTGATGCCGTCCCAGGCCTGACTCATTCCGCCCAGGGTCTGATCGACCTGCTCGAACAGGTGCTCGTCTATGGCCTCTACGGTCAGCTCGAGCTCTTTTTCGAGGTTCTTCAGGCTCTCGTTCCAGGCCTTCATGCCCGGGAGGCGGGTGATCTTCTCGGCCCCGCTCACGATCAGCTCCAGGGCCCCCACCACACCCTTTGCCAGGAGATCGAACGTGACCTGGAAGGCGTTCCAGATCGTCTTGACCGAGCCGATCACGACGTTGAAGACGTTCTCGATCTTGGCGCCGCTCTTCTCGATGGCAGCCAGGGCCAAGCCGATCTTTGCGCCGGCCTTGGCCACCAGCACGGCCGCGCCCAGGAACTCCCCTGCGGATTCCTTGCTCGCGTCATCCAGGGAGTTGAACCGCGAGATGCCTTCCCGAATGGAGTCCCAGACCGGATCCAGGTAGGTCAGCATGCCCTTGGTCACCCGGATCAGGCTCTCCAGGGTGTCCACCACGGCCTGGATGGCCTTTCCCAGGCCCTCTGCCGTAGTGAGGTCGATGCCGTCGAAAAGGTCCTGGAACCCGCCCACCAGGTCATCGATGGCCTTCACCAGATCGTCCCAGTTCACGCCCTCCATGGCCTCGGGGAGCACGGCGGCCACCTGGGAGAGGAGGCCTCCGAGGTCCCGGGCATACCCCTCAACGGCGTCAAAGAGCGGATCGAATGTGCCGCTCGAGGCCAGGTCCTGAAGGACGTTCAGGATCTCCGTGCCGCCCTCCACGCTCTCGGTAGCGGCCTCGCGGAACCGGTCGCCCATGGCCGTGGCAGCATTCTCAAAGGCCACACCAAAGCGTTCCACGGCCACCTTGGAAGTGGCCAATTGAATCTCTACTTCCTTGGCCGAGGAGCCGGTCCCCTTCAGCGCATTCTCTGTGATCCCCAGGCGCTTGTTCAGCCCGTCGAATACCTCCACCATCCTGACGCTCTGTTCAGTGCCAACAAGTTGCTGGGTGAGGAACAGCTTGTCCGCCTCGGAGGCCGTCTTGAACGCCTCGGACAAATCCGCGAGGATATCCCTGCCGCTCCGGAGCTGGCCGTTCACGTCGGTCTGGGAGACGCCCAGGCGTTCGAGGGCCTCCTGAACAGGAGTGGCATCGTCTATGAGTTTATTGAGCCCGGTACGCAACGCCCGGGCGGCCTCGGGGCCGGAACGGAACACCTCGATCACCGGGGTGATCAGGCCGGCGGTCTCCTCAAACGAAAAGCCCATTTTCTCGGCAATGGGCGAGATCGCGGCCATGCCGAGAGCGAGCTGCTCCAGGTCCGTGGCATACTTGTTGGATGTTACGTTCATAACGTCCAACAAATGCTCGGCCTCGGATGCCGGGGCCTTGAACCCTTTGAGCGATGCGATCAGAAGCTCGGAGGCCTGGACCGCATCCAGTTGCCCAACAATGGCGAGGTCCAGGGAAAGCTTGGTCAGGTCCATGGCCTCCTGCACGTTGAACCCGGCCTGCTTGAACCCCGCCGTGGCCTCCAGGATGGAGGTGGATGAGCGGCCGTACTCGTTGGAAAGCTCCAGGGCGTACTTCTTGGCATCGTCCAGCTTGTCGATCTCGTCGTCCAGAACCTTGGCCAGCTCCGCGCTGGCACTCTCGAAGTCCATGGATTTCTTATAGGCGTAGGTGAGCCCTCCGATGGCAAGGGCCGCCAGGGCGGCGTCCGCGGCTAGTACACCCTCGCCGATCCGGGCAAAGGGCTGGGCCACGCTCTCGACCATGCCCTCGAGCTTGCCCATGGACGTGGAGATGCCCTGGATCGCCTTGGAGACGCGATCGTCGCCTTTGAAGATGATGTTAACGGTTTTTTCGGCTGACATGTTGTTTCAGCTCCTGAAAGTAACGCCCCCAGAGGGCCTCCTCGAGGGGCGTCAGATGATCGTACGGCAGGACGTCCGGGATCACCTCGAAAAGGAACCGCTGCCCGCCTCCCCCTCCGATGCCTCTGGAGCAGAGTGCAAGGGCTCCCTGCACTCGGGGGCTTGCCCAGAGGCGCTCAATTCCCCCTGGATGTTCGGACCGCGGCCGGAAAGCTCCATGATCCGCCGCACCACCCGGGCGAACGGCACGATGAAGTACTCTGAAATGGTGTTCACGTCCTTCAGGGTCGGCTTGGGTCTGACCGAGCCGGCCAGGAAGATGTACCGGTTCCGGACCATCTCGGGATCCACGCCGGAGTCTAGGCCGATCGCCCCCAGGAAACGCTTGGAAATGCCCTTGGCATCGCCCTGGTGAAGGCCTGCGACCAGCTCCTCGATCACCCTCTGGTGGCGTCCGTTCTTGGCTGCCTCGGCCTTGGCCCACTCCCGGCCACGGAGCATGCGCACGCGCCAGACGGGTTTCTCCTCCGGGCCGAAAAAGGCCTTCAGCTCGGGCACGTCTACGTCGCTCACGGGCAGGGTGAACTTCGTGCTGCGAAATTTCTCCAAGTCAAAGCTCATCGCCTCACCTCGATCTCGGGCTTTGCCCCAAGAATGCAAATGCCCGCCCTAAAAAATAATCCTGCGAGCAAGCTTCTTATGCGGAGTTGTCGATGCCTCTTCCATCTGACGTTTATGGTCATCTGCTGAACTGCGCCCAAGGCATCAACGTTGACTGAATGTGGCAACCTCATGCCGCCTCCTTGAGATATCCAAGATGCCGAAGCATCAAGTCGATTCGCGGGGCCAGCCAGGGATCCAGCCGGCGGTACTTGGTCGGGTCTTTGCCTACGCGGTGGGTCCCGATCGGCCTGGGCGTGTACCGGCCCACGTGGTCATCGCCCGGAAAAAAGGCCGGGTAGTCGCTCCAGAGGTGCTCGATCTCCAGCTCGTACCAGGCGGCCACACCCTTCTGGGTTCCGTCCGGATCTCCCACCAGGTCCTCGTACTTGAGGGTGCCGAGCGTGGGCAGAAGCCCGTTCTCCTCGGCCAGGATCATCTGGCGCAGGCTCTCGTACCAGCGAAGCGGAGAGGCGAACTCGCTCTCCACCACGTCGCGTCCGTCCCGGAAGATGTTGAGCACGCGGATGTCGGAGCGGGTGCGGAGGAGCATGATCTGCCGCTTTCCCTCGTCCGCGTCCAGGCAGTTGGAAAAGACCGTGCCGACCGTGCGCTTGCCCACCAGGACCGTGCCCTTTGGGGCCTCCATGGCCGCAAAGGCGTCCAGGTCGATCTCGTAGGGCACCACCCGGGTGTCCCGGAAAGCGTGAAAGAGGCGCCGGAGCAACGTGGTGCCGCTCCGGGCGCATCCTGTGATGAAGATCCTCACGGTCCCCCCTAGTTGGAGAAGTTGACGGTCTTTCCCTCCTCGGATTTGACCGGGGTCAGGGTGCAGGCCGCACTGTTCTGGGCGTCCACCGGGTAGGAGCGGCTCACGCCCAGCTTGCCCTGGGTCAGGGTATAGGCGTCCTCGTACTGGTCCGGGTGCATGCGGGCCGTGATCACCTCACCCACCTCCTGGAGGATCGCATCCGTCACGCCGTCGCCCAGGTAGGCGGTGAACTGGCACTGCCCAACGCTCCCGGAGGCGGAGGTCAGAATTTTGCGATAGACCGGGGTGCTGGTGACGCTGTGCGATTCCTCGGCCGGCACGAAGTCCGAGGCCGCCGAGATCTCGATCATGGAGGGCGTGTAGTACTCCGCATAGACCTTCTTGCATGCGGGCCCATCATGGATCTGGGGTAGGGCCGACTGGAACTTGACATGGGCGTTTTCCTCGGCCGAGCTTTGGGCCTGGTCCCCATGGCCCAGGTGGTACACGTCGAAGTTTGGAAAGCCGGCATACTCGGCGTGCGTCCCCATGGTCTGGAAGATCTCCGAGGCCGCCACCACTGCCGAGGCGTTGGATTGGATCCGGATCTGGGCCAGCTCCACCGAGTCCTCCGGAATCAGGGGCGGGCCTCCGGCTGCATCCCGGGTCTCGGAAAATGTCGTGTCCGCTCCAATGGTGCCCTTGACCGTGGAGATCGAACCCCCCGAATCCATGGTCACGGAGTAGATGCATGCTCTCTCGTCCGTGGTCGGGCGGGTAAACGAGGCCGATGTGGCCGCCACGGTCTGAAGCACGCCCATGCTGAATGCGGTAAAGGCCGCAATCGTGACCGTGTCGTTGCTCGCATGGGGAGTGACGACGTTCCGGCCGCTCACAATGCCGTTCGGCCGGATCTTGGGTTTGTACCCGCTCTTGCCGCTCCAGAACGTGCCGCCGAAAAAGACCTTGTCATCCCCCGCATTGGTAAGAGGGGTGAAGGGGGTAAGGGTGCCGGCTCCGCTTTCGACTTCAATCAGTGCATTTTCGCTGGTGGCCATGGTCTGGGTCCTCCTCTCCGTCCAGGTTGATCCACGTGGTTCCGGCGGCTTTGAGGTCCGCCTGTATGTACTCCCGCTCGGCTGCCGCATCCTCATCGGAGAGCTGCTCGAGCGCCTGCTTGAATCGGTCCATCGCGCCGGAAGCCTCTCCGGCGAGCGTTACGGCCGCCTTTCGCAGCACAAAGATCAGGGAGCGTGGATTGTGGTGGTACACGAATCGGCTGGCCAGCTGGGCCCGGTTCTCTTCAAAGGCATCCCAGAGGGTCAGGAACCTGCGGGCGCCGTCGATCACCAAGTCCGGCCGCACGACCCACTCGCCGTAAACCACCATGTCGTAGGTGATGTCCAGGTCGTACGGGATGTCCTCCCTTGCCAGGGTCAGCCAGCGATCGGCTTCTGCCTGCTCGCCCAGGGCCAGGGAGGAGGCGAAGAGCACGTGATAGATGGCCGGGTTGAAAAGGGGGCGTTTTCTGGCATGCTTCACGTACTTGCTGCCGTGGCTGAGGGCGCCCTGGTGATTCCCGCGGCGGTTTTCAATGTGGGCCAGGAAGAAGTATCCGCGGTAGTTTCCGGGGCCCTTTTGAAGCTCGCGCAGGATGATCTCCTCGGTGCGGGCCAGCTTGGCCTCCATCTTCTCCGGAGGGAGGTCGTAGCCGTAATGGCGGATGCGGCCGTCCAGGAGGAGCGCCTGCTCTCCTTTGTGCGAGAGCAGGTTGTGATAGGCGCTGTCCCAGACCGGGTTCCTGTCCCTCCGGAAAAACCTCTTCACGTTCTGGGTGAGGGCCACCTCGCCCTCCTGCATGTCCAGCATGGTGATGCAGGCCGCACCGATATTTTCCGGCAGCCGGGCCAGCATTCCCTTGATGAGGTGGGCATCCTCCAGGGTCTCGTCCGCGTCAATGGAAAGGATCCAGTCGCCGGTCGCGTACTGTAGCGCTAGGTTTCTCGCAGCGGAAAAGGACCAAGGGACCACTTCGTGCTCGTGGATCTCCGCGCCATGCTCCGCTGCGATCTCCATGGTGCGATCGTGCGAGCCGGTATCCACCACCACGAGCTGGTCCCAGCCCAGGCTTTTCAGGCTTTCCAGGCACCTTGGGAGGTTCTCCTCCTCATCCCGCACGATCATCACCACCGACAGGGTGGGAACGGAGGCCGGGGTGGGTGAGGTCCCGGCCTCCGCTTGCGGGGTAGGGGGCTTGGCAGGGATAGGGATCTGTGCATCCTGCATGGCTTCTCCTAGGACGGCTGCGCGTAAGGGTTTCCCGGCACAGTGCGGTACGTGATCTCGAACGTGGCCTTGACGCCTACGGTGGTCTCCTCGCTCCTGGGGTATCCCTCGGGCCCGCCCCGGGTGTAGCGGATGTCGTCGGCCAGGCCCGCACAGGCCCCGGCCTCCGGGGACACTTTGGAAAGCTTGGAACTGGCCGTGGCGATGTCGGCCTGGCCACCTTCCTGGTTCAGGTGCTCGCCGAGCTGAAATCTGCCTGAGAGCCGGCGGAGGGTCAGGGTGCCCGCCGCGTCGCCCCCTGCCCATGCGCCCGAGTTCAGTTCCACGGCATCCACCACGGCGGCTGTTTCAGGGGTCGCTCCTGTCAGCTTGTCGCCTGCCTTGATCTCCGCTGGACCGCCGGAGGCATAGCCAATTGTCCACTTGCGGGCAGTCACGCACTCCACCACGTCGCCCAGCATCTGCTCGGCCACTTCGGAGGGGTTGTCCGCCCCGAAAACCGCCACGGCCTCGATGTCCACCTCCATGACGTGCACGTCCGCTCCGTACTGCCGCGTGACCTCCTCGGGCCGGGGAAGCAGGACCACACAGGGGCACTCCTCCGGGTCCACGTCCACCCGGGCCCGGATCACGTGGGAGCCCAGCGCCTGGTGGTAGGCCCGGGCCGGCGTGATCTCACCCAGGCGAGGGATCAGGGCGGCGATGATTCGCTCTCGAATGGTGTCGCTCATAGTCGGCCCAAAAGGAAATTCAGCTCATGGGTGAAGTATTTATCCACACGTTTGCCTGCCATGCGATCCAGGGCGTCATAGGTTGCTCGATGCTTGATCAAATCCGGCACCGCAGGACCCCATAGCTTTTCGATCGGAAAGCGGTACCTGTCCGGGAGTGCCCCATAGTAGGGAATCACTTGGGATTCGCCGCCGCTCCTGCCGGTTGAAATCCATTTGTAGCGACTCCATTTTCGCTTGCTCGTACCCACGAACTCTTTTTTCGTTCGCCAGAAAACGGTGTTTCCATGAGGAGCTTTCAAGAGAAAGGCATGCTTGATCAGGCTTCGGCCTTTGCGGCGCAGCACGTTCACGGTGACGCCCTTGGTGGTCTGACGTGCGTTAAACTTCGCGAGCGAGGTCCCGTACAGTTGCTTTGAGGTCACGCGGCCGGAGAGCTTGGAAATTCTCGCCTTATCAATGGTGATCGTATCCCGGATGGCCGTGGCCGTGATGTTCACGTCCTTGCGGAGCTCCCGAACAATGTCCGTTCGCAGGCCCGTGAGGGTTCTGTTGATGGTCCGCATGAGCACCCGCTCGGCTCCGTCCCGAACCCCTTTGAGCATCCGCTGGGCCTCCAAATAGGATCCTCTGTTGAGATGGATCTCGAAATCCGTCTTGGCGCCCACGAATTTTCCAGAGGTGAATAGCTTCATACCTCTTGCCTCACGCTCACGCGGACGTATCGCCCGTCGTTCTCGATCACCGCCAGGACCGTGTATGTCGTCCCGCCCAGCGTGAACGTATCGTCCCTGTCCGGCTCCCGGCCCAGATCCTTCAGCATGGCCTCGATGGTGATTCCCTGCTGCCAGGCCTGAGCATCATAAGGCCCCGGCTGCGCCTGCACGCCCTTGTCCACAAAAGCGCTCACAGGCAATGGATCCTCGCCTGAGGGGGTGTAGGTCCCCTCTATTCCACCCATGGTGGAAAGGAGATCCTCGCCGGCGTGATCGAAAACGGTGTCGATGTCGGTCATGGTCCCTTCGGGGTCAAGAGGGGCCGGCCCCCGGACCTATGCAAAAGCCCGGAAGCCGCGGGGCCCCGGCTTACGTGGTGATGTTGCTGAAGAGGTACGATACGGCGGCCGAGATGTTGCTCTTGGGGTTCCTGTCCTCATCGAAGCTCTCGATAAAGGCCTCGTCCACATCGTGCCGTACGCGGATCACGTCCCCCCGGGTCTGCTCCTCGCGGTACTCCTCCACCACGCTGTTGCTATCGCTGTCCTCGGTCCAGAGGAACGTCCGGCCGAGGCAGGGCTCCAGGACATTGTTCGCCTCGCTCACGCGGGTGAGCATGGCGTACTCGTTGTCCCAGAGGTCCGAGATGGAGGCATCCTGTCCCTTCTTGGCGCTGTCATAGACCGCGCCGCCCACCAGGACCCGCTCCACATCGAAGATCCGGGCCAGCTCGGCAGTGCCCATGGCGTTGATGTCCATGCCGGGGAACGTATACTTGAGCCGATCCACGATCTGCTTGCATTCCCTGAGATTCATCATGGTGGAGTAGGCGATGAGCAGGGCATTCGCCAACATGCCGGAGGCCTCGCGGATGGCGTTCTTGCCGGCGTTCACGTCGCTGATGGGTGTTGCGGTGGCCGCATCGTCCCACTCGTTCGCGACCGGATGTGCGGTGAAGTTTGTGGCGTTGAACACCTTACTGGCGACGCGCTTCTCCTGTGAACGCAGGATGATGTCCACGGCCCGCATGGTGCACACCACGTCATGGTCGAACTTGTCCTGATAGAGCTTGCGCTCCCGATCGTCGATGGGCTCCTCCCAGCCGTGCTCCCGGGTGGCGTAGTGACCGTCCTCGAACTCCCAGTCGCTCCGCCCGTATGCTCCCCGCATGGCCCGTTTGGTCTCGGGAATCTTGAGCAAGGCTTCCTTGGGAATGACCGGGAACCCGGCGGATTGCTCCGGAACCGGGAAAAGCGGCATGACCTGAAGTCCGATGAACCCGAGGTTGCCGGACGTCTGCATGTGCTCGAAAACCAGTGCGCCGAGATCCGGCCTCTGAATCGCAGTATCTCTGGTGGGCTGTGCCATGATCGTTCCTCCTCTGTCGAATAGTGCGCTTTCGTATGGAAGCCGCTGCGGCGCCCGTGCCGCTACGTTACGGTCAGCACGCCGGCGTCCGTGCTCGGGATGGGCAGGACCTCGATGACATCTTCATCCGCAGTGGCGGCCTCCAGGGCAATGCCGACGCGCCGATAGGAGCCCGGTGCGCTGGGAGCAGGCTGAATTTTGCCGTCAGCCGCCTGGTACACCTCGGCGTCCTCGGAGATCGCCTCGGAGGCCACCATCTCCATGGTGCCGCCCCGGTTGATGGGATCGATGGACGTGTCTTCACCGGTCGAGGCATGCAGAAGCGACGTGCCGATGGGATCGTCCGTCTCGGCGGCTGTGCAGTGGACCACCTTGCCGCTGGAGAGCTTCACGAGCCGGTGCGCGTGAACGTCCGCGCCTGCTTCTTTGGTGAAAGGGCCTTTGTGCTCAGTCATGACTTGTTCCTCCTCGATGTCCGCGCAGGATCCGTTTAAGGGCTATTCTCGGGGTTTCGCGCCCCGGCCTAGTCGTTCTCCGCCTTCCGCTGGGTGAGCTTCTCGTGAAGCTGCGGGTACCGCCTGCGGGCCTCCTTCACGGCCTCGTAGTTGGAGCACTTGAGCTCCGCCTTGACAGCCCGGACCGCTTCCATGAAATCGGTCGGTCCTGCGGGTGCACCGCCCCCGCCGGGATTCTCGGCGCCCGCCTTGTGCAGGGCCTCCAGGATCTGATCCTTTTTGTCCGGCTCTTTGGGTGTCTCCTCGGCCGGATCCGGGCCCAGGGCCTCGAGCATAGACTGGAAAAGCTCCACGCTGCATCCGCCCTCAGCTGCCTTGCGAACGGCCGCAGACGGCTCGACGCCGAACTTGGCCTCGGTCAACCCGAGCACGCGCTCGCGCTCGTCCTTTGCGCCGGCCTTCCGGGCGTCCGACTCAAACGCCGAAACGTCCACGCTCTCCACGCCTTCTTGGCGAAAGGCCTTCGCGATTTCTGGGTGGTTTTCGGCGACAAGTTCCTTTGTCAAAGGGTCTATTTTTGTGGCCATGATTTGTTCCTCCTTTTGGGCCAGGGCTTTTGCCGCCCTATCAATAATAAATATGTCGTTGCGCCCGGCGGCACGTGATAGCGCCAGCTCCATGGCGGTTTCAAAGCTGCCCATGCGGTCGGCCAGGCCGGAGTCTACGGCCTGCTGCCCGATGAAAATACGGCCCTCGGCCATGTTCTCGAGCACGGTCTCCGCAGTCACGTCCCGGTTCCGGGCCACCGCATCCACGAATAGGGTGTAGAGATAGTCCAGATGCTCCTGGAGGTAAGCCTCGGCTTCTTTGCTCAGGGGCTCGGCGTCGTTCCCGAGGACCTTGTACCGGCCGGCCCGGAGCACGGTGCGCTTGAGGCCTGCCTGCTCATCCGCGCGGCTGTAGTCGTAGTGCATGAGCAACACGCCGATGGATCCCATCTGGGCCGTCTCCTCCACCACGATCTCGTCCGCCGCAGAGCCGATCCAGTAGGCGGCCGAGGCCATGACGCCGTTCCCGAAGGCAACAATGGGCTTGGTGCCCCGGGCCGCGGAGACCAGGGAGGCCAGGGCCTCGGTGCCGTCCACGGTGCCGCCCGGGCTGTCCACGTCCAGGAGGATGGCCCGGATGTTGTCGTCGGCTAGGGCCACGCGCAGATCCCGCTGGAGCAGCTCGGTGGAGGTGCCCCCGGAGATGGCCATGAAGAGGTTCATGCGCTTGGCCAGCACGCCCTCCACCTCGATCACGGCCACGCCGTGCTCCACCCGGCTGTAGCTCGTGCCCCGGTCCCGGTCCCGCTGGAGCCGGGCCTCGTACTGCTCGGCCTCGGGCAGAGGCATGTCGTGCATCCGAGCCCAAAGGACCTCGTGGATGGCATCGAGCTTGGCCGGCACAATGGCCCAGGGCGTGCTCTGTACGGCGTCGATCAGTCGCATGGCTATTGCTCCAGGAGGTCGATGTACCGGGCCCGCAGATCCCTGAGCCGGAGCTTGATGGACAGGAAATCGTCATCCAGCAGCTTCACGATGGGCATTTGATTGTCCATGGAGAGGTCCAGATCGACCAGGGCCGTTTTCACCTGCTTGGGCGTGAACCGCGCCACCTTCTTCAGGTGGAGCGCCGCCACGATCTTGAACCCGTCCCGCCGGGTGAGCCAGGACTCGCCTTTCTCGTCGGAGATCAGGATTTCGCTTCCGATCATGTCCTCCACGGCCTTGAGGGCCTCGTCCTGATCGCAGTGAATCCGGACGCAAAGGCCCGCGAGGGATATGTGCTCATCCAAATATTTGGCCATCAGTCGTCCTCCTTCTTCTCGTCTGTAGTTGTGTCCAGTTCTCCGGTGTCCGTTTCCATGGAGAGCCCGCGTTCCTCGAGATCCCGCTCCTCCTCCTCGATCTGGTCGTGCGTCGTGCGCCAGTCCCCGCCGCCCAGCTCGGTGATGGATTTGCGACGGGGCTTAAGCCTGTTTTTCACGGCCAGGACCTCGGCCTGGATCTCCTTGACCGGCTCGATCTGGCCTTTGGGCTGGCCCGACCATTCGCAGGCACAGTAGACGGCCATGCGCTCGTAAAAATCGTCCATGCCGTCCAGATCGCCCCGGAGCCAGGCCTCCTCCTGGAGCATGGGCCAGGTGCGGCCGCAGTAGGTGGTGGAAAGCCAGTTGCGCCGATGGATGAACACCCTCCAGGCCTCGAGCATGGCGCTCCGGAACCCGGCATAGGTCACATTCTCCACGTCCTTGAAGAGAGAGGCGTAAGGCATGTTGAGGGCCATGGCCAACGCCTTCTTGATCTCCTTTACGAACGGCTCGAACGTGGTGCCGGGACGATTGGCCGTGATGGCGTGAGGCTTCTGGCCCTTGAGACCGTACATGACCGAGCCCGGGATGATCTCCTCGTACCGGATCAGGTCCTCGGCATTGCCGTCGTTGTCGCCGTATGCCATGGCCTCGGCCAGGATCTGGGGATCCGCGACTCCGGTCTCGATGAAAAGGGCGTAGGCCGCGGTGACCACGTTGGCCACCAGCTCGGCGTCCAGGTAGTCGTGCAGGTCCCGGAAGAACTTCATGGCCGGCGCAAAAAAGGGCACGCCCCGGACCTGGTCGGCCCGGCGCTGGATGAACCCGTGGATCATGTTCCAGCGGTGCGCCTTGCGGGCAGGAATGCGCAGGTAGTTCTTGGAGCTGTCCGACGTGTACTTGCCCGTGTCGGTCCGCTTGATCCAGTAAGCCACGGGCTCGCCGGATGCGCCGATCTCCACGCCGTCGTGGATGTTGTCCCGGGATTGAAGGTCCGTGGGGGTCTTGACGCGCATGGGGTGGATCACCTGCAC
>JASFQI010000094.1:0-15281 GCA_050115555.1 Desulfobacteraceae bacterium
CGAGAAAGCGTGCCCGAATCATGTCCGCCCGCTTGATGGCCTTTTCCGCCTGGCCCTCGTTCATGCGGTATTTGCTCATGAGGAACCGCACGCGGTACTCCATGTCGGCCACAAGCAGGACGTGAATCGCGCCGGGATACCCCTGAAGGGTGTGATTCCCTCCCCGGCCGATGATCACGGCGTTTCCTTCTTCGTAGATCTTGATGGTGACGGCCTTGACCTCGTCCACATACGTTTTCTCGTACACATAGCCGTGCTTGTCCGCATGGCGCTCGAGAAAGCGCGGGCTGACCACGAGATTGAGCAGCTTGTCCAGCTTGGTGGTTCCCCGTTCTTCGAAGCACTCGACCTGCTCACAGGATACGCCCACGTTGTCTGCGACTTCCTTGATCAACTGATCGTTGATGAAGCGGTAATCGAGGTCTTTCGCCAGTCGCTCACCCAGTGTGATTCCGCCGGCTCCGAAATGCCTGGATATGGTAATCACCGCCATGTTGACCAACCCCCTTTCTGAAAGCGTGAAAGCCGAAGGCGATTCACGTGCCGCTCTGCCGCACCGTCATTCGATAATCCTGTCACCGGTTGTAAAAACCGCAATGCCGGATTCCTGTTGGAGCATGCTTGGAAATATGGGCTGAGGGGCTTCCCGCTGCCGCAGTCTGTAGGTCGGGGCTGTGTCGATTGCTCCTTCCACCGGACGGGCAGTTTTTTTCAGATTATAGGAAACCGCCATTCACGTGTCAATCGCCATCTGGGATGGATTTTGCAGCAATAAGGCAGACGCAAAGAATGCCGGTACGTTTCAAGCGAGGAAAAAGCATATCGCAGGGTTCATCAGGGAATGAAATGCGCGGATATGACAAATTCGCGGGATGGATGCGGCATGCGCAGCGATCGGTGATTGGAGGTTCTGAAGAAGGACGTTCGGGACCGCGTGCCATCACACGCCGACCCCCAGTGCGAGGCCGGTCTGGTACACCGCCAGCGTGACCACGTAGGCGACCACCAGATTGAACACGATGGAGAAGCAGGCCCACTTCCAGGAGCTTTCCCGCCAGATGCTCACCACCGTGACAAAGCAGGGGACGTAGAGCATGGTAAAGAGGATCAGGGCAAAGGCGCGAAGCGGGTTCCAGGCCGGATCGTTTCGAAGCCGCCTTGCCAGGGATCCTTGCCCCGTCTCCTCGGCTTGCTCCAGGGAGTAAGCGGTCCCCAGGGTGGAGACAATGACCTCCTTGGCCGCGAAACCGCCGACCAGGGCAACGTTCAGCCGGTAATCGAAGCCCAGCGGTGCGGTGATGCGCTCCAGGGCGCGGCCCATGGAGCCGGCCACCGTGGAGAGAAGTGCTTCCTGCTGTCGGGTGGTCTGGAGGGCTTTCATTCTGGACCGGTAGTCCGTATAGGCGGCGCGTATGGTCCCTTCCGCCTCCTCGGGGGAGCTCGGCGCGGAGAAAAAGATCTCATGGAGGGCCTGGGAAACCCCGTTTCCTTTTTTCGGCTCCAGAGAACCCGAATCGTCTTCGGCCGATGACTGAAGGAGGCTCGCGGCGAGGCGGTCGAGCTCCTCGAGGGCCCGGACGTCCGGGACCAGGGGCTGAACCGAGGGGTGCGACAGAAAAGCCCTTTGAACCTGCTTTTCCTGCCCATCGAAGTAATCCACCCGCTCCTGGGAAAGCCCGGGATAGGTCATAAGGGCCCAGAGGAGCACGGAGATCCCCAGGATCACGGTCCCGGCCTTCTTGATGTACTGCCAGGTACGCTCCCAGGTGTGGATCAGGAGGCCCTTGAAGGTGGGCGCTCGATACGGAGGAAGCTCCATCACGAAAGGCGTCTTCGGGCCCCGGAGCACGGTGGCACGAAGAATCTTGGCGGCAAACAGGGCGAAGATCCAGGAAAGCAGGGTGAAGACGAATAGCATGCGGGCCTCGCCCGTCTTGAAGAACGCCGCAATGAGGAGCCCGAACAAGGGGAGCTTTGCGCCGCAGTTCATGAACGGGACCACGAGAAGTGTGGCGATCCGCTCCTTGGGGTCCCGGAGTGTGCGGGTAGCCATCACACCCGGCACGGCACAGCCGCCGGAGATCCCCCCGCTGATGAGCAGGGCGATCACGGAGTTCCCGTGAAGCCCGAACCACCGAAGAACCCGGTCCAGCATGTACGCCACACGCGCCAGGTAGCCGGAGTCCTCCATGACCGAGATGGCGAAGAAGAGGAACATGATCAAGGGCACGAACCCCAGGACGCCGCCCACCCCGTCGATGATTCCGGAGACGATCATGGACTGGAGCGGTCCTTCCGGCAGCACGGCGGAGACCCCGCCCTTGAGCCAGTCGAACACTATGGCGAGCACCGCCACCGGAGTCTCGCTGGCCCAGAACGTGAACTCGTAGATGCCGTAAAGGATGCCGATCATCAGGAGCGGGCCGATGAGTCGATCGGTCAGGACCCGGTCGATCTGGTCCGAGATGTTCAGCCGGGACTCGATGCGGCGCTTGACCACCTTTCGGGTGACGCCCGCAATGTAGCCGTAACGGTGATCCGCTATGATCCCCTCGGGCTCTTCCTCCAGGGTGTTCAGGGTGTGCCGGGCGATGCGCTTGCAGACCTCTTCCACATCGGATCTCACGTCGGAGTTCTTCTGAATGAGCTCGAGGATCTGCTGGTCCCCCTCCAGGCACTTCAGGGCAAGCCATCGGGGCGGGTACGTATCCCCGTGGAAGTCGCCCTGGAGAATCGCCTCCTCGATTTCGTTCAGGCTTCCGTCGATGTCGTTTCCATAGGAGATGAGCGAGGACGTCCAGGGCGGGTTCTGCGCGGCGACCTCCACGATGCGGTCCAGGAGGGCATCAATGCCCTTGTGGGAACGGGCCACCGTGGGCACCACAGGAACCTCGAGGAGCTCGGAGAGCCTCTCCACTTCGATGGAGATCCCCCGAGCTTCGGCCACGTCCACCATGTTGAGGGCGAGGATCAGCGGTGCGCCAAGCTCCCGGAACTGGAGAGCGAGGTAGAGGTTCCGGTCCAGATTGGAGGCGTCCACGATGTCCACCACCACGTCCGGCTTTTCATTGACCAGGAAGTCCCTTGCCACGATCTCCTCGAGGGAGTAAGCGGTGAGGGAGTATGTGCCCGGGAGGTCCACTACCTCGATGTCGAAGCCCCGGTGCCTGACGTGGCCCACCTTTTTTTCCACGGTGACGCCCGGGTAGTTTGCAATGTGCTGGCGCGCACCGGTGATGGCGTTGAAGATGGTCGTCTTTCCCGCATTCGGGTTTCCGGAGAGAGCGATTTTCAGGGTCTTTGCGGCCATGATCCTTCAGCGGGTCCTCTATTTCGTTGGGGCTTCCACCTCGACCAGGACGCCGTCCGCCTCATTGTTTCGAAGCGTCAGCGTGCAGTCGGTGAGCCGGACGGCGACGGGGTCCTTGAGCGGGGCGCGTCCCTGGATGCGAATGGCGACACCCGGGACAAGACCCATCTCGCGAATCCTCCGGCCCATCTCCCCCGTTGCCATGACCCGATGGATTTTTCCACTCTGGTTGTTGGACATCTCCCGCATTTTGATGATTTTTTTCATGTGCGCGTCCGTTGGGAGGCCCTTCAGGAACGGGCCACCGAAGGCAGAGGGGCCTGCGCCTCGCCCAGGAGGAATTCGCCCTTTTCGATCCACCCCTTCAGACATTGGGCGATCTCGAGGGCTCGAATCCTCGAAGACAAGGGCACGGTTGGTATCTCCTGACCGTTGAAGCGGATGGCCCCACTCATCAGTTCCCCGTAGCTGACTTGCCCGAGGCTCACGGCCTCTCCTTTGGGGTAATCGTTGCCGTAATCTATGATCTGGGTGAAGATTTCATCGTCCGGGACTCCTGTAAAGCGGGCCATCTCCTCGTCCAGAATGGGAATGGGGATGCCGAGCCCGATTGCAAGGGAGCAGCCGTATCCCACCATGCTGATGCCCACCACCCAACGCGGATCCATGCCTTTCAGGTCTCCGGAGACCATCAGGGTCCCGGCCGGGGACAGGGGGACGCCGTTTTTCCCGCGGGGGGCGTTGGGGTTGTGCTGGGTGCCCGGGCCGATCACGAATCCCTGCCCGCCGCCGAGGAAGATCCGTGTACCCGTGCCTACGGTGCGGTAGAGCGGGTCGTTGAAGAGAGGGCTCAGCGTGCCGGATGTGGAGTAGTTGGCATTGGCGGCCCGGGGCTTGAGAATTCCCATGTACGTGTAGATCGTCTTTTTCGACAGGTTGATGGCGCAGTTGTAGTTCTGATACCCGTTGCGCGGGTTCAACATGACTGCGTACGACAGGTCCTCCAGCGTCACCCGCTTCTCCACCTCCCGGTTCGGGTAGCAGTCCGTGCCGTATCCGGTGGCTCGAAGTTTCACCTTGCGTCCCGCGACCAGGTCCTCGATGACGTGCCCCCCTCCGTACTTGAACTGCCCGGGATGGATGTGGTTGAGGGGGTCGTCCTCGGCGGGTTCGGTGGCCCCGAGGTAGAGGTCCACGGCGGCGAGGCCCCCGTAGCAGGGTACGTCGTTCAGCCAGACTTTCGAGGCCTTGATGGCGGGCTTGACCGGGCCGAAGTTGAGGAAGACCCCGGAGGAGCACATGGGCGAGAAGGTCCCCGTGGTCACCACGTCCACTTCCCTCGCGGCCTTTTCAGTCCCTTTGGACCGAACGATTTCCGTCATCTCGTCGGCCGTGACCACGACCACCTTTCCGGACTTGATTTTCCGGTTGATCTCCTCGATGGTTTTGACCTTCTTCTTCTTCGGCATGGAAGTATCCTCCGGGAGTTTTGGTAACCTTTAACTCTAAGAGGATTACAGATCGAAGACAAGGAAAACTTGATAGCAAACCGCAGGGCGAGATCCTGCAAGGCGAGATCCCTTGACTTTGATGGGGCCATCGAATAAGCATAGGCGCAACCCGGCCGCTCCTGAAGAACGATTCAGGGTGCGGGTTCCAATTGGAGAGCATCATGGGATTCCATAACGTCCGATTCGGCGATGTGACCATCACGGACGAGGGTCCGTTTTTCATCATCGCCGGTCCCTGCGTCATTGAGAACGAGGTGACCACGCTTCGGGTGGCGGAATTCCTGCGAGAGACAAAGGACGCCATAGGGGTTCCGATCCTTTTCAAGGCCTCCTATGACAAGGCCAACCGGACGGCCCTGGACTCTTTTCGCGGGCCCGGGATCGGGCCGGGGCTGGAAATCCTGGGACGCGTCCGGGAGCGAACAGGGCTCCCCGTGATCTCGGATGTTCACTCTCCTGAAGAAGCGCAGCGGGCGGCCCAAGTCCTGGACGTCCTTCAGATACCGGCGTTCCTGTGCCGGCAGACCGATCTGCTGGTCGCCGCCTCCCGCACCGGGCGCCCCGTGAATGTGAAAAAGGGACAGTTCATGGCGCCGTGGGACATGGAGCAGGCCGTGAAGAAACTGACCGACAAGGGCAGCGGGCAGGTCCTCATTACCGAGAGGGGAACGTCCTTCGGATACAACAACCTTGTGGTGGATTGCCGGGCGATTCCCGTGATGAAGGCCTTTGGACATCCCGTGGTTTTTGACGCCACGCACAGCGTGCAGCTTCCCGGGGCCGCCGGATCGTGCTCGGGCGGGCAGCGGGAGTACGCAGACGTGCTGGCCCGTGCGGCCGTTGCCGCAGGAGCGGACGGTGTCTTCATGGAGGTGCATCCCTGCCCGGAGGAGGCGCTGTGCGACGGTCCAAACGCCTTGCCCCTCGAGCAGGTCCGACCGGTAGTCAATCTTCTGCGGGAAATCCACCACATTGTGCGAGCGAAACACGACGGCTGAAGATCCTGCCCTGAAGCCGCACACTATCCGGGCAGGATGCCGGAAGGAAGAAGACCGGCACGACGTCGTCCCGCTCCTGCGCTTCCTTCGGGCGCATGCCGGAATCCGGATCGACCTTGCGCGTTCGGCGCGGGGACGCGGCAGGGTGTAGTCGGGTGCGAGCGGGGTTGGAGGAAACCAAGATGATAGAGCCCACGGCCGCGGATATTCGCCTGCTCGTCCTGGATGTGGACGGCGTGTTGACGGACGGTCGCATCCTGCTCGACGAACGCGGGGAGGAGATCAAGGCCTTTCACGTGCGGGACGGATACGGGTTGAAGCGCATCATGGCGGCCGGTGTGGAGGTGGTTCTCATCACGGGTCGTTCCTCCGGGGCGGTGGCGCAGAGGGCGAAGGAGCTGGGGATTCAAGAGGTCCACCAGGGGGTGGAGGAAAAGGGGGCCCTGCTGGACGCCCTCATGAGGGAACGGGGCCTGGAGGAGAGACACGTCTGCTGCATGGGGGACGATCTCCCGGATCTGCCCCTGCTGGACAAGGCGGGTCTTGCCGTGGCCGTGGCCGATGCCGTAATGGAGGTCCGCAACGCCGCGGCATTGATTACGAAGCAGCGGGGGGGAAGCGGCGCGGTTCGCGAGGTCTGCGAGTTCATCCTCGGGGCCAAAGGCCTGTGGCCGGAACACGGAAAATCCCCTTTACAGAAATGAGTGCGGTCCGGTATAATTATTGCAATTGACGCGATGAACCGATCCATGATCCGATACTGGCCCCTGCTGGGGATCGTTGCCCTGGCCGTGGTGATGGGTTTCTACCTGTTCCGTTCCGAGGCGGAAAAGGAACGGATACGACAACCCATCGTCACCGATGCGGATCTGGATGACGGAATCACGCTGAACGACATCCACTACACACAGGACGACCCGGAAAAGGGAATGCAGTGGGTCCTGGATGCGAAGAAAGTGCAGTTTTCGCCGGATCGCACCTACTTCTCTTTTCGGACGTTTCACCTGAAGCTCTTTCCTGAGGATCGCCCCTCCCTCGAGCTGGAGGGACACCGGGGGGATTACAACAAGGCCACTGGGCTGATCAACCTCCAGGGGGACTTGAAAGGACGCTCCGTGGACGGGTACCGCATTTTCGCGGAGCACCTGCTTTACAACCACGAGGAAGGGGTGCTGACCACGGATGAATGGGTTCGAATCACCGGGCCGTTCTTCACAGTGACAGGTAAAGGTTTGTACTTTCACTTGGAAAGAGAATACCTTAAGATGAGCTCAGGGGTGACGACCACCCTGGATCCAAAGCTCGTGATTTGACCGGTACGGGATGAGATCCCGTAAAAATCGGAGAAAAGGATGGGGCGCATGCCGATCCTCGCCTATGTCATATTGATATTCTGCCTGCTCGTTCCAGGCACAGCAGCCTCGGAAACCGACCCGGCCGAGATTCTCAAGTCAGGGGATGACCCCCTGGTCATTCGTTCTGAAACCCTGGAAATCGACAACAAGAACCAGAAGGTGATCTTCAGGGGAACCGTGGATGCGCACAAGAGTACCTTTTCGATCAGCTGTAAAGAAATGCACCTTTACTACCACGGGGACACCTCAGGTAAGACGGAAGGGGCGGAGGATGTGCGGGTGGACCGCGTGGTCGCCACCGGCGACGTCACGATCACTCGCTCGGATGGCGGGACGGCCATGGCGGACAAGGCCATCTACTACCAGAAGGACGACAAGGTGATCCTGACCGGGAATCCCGTGGTCAAACAGGGAGAGGACTTTGTGGAGGGGACCAAGATCACCTTCTTCATCGGTGAGAAGAAGAGCATCGTAGAGGGTTCAGGCCAGAAACGAGTCAGGGCGGTCATTTTTCCCGGGAAGAGGAAGAGGTAGCGCCCTTTGCCCGAGGACCACAGAGAGCTTCTGGAGGCCAAGGGCCTGGTCAAGGCCTACCGCGGGAAGAGGGTGGTGGACGGAATCGACCTGGTGCTGCGCCGGAGGGAGATCGTGGGGCTCCTCGGTCCCAACGGGGCCGGCAAGACCACGACCTTTTACATGATCATCGGTCTGGCCCGCCCGGAGGCTGGACGGGTTCTCCTGGACGGGGATGATATCACCCGGGAACCCATGTTTATTCGCGCTCGAAGAGGGATCAACTACCTGGCCCAGGAACCCTCTGTTTTTCAAAAGCTGAGTGTGGAGGAAAACCTAAGGGCGATCATGGAGGGGGTGGGCGTCCCACGGCGCGAGCTTCGCGATCGAACGGACCGCCTGTTGCAGGAACTCAACATCCAGCACCTGGCCCGCCAGAAGGCCGCGGACCTCTCGGGCGGGGAGCGCCGGCGTCTCGAAATCACCCGTGCGCTCATCACCGAGCCGAGGTTCATGCTTCTGGACGAGCCATTTGCCGGGATCGATCCCCTTGCACTGAAGGAGATCAACATGATCATCCTTCAACTGAGGGAGCGAGGGATCGGCATCATCATTTCCGATCACAATGTCCGGGAGACCCTGAAGGTGTGTGACACGGCGTACATCATCAACGAGGGGAGGATTCTCGAGTCCGGTCCTCCCGAAAGGATTGTGGCGAGCAACATCGCCCGGAGTGTTTACCTGGGAAACGACTTCGATCTCTAAACCGACCTTCTGCAAGGGGTGACGCGTAATCGAATGGCACTGCAGCTGAAACAATCCCTGAGCCTGAGCCAGCAGCTCATCATGACCCCCCAGCTTCAGCAGGCGATCAAGCTGCTGCAGCTTTCCCGACTCGAGCTTCTCGAAACCATCAACCAGGAGATGGAGACAAATCCCATGCTCGAGGAGCAGGCGCTCGAAGATCCGGAGGACGGGGCTGGCGCCCAGGAGGAACCCGTTGAGTCCGTTGAGCAGGAGCCGGTTCAGGAGGTCCGGGTCGAGGAGGATGTTCGCCGGGACGAGGTGGATTGGGAGGCGTACCTGGGTGAGTACAACACGGGCTGGGCCGAAACACCTTATGACGGCAGGGAGCTCCCTTCCTTTGAAAATTTCACCGCGCAGAAGACCAACCTTACCTCCCATCTCGACTGGCAGCTCCACATGAGCGATTTTACCGATGCGCAGCGGGAGATCGGTGACTACATTATCGGCAATCTGGACCCGGACGGATACCTGAAGACCGATGTGGAGGAGATTGCCGCTTCCACCGGCTGTCCCCTGGAGGAGGTGGAATCGGTCCTCGACCTGATTCAGAATTTCGATCCGGTGGGTGTCGCCGCCCGGGACACGCGGGAATGTCTCCTGATCCAGGCGTACTATCAGGGATGGCAGGGAACGCTGGCCGAGGCGATCATTCGGGATCACATGGTCGGTCTGGAGAACAAGAACTACGATCCCATAGCACGAACGCTCGGCGTGCCGGTAGAAGATGTCATCGCGGCGGTCTCGATGATCACGGAACTGGATCCCAAGCCCGGCCTGCGGTACAGTGATGAGGACACCATTTACATCAGCCCGGATATCTATGTGTTCCTGGTGGGGGATGACTACGAAATCGTGTTGAACGAAGACGGCCTTCCCAAGCTGCGCATCAATTCGTTTTACCGGGATGTGCTCACGTCCAAAGGGAGCTACACGGACTCCACCAAGGAGTACATTCAGGAAAAACTCAAGTCCGCCGCCTGGCTGATCAAGAGCATACACCAGCGGCAACGCACCATTTATCGGGTGACTCAGAGCATCGTTCGGTTTCAGCGGAAGTTCCTGGAAGAGGGGATCACTCACTTGAAGCCGCTTGTGCTGCGGGATGTGGCCGAGGACATTCAAATGCACGAGTCCACGATCAGCCGGGTGACCACGAACAAGTACGTGCACACACCTCAGGGCGTGTTTGAGCTCAAGTTTTTCTTCAACAGTGCCATCAGCGGCCCGGACGGGGAGTCGGTGGCCTCGGAAAGCGTGAAACAGCGGATTCGGGATATTATCAAGGAAGAGGATAGAAAACACCCGTACAGTGACCAGGAAGTGGCAGAGATTCTGAAGCGTATGGACATCAATGTGGCTCGACGTACGGTAGCCAAGTATCGGGAAACCATGGGGATCCTGCCGTCGAGAAAACGCAAACAGGTCTATTGAGATGTTGGATGCCCCGGGGAGCACTGTGCGCCCGGGGTTTGACTTTTCCTCTGGTTTCTGTTAGGGACCCTTTTCTTTCAGGAGGGATAACCTATGGACATTACGGTGACATTCAGGCATATGGACGCCATTGAAAGTCTCAGGGACTATGCAGAGGAGAAGGTATCCAAGGTCGATAAGTACCTGGATACTGTCAGCGAAGCGCATATTGTCCTTTCGGTGGAAAAATTTCGGCACACGGCGGATGTCACGCTGAGCATCGACGGGACCCGAATCAAAGGCGTGGAAGAGACCGGGGACATGTACTCGGCAATCGACCAGGTCATGGACAAAATCGAGAAACAGGTGAAGAAGTTCCTTTCCAAGAACCGTACACGGAGGAGTCCCGACAGCATTAAGGACGGGGGCATAGGCCAGGGCGGGGATGAAGGGTCCGACGAGGAGGATGCCGATGAGCTCATGAACCCGAACGGGGAACTCTCCATCGAAGTGGAAAAAATGGTCGCCATGCCTATGGATCCGGAGGAGGCGGCCATGCAGCTATCCATGTCACCGCGGGCGTTCTTTGTGTTTCGAAATCCGCGTTCCGGGGAAGTCAACGTCCTGTTCAAGCGCTCGAACGGCAACCTGGGACTCATCGAGCCGACAGGCTGATGTCTCATGCAGGTTACGTTCGTGCGCCGCGGGCCCGTTTTCAGGCGGGACAACAACCGGAACCTGCACTGCGGCGCCCGGACGGGGGCCAAGGGCGCGGCCCGGATTGCGAACCCCTCAACAAAGCGGTACTATCACCCCCTCCGATTCATGGCAAAGACGGTCTGGAATGAAATTATCTGAACTGCTGGGCGAAGAAAACATTATTTCCAAGCTGACTGCAAGAGACAAGAGAACGGTTCTTGAAGAGCTTGTGGAGGCCATTATCAACTCGAGCAGCTCCATTGAGAAGCAGGCCCTGGTCAAGGTCCTTCTCGAGCGGGAACGATTGGGCAGCACCGGCATCGGTGACGGCGTAGCGATCCCGCACGGGAAGTACCCCGGGCTCGAACAGCCCTTGATCTCGTTCGGTCGAAGCCTGGAGGGGCTGGACTTCGAGTCCATGGACGGGCAACCTGCCCATCTCTTTTTTCTGCTGGTCGCTCCGGAGAACTCAGCCAACATCCATCTCAAGGCTTTGGCCACGATTGCACGAATCCTGAAAATCAGCAGTTTTCGGAAAGCCTTGATGGAGGCCTCCTCCAGAGAGGAAATCTACCGGCGAATCGTGCAGTACGACGAGGAGTTCTGATCTCGATCAGAGCCTGAAGCGCGGGGATTCGTCGATACCGAAAGGTCATTGGACGCATGATTGCCATACTCGTAGTCACCCATATCGATCTGGGCCGGGAATTCATAAAAGCCGCCGAGTTTATCGTAGGACGCATCGAGGCGTCCGGAACGATATCCATTACCGAAACAACGAACAGCGATAAAATCCGCAAAAAGATCGAGGAGCGGATCGAGGAGCTCGACACGGGAGACGGCGTGCTCATTCTCACCGACATGTTCGGAGGCACGCCGTCCAACTTGAGCCTTTCATTTCTCCAGAAGGACCGCGTGGAGGTTCTGACCGGCGTCAACCTGCCCATGATCATTTTCATTCACCAGAACCGGTCGGGGATGAGCCTCCAGGAGCTGGCCGAAAAGGCGCAGGATGCCGGGAAAGCGGGCATATCCCTTGCCGGCAAACTGCTCGAGATGGAATGAGCCAGCTGGTTCACATTACCCAGGCCAATGTAGGTCTCTACATGAGGCGCGTTCTGGAGATCGAGAATCTTTCGTTCCCAACGCCGTGGAGCGTAGAGGCCTTTCGGGGCGAACTGAGAAACTCCCTTTCCCGTCTCTGGGGATGGGAAGAGGAGGATCGGCTTCAAGGATACATCTGCTACTGGATCACCATGCGGGAGATCCAGGTGTTGAATGTGGCGGTACACCCCGACCAGCGTCGCCGAGGCGTTGGGACGGGGCTGATCCGA
Organism: Desulfobacteraceae bacterium; assembly: GCA_050115555.1. Taxonomy (GTDB): domain Bacteria; phylum Desulfobacterota; class DSM-4660; order Desulfatiglandales; family HGW-15; genus JASFQI01. Next base: position 11,938 of record JASFQI010000094.1, read on the forward strand.
CGGGCGGTTCGATCCGGAATCGCCCACGGTGTGGAGGAGCTGTGGCTGGAGGTGAGGACTTCCAATCGGTCTGCCAGGAACCTGTATGAAAAGCTCGGTTTACGGGCGGTAGGTCGGAGGCCCCGGTATTACCGCGACACGGGAGAAGACGCTATTGTCATGACCCTGCCGATTTCAGTGCCCTATCCCCTTTCGACTGCAAATCAACGCGCACGGGAGGTTTGATCATGTCGGTGAAAGTAGCCATCAACGGCTTTGGAAGAATCGGACGTATGGTATTCCGGGCGGGCCTCGCCCATGAGGACGTCGAGTTTGTGGCCATCAACGATCTCACGGATGCCCGGACTCTGGCCCATCTCCTGAAGTACGATTCCAGTCAGGGGATCCTGGATGCGGAGATCTCGAGCTCGGAGAATGTCCTTCTCGTGAACGGCAGGGAAATCCGGTTGTTTATGGAAAGGGATCCTGCGCAGATCCCCTGGCGGGATGTGGATGCCGAGATCGTGCTCGAATGTACGGGCCTCTTTCGCAGCCGCGAAAAGGCCGCGATGCACCTAGAGGGGGGTGCGAGCAAGGTGATTATTTCGGCGCCGGCGACGGACCCGGACATCACGATCGTCATGGGGGTCAACGAGAACGATTACAATCCGGAGAAGCACCATGTGCTCTCGAATGCCTCCTGCACAACGAACTGCCTGGCTCCGGCCTGCAAGGTCCTCCTGGATCGCTTCGGTATCGAAAAGGGGCTCATGACCACCACCCATTCCTACACCGGGGATCAGCGGCTGCTCGATTTTCCGCACAAGGACCTCCGGCGGGCCCGGGCCGCGGCCCTGTCCATGATTCCGACCACGACCGGTGCGGCCAAGGCCGTGGCCCTCGTGCTTCCCCAGCTCGCGGGCAAGCTGAACGGCATGTCCATTCGCGTTCCCACGCCCAATGTCTCGGTCGTGGACCTTGTGGTGCAGCTCAGCAGCAAGGCCACGGTGGAAGAGGTGAACGGGGCGCTTCGGGAGGCCGCGGAGGGCCCCATGAAGGGAATCCTCGCGTACTGCGAGGAGCCGCTCGTTTCCGTGGATTTCAATGGGACCACCGTGTCGTCCACGGTGGATGCCCTTTCCACCATGGTCATCGATGACATGATCAAGGTGCTTCTCTGGTATGACAACGAGTTCGGCTACTCATGCCGGATGATCGATCTCACCCGGTATGTGGCCGGAAGCTGATCAATGGGTTTCACAAAGAAGGAAGGGCTGGAGAAGAGATGATGAACTCTCGCATCCCCTTGATGGCGGGAAACTGGAAGATGAATCTCAAGCTGGATGAGGCCGTGGCCCTCACAAACGCCATCGGCGAGCACAGCCGCGAGCTGAAGGATATCGAGGTGATGGTGGCCCCTCCATTCACAAGCCTCCACGCGGTGCAGAAGGCCGCAGCCGGCAAGCGCATTTTACTTGCCGGCCAGAACATGCACTGGGAGCCCAGCGGGGCCTTTACGGGCGAGATCTCTCCGAGGATGCTCGTCGAGGCCGGGTGCACGCATGTGATTCTGGGGCACTCGGAGAGACGGAGTCTGTTCGGGGAGACAAGCGACATCGTCGATCAAAAGGCCCGCGCCGCGGACCTGATGGGGTTGATTCCTATCATCTGCATCGGGGAGACGCTGGATGATCGGGAGGCGGGAAAGACCTTCGAAGTGATTCGCACCCAGCTGGAAGGCTCGCTTCGGCACTTTCGGGAGGACGAGCGGCTGCCGTTCAGCACGATTCTGGCCTACGAGCCGGTGTGGGCCATCGGGACGGGGAGGACCGCCACGCCCGAGCAGGCCCAGGAGGTGCATCGGTTTATACGGGACTGGCTCGAGACCGCTTTCAATTCGGGAACAGCGAACCTGATCCGGATTCTTTACGGCGGAAGCGTGAAACCCGACAATGTGCGCGACTTGATGGACCAGCCCGATATCGACGGCGCGCTCGTGGGAGGGGCCAGCCTCAAGGCGGAGACCTTTATTGCCATCATGAGGTTCCAGGACCCGGCCCCATAAAAAAGCGGTTGCAAAATCCATTTTTGGCGGTATAATCCACCTTTTTCGAAATCGGGCTTCGGCCCCAGCAGCATCAGGATATTCATGCAACTCATATTGACCATCATTCATATCGTGGTTTGCCTTGCCCTGATCTTGATCGTCCTCCTTCAGCGTGGCAAGGGGGCGAGCATGGGAGCGGCCTTCGGCGGTTCCAGCCAGACGGTCTTTGGGAGCACTGGAGCTACCTCTTTTTTGCACAAGATTACGGCAGCGGCCGCCATCGTGTTCATGCTGACTTCCCTCGGCCTTGCATTCCTTTACGGGAAAGGGGGGCCCTCGTCCGTCATGGAGGGCGTTTCCCCTACAGCACCTGTAACCCAGACGCAGCCGCAATCCGGGGGGCAGGCACCCGCAGCTCCGCAAGGCGGGGCGCAGTGATCGGGACACCTGTGCCGAAGTGGTGGAACCTGGTAGACACGCTATCTTGAGGGGGTAGTGGGCGAAAGCCCGTGGGGGTTCAAGTCCCCCCTTCGGCACCAGCTTCTATAATCATTCCTTACGGTTAGGCTCTTCTGCCTGCTCCTTTTTCAGGTGCAGATAATGTGCAGGTCGCGCGTGTGCGGAAACCGCGCGGCGCTGCTCCGCTCGGATCTGAAAATACCGGGCAAACGCCTTGTTCGTCGTGTGACCGCTTCCATCTCCCATGATTTCCTCGGGTGTGAAACGCTCCCCTAAAGCCGTCACCGTACTGTGCCGGGTCCCGCCATATAGATCCACGTCCTTGATACCGAGGCCCTTACAGGCCCGTTTCCACCACGTATAGAGGTAGTCCTTGCCAAAGCGCCCCAGCTTCACCGTGGGAAGGCCGCGCCGGTGCTCGTGCCGGAAGAAATAGGCCTTGGGAAGGCCTCGAGGCATGGACCGGACCAGCGCCACATCCTCCTCCAGGAGGTAAAGGCGCTTGTACTGATTCGGCACCTTATTGTGGGTGATCACCACCAGGCCGTTTTCGAGGTCGATGTCTTCTTCGCGGACGTGGATAAGCTCCAGGGGCCGGACGTTCGGATACGTGGCAAGCCACAGGATGCCGATGTAGATCCTGGGGTTGATGTCCCAGGAGATCCGGCGCACCTCTTCCAGAATGGCGGCCTGGGTCTCCTTGCTCACGATACGGCGCCATCCGAGGGTGTAGCGGATCTCGGGGAATTCCGGGACTTCCACCTTCTTTTCCCGCCTCGCGACCCACCTCCAAAAAGCACGGAGAGTCGTACGGATGTTATGAAGGGTCTTGCCGGCAAGGTCTGTGTGACGCCGCAGA
>JASFQI010000095.1:0-14994 GCA_050115555.1 Desulfobacteraceae bacterium
GAGGCCAGGTCACGGCAGGTGGGCTTGAGGCGAACGGCTCACGCTGGAATGTCGCCCGGTACAAGTCATTGTGCCCCTTTCCCGGACCTTTCCGGTTGTCCGGGGGGAGGCATTTGTGTTACACATGCAGCAGATACGCCAAGCACCCGGACCGCACAGGGTCCGATACAGGAGGAAGCCATGCACCCGAACGCCCAAGCCATGGTTCTGGCGTCCTTTGTCGGGGACTCCCACGCCTTGGGTGTGCACTGGATCTACGACACGGACCGGATCGAACGGGAGTACGGGCGGGTCGATGAGATCCTGGGACCCCCCTCAGACTCCTTTCACACCACGAAAACGGCCGGGGAGTTTAGCCACTATGGCGACCAGACCCTGGTGCTGCTGGAGTCCCTTGCAGCGCGGGGAGGCTTTCATCTGGACGACTTCTGGCAGCGCTGGAAGGATCTGTTCGCGTCCTACGACGGATACGTGGACCAGGCCACCAAGGGAACCCTTCGCAACATTCAAGGTGGAAAAGGGCCGGAGGAGGCCGGCTCGTTCTCGGACGAGTTGGCCGGAGCGGCGCGAATCGCCCCGCTGGTCTACTGGTATCCGGACGACGCAGAAGCCCTGTCCGAGGCGGTTCAGGCGCAGACCCGCATGACCCACAACAATCCGGTGGTCCTCCAGAGCGGGCTCTTTTTCGCACGCATTGCACAGGACGTCTTAGCGGGAGCTTCCCCTGTTGCAGCCATGGAGCGATCTGTCGGAGGGTTCCCGGATTCCCCGATTTCCCAGTGGGTGAAGGAAGGCCTTGAATCCAAAGACACGGACAGCCTCCAGGCCGTGCGCCGTTTCGGGCAGACCTGCCATTCGGAGCAGGCCTTCCCCGATGTGATCCACTTCATTGCCCGGTACGAAAGCGATCTGGAAGAAGCCCTGGTCCGGTCCGCCATGGCCGGAGGGGACAGTGCGGGAAGGGGGCTTCTCATCGGAATGATCCTGGGAGCCCACCTGGGGAAGGCGGCGATCCCCGAGCGCTGGATCGCCGCGATGAGAAAAACAGAGCGAATTCAGGAACTGCTCGAGAAGAAACTCGAATCGTGAGCACCGGTTTCAATGCCGGCCCGTCTTCCTGACTGGGTTAGAGGGAGGCGTGCGACCGCTGTGCAGATCTGCCCCGGAGGGGCCATGCTGAGCGAACAGGAAAAGCTCCACCTGACCACGCAGATCGTGCTGGACATCAACGAGGTCAAGGACATCGATCTCCTCCTTGAACGCATTCTCACGAGTGTGCGACGCGTGTTCAACGCCGATGCAGGCTCCATCTACCTCAAGAAAAAAGACACGCTCCAGTTCAGCTACACGCAGAACGACACCCTCCAGTCCCGCCTCAGCCCCGGCCGCAAGCTGATCTACCGGTCCTTTTCCATGCCGGTAAACGACGGCTCCATCGCGGGATACGTGGCCAACCACAACAAAACCGTCAACATCGCCGACGTGTACCAACTGAGCGACGCCACACCCTACTCTTTCGGCTCCAGCTTCGACGAGCTCTCCAACTACCGGACCACCTCCATGCTCACCGTGCCCATGACCAGCCCGAGGGGGGAAGTCCTGGGCGTCATGCAGGTCATTAATGCCCAAGACGATGAAAAGCGCGTGGTTCCTTTTGAGTCCTCGGATGAATCCCTGATCCGTCATTTCGCCGCCAGCGCGGCCCTGGCCATTGAACGGGCGCGCATGACAAGGGACATCATCCTCCGCATGATCAGCATGGCGGAGCTTCGGGATCCCAGGGAAACCGGGGCTCATGTCAATCGGGTGGGCGCCTACTCCGTGGAGATCTACGAGGTTTGGGCGAGGAAAAGAGGCATACCATCCGAGGAGGTGGCCCGCCAGAAAGACGTCCTTCGCATGGCGGCCATGCTCCATGACGTGGGCAAGGTGGCGATCAGCGACCTCATCCTGAAAAAACCCGCCCGCCTCAACCTCGATGAGTTCGAAATCATGAAGAGCCACACGTTCCTGGGGGCCCGCCTGTTCCGCGACATCAACTCCGATTTCGACGAGGTGGCGGCCCAGGTCGCCCTCAATCATCACGAGAGATGGGACGGGACCGGCTACCCGGGGCACATGAACCCCTTTACCGAGGAACCCCTTCCGGGATATGAGGACAATCACCATCAGCCGCGGCCGAAACGTGCCGAGGAGATTCCCATCTTCGGGCGAATCGTGGCCATAGCGGACGTGTATGACGCCCTGTGCTCCAGGCGCTCCTACAAGGAACCCTGGGACGAGGACCGAATTCTGGAGGAGATGCGAAAATCCTCGGGATCCCATTTCGATCCCGAGGTGGTGGACGCCTTTTTTGCATGCCTGGACGTGCTCAAATCCATTGCAGAGAGGTATCCCGACGTGGAATGATCCGTGTCGGGCATGCAGGATCGAACCCACGTGGGGTGGCGCACGCCGCACCCGGCCCGCACGGGCTTCCTCTATCGTCGTCAGGATATCTCGTTTTGGAAAAGCCCATGGAAAATCCAGTCATTCATCTGGAACATGTCACCTTCTCGTACAACCACACCCCCGTCCTGGAAGACGTGAACCTGGATGTGGCGGAGGGGGACTTTATTGCGGTCGTGGGTCCGAACGCCGGAGGAAAAACCACACTCCTCAAAATCATTCTGGGACTGCTCAAACCGGACCACGGCAAGGTCCGGGTGTTCGGGGTGACGCCTGTGCGTGCCCGCCCCCGCATCGGGTACATGGCCCAGCAGACCTCATTTGACTTCCTTTTTCCCGTGAGCGTCCTGGACGTAGCTCTTATGGGGCGCCTCGGCCATAGCGGGCGCTTCGCGTTTTACAGCCGAAAGGACCGGGAAGCCGCCATGGAGGCCCTCGAGAGGGTGGAGATGACTTCCTGGAAAAACCGTCCTTTTTCTCAGCTTTCCGGCGGCCAGCGCCAACGGGTGCTGCTGGCCCGGGCCCTTGCTTCGAACCCTGAGCTCATGATCCTGGACGAGCCCACGGCCAACGTGGACGCGGCCATTGAAACGGAGCTCTTCGAGATCCTGGACGCATTGAACCGCCACATGACGATCATGGTCGTGACCCACGATCTGGGGTTCGTCTCCTGCTATGTTCGAAGCGTGGCATGCGTAAACCGCCGCCTCGTCGTGCATCCCACGAGCTCCATCACCGGGGAGATGATCCACGAACTTTACGGGGGAAACGTGCAGATGGTACGGCACGATCACCACTGCGGCAGGGAGAATCAAGATTGGCCGAGTTCCTAGCCGACCTCCAACAGCACACGTTTCTCCAGTACGCGGTGATCACCGGCATCCTGGCTGCGGTGCCCTGTGGCGTCATTGGGACCTATGTGGTCACGAGACGCATCACCTACATTGCCGGCGCCATCGCCCACAGCGTGCTCGGCGGGCTCGGGGCCGCCCGGTTCTGCCAGGTGGTGTGCGGATGGTCCTGGCTGGACCCTCTGTACGGCGCCCTGGTCGCGGCCGTTGTCTCGGCGGTGATCATCGGGCTGGTGAGCTTGTACGCACACCAGCGGGAGGACACGGTAATCGGTGCGGTCTGGGCGATCGGCATGGCCGTGGGCATCCTGTTCATCTTTAAAACCCCTGGTTACAACGAGGACCTCATGAGCTACCTCTTCGGGAACATCCTCATGGTGTCCCCGGGAGACCTGCGCCTGATTGTCGGGCTCGATATCGTGGTCCTTGTGTTCTCCGTGCTCTTTTACAACCAGCTGCTCGCTGTGTGCTTTGACGAGGAGTTCGCCAGAGTGCGTGGGATTCGGGTGGAATTCTACTACCTGCTTCTTCTCTGCCTGACATCCCTGACTGTGGTCCTGCTGGTCACCGTAGTGGGCGTGGTCATGGTCATCGCCCTGCTCACCCTGCCGGTGGCCGTGGCAAGCCATTTCGCGAACCGGTTGTGGCTCACTATGATCCTCTCCGCCGCCCTGACCATTCTCTTCACCCTTTCCGGGCTCGCCTTGAGCTACACGCCGGACCTTCCCGCCGGCGCCACGACCATTGTGCTGGCCGGAGGCGTGTACCTGGCCGTTGCAGCGGCGAGTGCGCTTTGGGGACGGAAAGGCTGAGGCATGCGACACAAGTTTTCAGATAAAAAGGGAGTCCGCCGTGTGGGCTTCAGAAGAATCCCCTGTCGCTCCCCTCTCTCGACCCTGATCCTCATTGCGATCCTCATGAACGTCGGGGGGTGTGCATCCACGTCCTCCGTGAAATCAGGCGACGATCCAATGACGGGGCCGGCCGGGGCGTTTTTCCTTGTTTACGACAAGGGCCTGAACCACCTCGCCGCGGTGCGCAGAGGGACGTGTCCCATGTACCCATCCTGCTCCGCTTACAGCAGGGAAGCCTTTCAAAAGCACGGGTTCGTGGTGGGCTGGTGGATGACGTACGACCGTCTGCTTCGATGCGGGAGGGATGAATTGAAGCTTTCCCCTCGAACCCTGGTCCACGGCCGTTGGAAGGTCTACGATCCGGTGTCCCACAACGACTGGTGGTGGTACAAGAAACCACCTCATCGCCGCCGCCGCCCGCATCACGACGTCCCATAATGAGCTGAAGCTTCAAGGTGCAGGTTTCCCCAGGCGTCAACCCTCATGCCTTCGCCAACACCCTCATCCTCACATCCCTCCCCGTGCGATGGAGACGGAAAAATCCCAGTGCATATAGGAGGGAACGGAGGCCCCTTTCTTTGCGGACAGGGTGAATGAGAAGCCCTAAGGCACATGCTCTCGGATAGGGAAAGGGCTTGACAAGGTTGAAATCGCCCCGGTAAGGTACAGAAACCAGGGGCACGAAGCCCTTGTGATCCTGGAGAAAAACCGGGATGTCTCGGAGAAGCGCGAAGCCACGAAGGCCGTTTCCGGAAGGAAAGACGATCCCTTACGTGGCTTTTGTATTTGCAAACAGGAGAGAAGCCGGAGATCGGGAGAGCGTATGGAGAACCAGGAAGCATCTTACACCTGCATGGATTACCGCCAGGAGATGATCCTGATGGGGTTGAAGCGGAAGCTGGAGCAACCCGACCTGACTGAGGACGAGAAGCGGATCCTGATTGAGCAGATTCGAGAGCTCGAGTCGGCCCTGGATATGGTCTGATCGATTCGGACGCCAATCGACCGGCGTGTTGGAGGATGATGTGATCCTGATGGTCGTGGATGGTCAGGGAGGAGGCATCGGGGCTGCGGTGATCAAGCGTCTTCGTGAGGTCTTCGGGCACGAAACGTTGATCTACGCCCTGGGGACGAACTCCGTGGCCACGTCCCGAATGATGAAGGCCGGTGCCAACAAAGGGGCCACGGGCGAAAACGCCATTGTGCACGCAGCAGGCCGGGTGGATGTCATCATCGGCCCCCTGGCCGTGATCATGGCCAATGCCATGATGGGGGAGCTGACGCCGGCCATAGCCGAGGCGATCAGCACGAGCAATGCGTTCAAAATCCTGATTCCGCTCACGCAGGAGAACACCTCCGTGGTAGGGGTCCAGGGAGAGCCCTTGCCCCACCTGGTAGAAAAGGTGGTCGGGCTTCTCAAGGAGATGAAAACCCATGTGTGAATCCTCCGTATTCGTACTCAAGAACGGGATCGAGGAACGAATCATGGAAAGCGTAGACCTTCTGGAAAACGAAGGCGACGAGATTCGTCTGGTGGACATTTTCGGGGAAGAGAAGCGCATCAAGGCGCGAATCAAGCGATTCGCCCTCGTGAATCACCGGATCGTTCTGGAACCCCTGGAATAGCGATCAGGAGTCATGAGAATGAAGCCCGTGGAAGGCGAAGGCCCCATCACGCCTCAAATGACCGTGCTGGACGTGGTTGGGCGCTTTCGGCAGACCGAAGCCGTTTTTCGCAAGTATGACGAAAAGGCCGGGGTGTGTATCTGCTGCCAGGCCCTGTTCGATCCCCTGGAACAAGTGGCACGTGATTACGCTTTAGACCTGAACCGACTGGTGCAGGACCTGGAGCGGGCCATTGAACCGCCCGAGGGGGCGGATTCCAATCCCTGAGGTTCATGGGTATGCGTTCCGATGTGTCCCCCCGAATCGCCATGGTCAACCTCTTCGAGGACGTCCATGAGCTTCGAACCTTTGCCCTTGAACACGGGTTCAAAGGCGTGGAATGGTCCTTTGCCCTGGGAACTCTCCCTAAGACCCCGGCCGAGCAGTCAAAATGGGTCCGGAAAATCGCTCGACTTCAGCCCCTGGACGTGAGGTTCCACTGCCCGTTCGTGAAGATCGATCTGGGGCATGACGACCCGGCGCGGGCAGCCGAGGCCGGGGAGATTTTTCAGGGCATTGTCCGGCTCGTGTCCAAGGCAGGAGGCGGAATTCTTTCCATCCACATCGGCCTGGGCCGAAACTCCACGGAACCCCTTTCCTGGAACGCCACTCTTTCCAACCTTCGAAACCTCGTCCAGTACGGGGCGGAGAACCGGGTCCGGGTCTGTCTCGAAAATCTGGCATGGGGCTGGACCAGCCGACCGAACCTCTTCGAGAAGATCGTGCGCATGAGCGGAGCCGGGGTCACCTTCGATATCGGGCACGCTCAGTCGTGCGAGTCCGTGCGAAGCCAGCAGTACGCCGTGGAGGACTTTGTCACCCCCCACCCCGACCGCGTGCTCGGAGCTCACGTGTACCACGAGGAAATCGAGGGCAGGGGGCACATTCCTCCCCGGCAACCGGAGGACATGGCCTCGCGCCTCGACCTCCTGCTGGAAATCGGATGCCCCTGGTGGACCCTGGAACTCCACGACTCTGACGCACTGCTCCAGGCGAGGGAGGTGGTGGCGCGTTACCTGGAATCGAACTCCCTTTCCAGCGCCGTCCCTTCATCCGCATCCCCTCACCTGAGTACCGGCCAGAGGGCCCCTTCATGAAGGTCGTCCTGGTGCTGCTCGACGGTCTCGGGGATCGTTCCTATGCGGCCCTGGGACATCGAACCCCCCTGGAGGCCGCCCGCACTCCGAACCTGGACCGCATGGCCTCCCAGGGCTGCAGCGGCCTCTTTCACGCCTCCACACCCGGCCTTTGCCTGCCGAGCGAGACCGCTCACTACCGTCTTTTCGGATACGGAATGGATGAATTTCCCGGAAGAGGTCTCCTGGAGGGCGTCGGCCATGGGGTCCCCTTTGACGACCGGGACGTCCTGTGCGTGGCCCACCTTTTTCACGCTGCGCCCGATGTCGAGGGCGGTCCCCTGCTTCTGAAACAGACCTGGAAGTCTCTTCAGGCCGAAGATGCGGAGCTTCAGGCCCTGTACAGCGTGCTCACGCCGTTCGATGCTCACGGGGTTCAATTTCAGCTTCACCGCATTCGGGGAAACGAGGGCATCCTCGTGATGAAGGGCCCGGTCTCGCACCACGTCTCGGATTCGGATCCCATGGTGAAGGGGCGGCCCATGGGTCGAATCGTCCCCCTGGAACCGAATCCGGAACCCGATGAAGCGGACCGGACGGCCCTGGCCCTGAACGCCTTCCTCGTTCACAGCCAAAAGGAGCTCACCCGTCACGATGTGAACCGGGCCCGGGTCGAACGGGGCATGACCCCGGCCGATTTCCTGGCCACCCAACGGTGCGGCCGGCGTGTCCTTGTGGACCCTTTTTGCGAACGGTGGGGCATGAAGGCCCTGATGATCGCCATGGGTGCGGTGTTTGCCGGGATCGCCACAGAGCTGGGGATGACGTTTCACCAGGCCCAGGACGGAGAGGATTCCGGAGCGGACCTGGCCGAGCGCATTGGAATCGCCCTGGCGGACACGCATCACGAATTTGTCCATGTGCACACCAAAGCGCCGGACGAGGCGGCCCACCGGGGAGACCCCGCAGGCAAGGCGGCGGTGATCGAGGAACTGGATCGCGGATTGGAGGCCCTTGCGGATGCGGTAGAATCCGGGGAAGAACTGCTTGTCGCGGTGACCGCGGATCACTCCACACCGTGCGGAACCCCTCTCATCCACTCCGGAGAGACCGTGCCCGTCCTGATGGCCGGCCCGACCGTGCGCCGTGACAACGTAACGGGGTTCGACGAGATCCAGGCCGCTCGGGGGGGACTGGGGCTTCTTCGAGGGGAGGAGTTGATGCTCACCCTTCTCAACGCGGCCGGCCGATCCGTGCTCTTCGGCCACCGGCTAGGCGCGAAGCAGAGGCCCTACGTGCCGAAAGACTATGACCCCTTCCGCGAAACAGACGGCTCAGAACCCGTCGTGTGATCCAATAACAGGACACCTTCATGGAAACCGGTTTTGAACAGGGGAGGTCCTTTGCGCACCGACTGGATCCGAGGGCCAGGCTGCTTGCGGCCGCAGCCTTTTCCGTGGTGGTGGCCCTTTCGAACCGATTTCAAGTCCTGCTGCCCGCAGCCGTCGGGGCACTGACGCTCGTCATTCTGGCAGGCCTGCCGGCAGGCGCAGTGGCACGCCGCCTCCTTGTGGTCAACGGCATGGTGGCCCTCCTGTGGCTCTTTCTGCCATTTACCGTTCCGGGACCGTCATGGTTTCGCCTGGGCCCCCTCTCGGGCACCCTGGAAGGAACCCTTTACGCGACACGCATCACGCTGAAATCGAATGCGATTGTGCTGGTGCTGATCGCCCTGGTGTCCACCATGCCGGTCTACACGCTCGGGCGCGCCATGAGGACATTGCGGGTGCCCCGAAAGATCGTTCAACTCTTTCTCTTTACCTATCGCTACGTGCACGTGATCCTGCGCGAGTATCAGCGGCTCATCACTGCAGCAAGGGTTCGAGGGTTCCGGCCGCGAACGAACCTCCATACCTACCGGACCTATGCCCTTCTCCTGGGCATGCTGCTTGTAAAGAGCTACGAAAGGGCCGAGCGTGTGCGTGCTGCGATGTTGTGCCGGGGATTTCAAGGACGGTTCCATGACTTGACCGACTTCGAGTTTCGCTTGTGGGACGCGGCGGTAGCGGGTTTCCTGGGTCTTAGTATTGTAGCGCTCGCCCTTCTGGAATGGTTGCCCTAGGAACGTAACAAGCAAAATCTTCTTTGTGCCCGGGAAAAGGATATTCACCATGCCACAAGGGAAAAGCGCCGGGGAGCGATCATGACATTGATTCTCCTGGAGGGCATCTCGTTTTCGTATCCTGACGGGCGGGAGGTCCTGAAGGACTTGGACTTCAAGCTCGAGGAAGGCGAACGGATCGGTCTGATCGGGCCGAACGGAAGCGGGAAAACCACCCTGTTTCACGTGATCATGGGGCTTCTGACTCCGAATTCCGGACGGATTGAGATCCTGGAGCGGGAACGGCGGGTGGAAAAGGACTTTCGGGACGTTCGTCAAAAAATCGGTCTCCTGTTCCAGGATGCCGACGACCAGCTCTTCAGCCCCACGGTACTCGACGATGTGGCGTTTGGACCGCTCAACCAGGGAAAGAAAACGGGGGAAGCACGAACCATTGCCAGTGAAACCCTTCGCACCCTTGGTCTGGAGGGTTTTGAGGGACGAGTGACTCACAAGTTGAGCGGCGGCGAGAAAAAGCTTGTAGCCCTGGCCACGGTCCTGGCTATGAAGCCCGAAGCCTTGCTTCTGGACGAGCCCACGACCGGCCTGGACACGGAGACCACGAATCGTATCATCGAGGTACTTGCGGGAATCGATATCGGATACGTGTTTATTTCGCACAACATGGACTTTCTGGCCCGGACCACCCACCGCATTCACGGCATGGAAAACGGCCGGGTCCTGATAGAGGAAGAGAGGACCGTCCACACTCACGTGCACGCCCACGACCACGGCCGCCTGGTCCATTCACACGGGAATGCCGAAGCCTGCGCCACGAGGTCTGATGACGACTAACAACGGTTTCAGGTCCTGAATTTGGATTGACACCCGATCAGCGGTTTGCTATTGGAAAGCACGAAGCGTGGGGTACGAAACCTCACCCGCTTTTTCGTCGCGACGATCCGGATGGAATGCCACGAAGGCTTTCGGTGGAGGATTCTCCACGGGCTTCGTGGTTTTTTTTATTCCAGTTTCGTGGAACCCGTATCCCCTCCATGGGTGCGGGAGCGCTTCCGGCGAGGCGCTGGAGTTCTTGGAAGGGACGACCGATCATGCACATCTCCGAGGGAATTCTTGCCTGGCCCGTCCTTACTTCCGGAGCCCTTGCGGCGGCAGCGGGGACGGGGGTGGCCCTTCGAGCGCTGAACGAGGAGCGCATTCCTCAAATTGCCATCCTTTCCTCGGCCTTTTTCGTGGCTTCTCTGGTCCATGTCCCCTTGGGGCCTTCCAGCGTGCACCTCATTCTGAATGGACTGGTCGGTCTGCTTCTGGGCTGGATGGCCTTCCCCGCCATCCTGGTCGGCCTGTTGTTACAGGCCGTGCTCTTCCAGTTTGGAGGCCTCACCACACTTGGGGTCAATACCGTGATCATGGCCGCACCGGCCGTAGCGTGCCACTACCTGTTTCGGGCGGGAGTGGCGAGCGGGAATCGGACCGTCTCCTGGACGTGCTCGTTCCTGTGCGGGGCCGTCGCCGTTCTCCTGGGAAGTCTCCTGGTCGCGCTATCTCTCGTGTTCACGGGCGAAGCCTTCCTGGGGGTGGCCCGCCTCGTGGTCGTCGCACACCTGCCCGTGATGGTCATCGAGGGGCTCATCACCACTTTTTGCGTGGCCTTTCTGCGGCAGGTGAAACCCGAGATTCTGGAGGTCGGACATGTGCGCTAGGCAGTACATCCTGAGGGCCGTTCGGGTAGGCATCTTTTTGGGAGTCATCCTTCTTGCGCCCGGGACCGCCTTTTCTCACCAGGTTTACCTGTTCGCCTGGGTCGAGGGCGATACGGTATACACCGAGAGCTACTTCGGTGGCAAGCGCAAGGTCGCGGGAGGAGAAATTCGCGTGTACAGCCCCTCCGGCAAGGAACTCGTGACTGGACGGACCGACGATGAAGGCATGTTTTCCTTTCCGGTTCCCCAGCGAACGGATCTTCGCATCGTCCTGGACGCTTCCATGGGGCATCGGGCGGAGTTTCTACTCAAGGCCGATGAGATCCACGGCGGTCCGACGCCGGCAGATGAGAAAGCCATTCCATCCGGGAACTCCGGAGACTCCGGAAAAGATCCAGGTGAAGCCGTTGTTCCGGATGGGGCCTCCGTGGACATGGAACCCATGCGAGCCATGGTGGAGAAGGTCCTTGCCGAAAGGCTGCAACCCATCTCTCGAAGCCTTGCTCGGCTGGAGCACGAGCAGGGTCCCGGGCTCACGGAGATCCTGGGAGGCTTGGGATACATTTTCGGGTTGATGGGGATCTACCTGTACGCGCGAAGCCGATATCGAGGGAAAGACCGGGCGTAGGAAGCGTTCGGCTTGAAAATGTTTCGCTCGCGCATCCCCCGTCCCGCTTAGACGCGACTGCGGGGAGATTCAATTCTCCCGCAGTGCGTAAAACGGCCCCTCTCGAGCGGAAATCGAGTGCAAGGGGCCGGGTGGAAATCAAAAGGCCACGAAGGCCGACTGGACCGGTGAACCGGGCGGTCTCCCTGCGTGGCCTTTTTCATGCGGGGCTGTATAGGAACCCCCATAAGCAGGGACGGAAAGGCATCGAGAAATCGTGCCCACAGAGGAAAATCGAATTTAGAAATGCAAATTTGAAAAAAGAAAGGAGTAGTACCGATGAAAATGAGAGGAATCGTCGTATCCGCATGGAGTTTGTTCTGTCTGTCCATCCTGTGGAGTGGTCCTGCCCTTGCCCACTTCGGCATGATCATCCCTTCGGATTCCATGGTCATGCCGAATGACAATCGAACCCTGACCCTGTCCGTGTCCTTTTCTCATCCCTTTGAAGGGCACGGGATGGACATGGAACGCCCAAAGTCCTTCCAGGTGATGGCGACCGGGAGACCGGTTTTTCTTACGGACAAGCTTCAACCGGTTGAGATCATGGACCACAAGGCCTGGCGTCTGGATTATCCGGTTCAAAGGCCCGGGGTGTACGTTTTTTCCATGGAACCCGAACCCTACTGGGAGCCCGCCGAGGACTGCTACATCGTGCACTACACCAAGACCGTGGTCACGGCGTTTGGAGACGACGAAGGGTGGGACCGCGAGATCGGGCTCAAGACCGAGATCGTGCCACTCGCCAAACCCTTCGGGCTTTATTCCGGAAACGTCTTTCAGGGCGTGGTCAAGCTGGACGGGAAGCCTGTCCCTTTTGCCGAGGTCGAGGTGGAGTATTACAACGAAGACCAAAGGGCCGAGGCCCCTACGGACTACATGGTCACGCAGACTTTGAAGGCGGATCAAAACGGCGTGTTCTCGTATGCGACCCCGAAGGCCGGGTGGTGGGGATTTGCCGCACTGAGCACTTCGGACGAGAAAATCGATTACCAGGGTGAGGCCAAAGACGTGGAAATCGGTGCGGTGCTCTGGATTCGGTTTCACGACTGGCAGGTCCGGTAAAGAACCGCAAGGAGCCGCCGTGTGAGGGTTCCCCTACCGCACCGTATGTGGCGAACCGGTGGCGTAACGGGGAACCCTGAACGCCAGTGTCCCGCCCACCCGATCCCTTTCCCATCCTATCCCGTCTTTTCCAGAGCGGGGGATGGCAGCGGTTTCCCCTGGATGTAACCAGTCGGAATGACGAAGATCTCTTGCTGATGTCCGCTCTGAAAAACCCCGGTCTCCTTCACACCAACCCTGGTCGTAGTCGGATCTCCGTGGTGTTTTCACGGCAAATGCGAACGATCCTGTCAGAGGAAGCCGTACCAGCTGACAGCGAACAGGCCTCCCACGAAGGCCAGGCTGAGAAGGCGGAATGACTGGCTCGCGATCATGAGCCCCAGGCCGAGCCTGGGAGTGAAGATCCCCATGTAGTAAGGGAGCTGGTGCCGCAAAGCGCGTACAGGCGCAGCCAGGATGTTTCCGACCAGGAGGGCGAGAACGGTCTGAAAGACAGTCAAGGCTCCGGACTCCAGCATGGCGCCCGCAGCCGCATATCCGGAGGTGAACTCAGCCACCAGGCTGATCAGGACCACGGAAAAGGCCTCCACGGGAAGAAAGGCCGAAGCCACCTGGTCTGCCAGGGCCTTTCGAAGCCAGGCAAAGAGCCCCGCGTCCGCGACAATGACCACGATCAGGTATACGGGCAGGACGATCATCATGATGCGGGCCATTCGAGACCGAAACGCCCCTGCCGTCTTTTTCAGAACCTCCTTCCAGGGGGCCTTTCCCTGATCACGGGGAGGCGCGTAGTTTCCGGTCGATCGCGGAAGCAGGATGCGGGCGGCGGTCAGCGCCACCCCCAGCCTGAGGACGGCGGCGGCAAAGGTCAGAAGCAGATAGAGCATCCCCGCCCTTCCCACTAAGGGGAGCAGGATAAAAAAGGTCGTGGGCAGGTGGAGGAAGAACGATGGAAAGGTGTTGGTCAGGATGGCCAGGACCAGCTCCCTCCTGCCCAGAGTGCCTTCCCGGTGAAATTCCATGAGCATGGACAGCGCGGCCGTCCCCGAGACGAACGCCGTGGTGAAGGCGGCGCCCATGCCGGGAGAAAAATGGGCCCCGCGCATGAAAGGGCGCGCCAGAAGTGTCAAACGGTTTGTCCAGCCCATCCCCTCGATGATTTGCCCCACGAAGAGCCCGAGGGAAATGAAAAAGGTCAGGCGAAGGAGGGGCCAGAGGAGGCGCTTCCAAAGGACTCCCGGCTCCGAGAACAGGCTGCCTTTAAAACCCGGGCCCAGGAGGCAAAACGCAAGCGCACCTGCAGCCAGAATCGCGAGAACGAAGATGAGACCGACCGGGGGGCGTGAGGGCGCAGAGCGCGTCATGGCTTCTTGATCAGGAGAAGGGAGAGATAAGGAGGAACCTCGTCCGGGAGATCCGCCAGGCTCGCGATGACCTGTTCCCCATCAAAACCGCATCGGCTGACGAGGATCGAATGACGGGTGAGGTCCAGATCACTCAGCGCCTCCAGGATTTCCCGGTAGTTTCGATAGACCTTGAGCATGACCACATTGTCCGTGTGGTTCACTACCTCCCGGAGTTTTTGAGGACCCAGGGCGCCTGAAACCACGGTGAAGGATTCCTCGCCTTCGGCCAGGACTCGCTCTGCGGCAGCCGCGGCCGCCTGGTAGGACGTAATGCCGGGAATGACCCGAATGGAGTACTCCGGAGACTCCTCCTTCAGGGTGCGCATGAGGTATCCGAACGTGCTATAGGTCATGGGATCGCCCAGAGTGATGAGCGCGGCATTTCGGCCCTGGGAGAGCTCCTTACGGACGATCTCGGCGTTTTCGTGCCAAGCGCGATTCAGGGATTCCCGGTCGCGGGTCATGGGGAAGTCGAGCCGGACAATGGGAATACCGTCCTTGAGGTGTGGGGAGACGATTTCTACGGCGATGGAGTAGCGGTTCTTACTCGATGCGGCCGTGAAGACCACATCCACGCTTTGCAGGGCGCGCACGGCCTTGAGGGTGATGAGCTCGGGATCCCCGGGTCCGACCCCGATCCCGTACAGCGTCCCTGTGTCCATGATCAAATGACTCCTTCCAAAATTGACGGTCTCGCAAAAACCCGCTCGCCCGCCGTTGGCTACGTTGTAATGTCTTGGAATCGCTAGGGGCAAATCTCCTGCTTCCTGCTTTTTGCGACTCCATCAAAATTCGATGCCCTTGCCGATTTATTCCCAGCCCTCAGCGTGCGAATCGGTCCGGGTGAAGGAACGCGGCGAGCTCCTCCACCGCGTTCACGGAACGGGGGCCGGGCCTGCTGTAAACCTGCTCATCCACGGTCAGGATGCGCCCGTGTTTCACAGCCTCCAGGACCCAGAAGTGGGAGCCCCTCGAGGCAGGTGAGCAAGGCTCCGGGTTCATGGGACCCTTTTGAAGAATATAGGCATCCGGCGCGCTTCGAATCAAGGTCTCCATACCGATTCGAGCCAGCTTTTTAGGGCTTTCGAGACAGTTCACGCCGCCTGCCCGTTCGATGACATCGTTCACGATGGACCC
>JASFQI010000096.1:0-14970 GCA_050115555.1 Desulfobacteraceae bacterium
GATGCCGAGCCTGGCCGCGACCTCGGAGCGCTGCCAGTGGTGCCGGTCCAAGTGCTGCCGCAGGAGCCTTCGCTCAAAGGAGGCCAGGGCATTCCGAAGGCTGAGGTCCTCGAGCCCTTTTTGCAGAGACTCCGGTGTGGGGCCTTCTTGACGTGTGGAATCGAGGGAAGCGTGTGCAAGGTCCAGGCGGTTCAGGGTGACATAGCGCTGAATGGCATTTTGGAGTTCGCGGACGTTTCCGGGCCAGTCATACCCCTCAAACGCTTCCATCACCCGGGACGGGAGGGACCGCATGGTTTTTTCCTGGTCTATGCGGCTCAGGAAGTGTTCCACCAGGAGGGGGAGGTCCTCCAAGCGGTCGCGCAAAGGGGGCAAGGGAATCGGCAGGACGTGGATACGATAGTAGAAGTCTTCCCGCATCCGCCCCTCCCGAACGAGTTTTTTGAGGTCACGGTTCGTGGCTGCGAACACGACGAGTTCGGGATACTTGGCCTCATGGCTCCCCAGCGAGGTGTAGCCCCCGCCTTCGAGCGCACGAAGCAGTTTGACCTGGAGGGACGGAGGAAGGTCTCCAACTTCGTCCAGAAACAGGGTTCCCCCATCGGCCAGATCCAGGAAACCCATCTTGTCGGCCTGGGCGCCGGTAAACGCACCCTTGCGATGTCCAAAGAACTCGCTTTCGAGCAGGGGTTCGGGTATGGCTCCGCAGTTCACTGCGACAAAGGGTTTTTCCCGTCGCGAGCTCGCATCGTGTATGGCCCGGGCCGCAAGCTCCTTGCCGGTGCCCGATTCACCGCTCAGCAGGACGTTGGCCCCGCTTGAGGCCGCCTTCAGGATCAGCTCGTAGACCTCCTGCATGGGCGCGCTTTTTCCCACCATTCCCCCCAGGCGATATCGCTCGCGAATGGAGGACCGAAGGCGGACGTTTTCCCGGCGCAGGGACTCGGCCTCATCCAGGATCTCATCCTCCCTGCGGCGGCTCTCGGTCGCGTCTCGGAGCGTGGCGATCACAGCGGGTCGGCCCTGCCAGTCGACAACCCGGTTGTTGGCTTCGACCCAGAACTCCCTCCCGTCCATGGCGATACAGCGGACCTGAACGACGCGGTCGGCGTTCTTCAGGCCTTCAAAGTCCCTCATCATTTTTTTCACCGTTCCTCGGTCCGCTTGAGCGACCAGGTCCAGAACCGGAAGATCGAGAAGGTCATCGGAGGTAACGTGGTCGAAGAGCTCGGCTGCGGCCTCGTTGGCAAACACGAGACGGTCGTCTTGAACCACGACGATCCCGTCGGCCGCCTTCTCCGTGAGGAAACGATACCGCTCCTCACTCGACCGCAGCTGCTTCTCGGCCAGAACGCGCTCTGTGGTGTCCTGGAGGGTTTCTACGGCACCTACACGTCGGCCTTGATCGTCAAAGACGGGCGCGGCCAGGAAGAAGACGTAACGGCTCTTTCCCCCCAGATCGTCGAAAAAATCAGTGGCCTTCCAGGCCTCCGGGATGACGTTCGACGGACCGGCATCCCGCCCCCGGTATATCTCAAAGAAACTCGCGATATCATTTTCCAGCACCAGGTCGGCCAGCACGGGGCGCTTGGACGAGTAGAACGGGGTCCACTGGCGATCCGTACCTATGACGTCCCGGGCCGCTATACCGGTCAAGAGCTCGCATGCCCGATTCCAGTGTGTAATCCGGTGATCCTGGCCCAGGGCGAACTGGGCGATGGGCGTGTATTCGAGGATCGAGACCATGGGGTGTTTGCCGTTCCTTTTCTACGGGACTGTATTCCGACAGAAACCTTTGCGCTGCTTGAGGTTCCCTTTGAACTCCAGGCTTGGAGGTCGCTTCATCCGTTAAAATGCAAAAGAGATCAAGAATCATGCCAGCCGAGACAGAACGCTTTCCGCCGGTATCGGCACTCCCCGTTTTCAGGCGGATTCGGCGCTTTTCCACAAACTCTTTTTCTGCACATGGCAGGCGCAGGCCTTTCGAAAGGGGCTGGTCGAAATGCATATTCGCAGCCGCGTCATTCAGTTCTGATGGAATAAATGGGGATTACAAATACAACATCCTGAAATCGTTCTAAATTTTTCTGTCTTGGCGACGTGAAGAGGGTCGCGGCATCTCGTCGTTCATCCCCTTTCGATTGTAGTTGGGCTGCGCCGGGACATTCGTGGCGGGTTATCTCGTTTTCAACGTCATGATGGATATTTCACCTGCCGACGGCAAGGGTCGTTTCAGAAAAGACCTCGTTCGCTCGTTCCTGCCCAGCAATGGCGTCATTTCCCTGACGTTATTGCGGCTCTTTGCCTTCGGAGTGTGGGGCGCTGGAGAGGCCATTTTTATGGTCGTTCCAGGGGGCGGGGTGCATGGGAAGCGGCTCCCCGTGTGCATTGCCGTAGGTGCAGGACGGGGCGGAAGGGGCACGGCCGGTAATCCGCCGAAAAAGGCGGCGAAAGGAGGCGGCAGCAGGTCCTGCGGAAAGCACCAGGAGAACGGCGGCTCCGGAGATGCGGGCCCACTCCGGGATCAATTCCGCGGCCCGTCCGACCGAGGCCTGCGCCGAGATGCCTGTGATCGCGTATCCCGCGTCCAGGGCCAATCCCAGCAGGACCGAGAGGAGCGCAATGGAGGCGAGGTACACGGCGGTGGCCCGCTTACCGAGTACACGGAGGAGCATGGTGAGGGAGGCAGCGTTGGTGGCCGGCCCCGCAAGAAGGAAGACCAGGGCTGCGCCGGGGCTCACGCCTTTGAGTATCAGGGACGCGGCGATGGGCGTGGATGCGGTGGCGCAGATGTAAAGAGGAATGCCGATGACCAGCATGATGATCATGGAACCGAGACCTCCGCCGAGATGGCGGGTCAGGAGTTCGGTCGGCAGTGCGACCTGGATGATTCCGGCGAGGAGCATGCCCACCAGGAACCACGAGGCCAGATCGGGCCAGAGATCTTGAAACGCAAACCTCATTCCGGCGCGCAGCTTTTCCTGAAGAGAGTGGTGTTTTCGATGCACTTCCGGATCGCAATGGATCCCGTCGCAGCATCCGTCCACCGGGCAGGAGAGATCCGGGACCTGCGGCGGGGCGTTGGTGTCGCCGGGGGCCAGGGTGTTCTCGGCGATACCTGCGGCCGCGGCCGTAAGAAAGGCCGCGGAGGGCCGGGCTACGGTCATGATGGGATCGAGCAGGGCGTACGTGATGGCGATGGAGTCGGCTCCGGATTCCGGTGTGGCGATCAGGAAAGCGGCCGTGGCCCCATTGTTGGCACCCTGGCGCTTGAGGGAGGCGGCCGCCGGCACAACACCGCATGAGCAAAGGGGAATGGGGATTCCGAGCAAGGCGGCCTTGAAAACGGAAAGGAACCGCCCGGTACCCAGATGACCCGCCACAGCCGCAGGATTCAGGAACACGCGAAGCAGTCCGGCCACGAGGATGCCGAAGAGGATATACACGGCCGAGGACGCGAGTGTGTCCCACGAAGCCAGAAGAATGTCCAGGAGGAGTTGCATCGGAAACAGGCCTTTTTCATCGAATGAAGATGGAGTCTCCCCGCAGTCCCACCGAAGGCGGCGAGGAATGCGCGAGCAAAGTCTGTTAAGGGCTTCCTTTTGGGGTTTCCTGAAAGAACTTCATAAACAGAGGATATCATGCAGAAAGGGAAACCAAAAGAGCGGATCTTGAAAATGCTTCGCTTGCGCATCCCTCATCCCGCTGAAGCGGGAACGCGGGGAGATTCAATATCGCTCGCTGTCCCCGCACATGGGTGCGGTGAATGCGCGAGCGAAACGTCTTGAATCGCCTGCGCGCGCGTGCTTGATTGTGCATCGTTGGTTACATTGACAGGTGACCTCATTTGCCCTAAAGTGAGGCGCCTCTGAGAGAAATGCACTTACCCCATCGCTTTGAGCCCCGTCAGGGAGACGCACAATGCACATTCGGAAAATTCACTTCCTGGTCGATGACTATCCGACGGATTCTTACTACCCGTTCAACCTTTCCAGATTTCGGGAGACCCCTGCACTGGAGTTTCGAGCGCCGGTTACCCTTTTCGTGGGAGAGAATGGAAGCGGAAAGTCCACGCTTCTACGGGCTATCACGCGTCGCTGCGGTATTCACATATGGAAGACCATCGAGACCACCCGATACGAGATCAATCCGTATGAGGAGCTTCTCGGCCATTTCATCGAGGTGGAATGGGTCAACGGGTATGTACCTGGGGCCTTTTTTTCCTCCGAGATGTTCCACGATTTCGCCAGGAACCTCGATGAGTGGGCTGCCGCTGATCCGGGCACCCTCAAGTACTTCGGCGGAAAATCCCTGATGACCCAGTCCCACGGACAGTCCCTGATGAGCTACTTCCAGGCCCGATACCGCATTGAGGGGCTTTACCTTCTAGACGAACCCGAGACCGCCCTTTCACCTCGAAGCCAGCTCGCCATGCTCGATTTGCTCGAAAGGGAGGGGAAGGCCGGTCATGCCCAGTTCATCATTGCCACGCATTCCCCCATCCTTCTGGCCTGTCCCGGCGCAACGATCTACACCTTCGACCGGGTCCCCATCCAGGAGGTGGCGTATCGCGATACGGATCACTACAGGCTTTACCGGGATTTCATGAAGAAGATGGAGCGGAAGCTCGAGCCCGACGAAAAACGCGGTTGATCGTTGTCTGGTTCAGGGGAGAGATTCCCCTTGCCGGATCTGCGGTGTGGATGCTTTGCACCGTAAAGACCCGGCTCGCGCCGCGGAGATCGCACAGGGAACCTCCCGATTGGAGAAGCGCCTTGGAGCAAACCGACCGAGCGCCGCGAATTCATGCGCAGATTGTTGACGGCCTTTTTCGGCATGCTTTTCTGGGCATGTTGGCCACGGTGGTCAATACGATCATTCTGGCGATCGTCCTGTGGGGAGAAGTTCCCGGGAACCGGGTTCTGATTTGGCTGTCCGCCGCGCTTCTTCTGGTAGGAGCCCGGGCGGGTCTCGTCGCGGCTTATCGAAAAAACCCGCCTTCGTCGGTGCAAGCGCGTGACTGGGGACGGGCTTTGGTGACAGGCCTTTTCCTTGCGGGCCTCCTGTGGGGAAGTGCAGCGGTTTTTCTCTTCCCTATGAACTCTCCCGGACATCAGGCCCTGTTAACCATCGCGCTCTGCGGCATGGTCACGGGTGCGGTGGGAGGCTTTTCATTCCTCTTTGCGGCGGTCGCCGCGTTCTGCCTTCCCGCGCTGATACCCCTGCTCATTCGATTCCTCCTGATTCCCGACGATGTTCATCGCGCCCTGGCGGCCATGACGTTCCTTTTTCTCTGTCTGTCCCTGGCTGCGGCCCGCAGGATGAGCCGGGCCAACCGGGAGAGGGTGGAGCTCAAGGAACTCTTTGCGGATCGTCTGGAGGAGCAAACCCTGGAGGTCCATCGGAGTAACGAACGGCTGAGGGAAGAGATCGAAGAAAGGAAGCGGGCCGAAGCCTCCTTGAGAGCGTCCGAGGAGAAGTATCGGAACCTCTTCGACAACATCCCGGATCTCCTGTACGTGCACGACCTGGAGGGTCGGTTCCTGGAGACGAACCGGGCCTGGGAGTCCTACGGGTACGACCGGCAGGAGTTGAAGAAGATGCATTTGAAGGAGCTGCTTTCCGAGCGGTTCCGGGACGAGTTCGATGCGTATCTGAAGCGTTTGTTGGAGAAAGGGTGGGACGAAGGCATAGCGAGTTTTCAAAGAAAGGACAGGCAGGAGCTCGTGGTAGAGTATCGCAACGAGCTGGTCCGGGACGCGCAGGGAAGACCCGAGGTCGTGCGCGGCGCAAGCCGCGATGTGACCGAACGCATTGAGGCGCGGAAGGAAAAAGCAAAACTCGAGACACAGCTCATGCGGGCCCAGCGACTGGAGGCCATCGGTACCCTGGCGGGCGGTATCGCACACAACTTCAACAACCTGCTCATGGGTATTGAGGGGAACGCCACGCTGGGGCAAATGGAGCTCGATGCGTCCCACCCACTCTGTGGAAGACTGGAGAACATCGAAGACCTCGTGGAACGTGGCTCCCTTCTTACCAACCAGCTACTGGCCTATGCCCGTGAGGGGGCGTACAAGATCAGAAGGATCGAGTTGAACCGGCTTGTCGAGGAAATCGCCTCTACCATCGAGCAGACCCGAAAGGACCTTCGCATCCGTGTCGATTTGACCGAGGATCTTGGCGACATTGATGCGGACTTCGGACAAATTCAACAAGCCGTGATGAATCTCTGCGTCAACGCAGCCGATGCCATGCCCAATGGAGGGGAGCTGGTTCTCCAGACACGAAATGTCCGGAGCAGCGAGATTCAGAAGATTGCACCCGATGCGCAGCCCCGCGACTATGTTCGGCTGAGCGTTCGGGACACAGGTGTAGGAATGGATTCCACGACGATGGAGAAGATTTTTGATCCCTTTTTCACGACCAAGAAGTTGGGTGAGGGAACCGGGCTGGGCCTGGCCTCTGTAGAGGGTGTAGTGGAAAGTCACGATGGGTTCATTCACGTTGAATCGGAGATTGGTCGTGGGACACGTTTTGATATCTACCTGCCCGCATCGTACGTCTACGTCAAGGAGGACGGCATGCTCAAGGAGGAGCAGACGGTGAAGAGACCTGGAACGATTTTGTTGGTGGACGATGAGGAGGTGATTCTTGAGGTCGGCGCGGAAATGATCCAGTCCCTGGGATACGAGGTCCTCAAGGCCAGGAGTGGTCAGGAAGCCCTGGACGTCTACACCGAACAGGGAGATCGGGTGGATTTGGTCGTTCTCGACCTGATCATGCCTGACATGGGCGGGGGGGAGACCTTTGATCGACTCAAGGAAATCGACCCCGACATCCGCGTGCTTCTGTCGAGCGGGTACGGAATCAACGGGGAGGCGACGGAGATCTTGGAACGGGGGGCTAACAGCTTCATTCAGAAACCGTTTCGGTTGTCGGACCTCGCTGATAGATTCGTGGAGATATTATAGGGCCCTCCTCGTGAAAACAACAGGGTGGCTTACGTGATTCAGGTCACATTTTCTCATACAGCGCCAGGACGCCGTTTAAGGCCCGATTCGGAGTTCGAAGGCTGAGCCCGGGAAACCGGGGTTGAATGCGCTCCAGGCCGTACACGGCAAAGATTGCACCCTTTCCGGCCTTGCGTGCGATCTGGTCGGCGAACTCCTCCTGCATGGTGAGGTAGGTGTAGTAGAGGTCAAAGGCCTCGAAAGGGATGCCGGTTTCCTTTTGCACCCTCTGATGGAGTCCCTCGTCCGTGGAGTCTCCCACGAAGAGGTGCACGTTTCCCGGGGGAAGGGGTAAACGTTGCTGTGCCAACGTTCGTTCCAGTTCGTTCTGAAGCGGCATCGCATCGTCCAGTATCCAGTCGTCCAGTTCGATGCCCACCGACTGTTGTACGAGGTAGCTGAGGAACACGTTCACGCGTCCGTCCGCACAACCCATGTCCAGAAAACGCGTCTCGCCCGGAACGATCATGCCCTCATCGAGGAGGCGATCCAGGCAGGGCAGCAGGTTGGCCAGCTCCGTAGACCGCCGGAAGCCCATGGCCCCCACATCCCCCACCTGGCGACGGTCGTAAAACCGGGCCACCGCCTCCAGCACGTTTCGCAGCTCCGGAGAAAGCCGGGCCGTATCCCTTGAATCCCTCAACCCCTTTGTGTCCCCTTATCCCTTACTCCTTAATCCTTTAATCCT
The DNA here is from genome assembly GCA_050115555.1 of Desulfobacteraceae bacterium. Lineage (GTDB taxonomy): Bacteria > Desulfobacterota > DSM-4660 > Desulfatiglandales > HGW-15 > JASFQI01. Next base: position 7,702 of record JASFQI010000096.1, read on the forward strand.
TCATTAATCCTTCAATCTTGCCTTCACCTTTTCGATCAGGAGAAACAGCAACTCGAGCTCCTCGCCTTCCCCGTCGCGAAGGGGGCGGAGGCGGGCAGGGTCCATGTGTCGGGTGATCTTGCCGCAGAGGTAGTTGACGCAGATCACATGACGGGCCAGGAGGAGACAGCCGTTTTCTCCAAGGAAGAAACACCCTTGGGGATCAAAGCGTTCTCTGGGCAGGGGGCGGTCGAGCAAGCGGTTGACCAGGAGGAGAAGCGCACTGTATCGGTCCTCGAGACCTTTTCCACAGCAGGATCCGCCTTCATCCCGGGCGCAGTGCATGCAGGCTTCGGCAACCCCCGATCGGACCATCTCCCGATGGGACGCCTCGGCTGCGTTCCGAAAGCGTTCAAGCAGGTCTGCAACGGCCGGATCGGCCCGAAGACGAGCACCACGTTCGTCGTACAGACGCTCCGCCCACGCGATCTTGTCCTCGATGGGGCTTTCCAGGGTGATTTCCGGGAGAGTCATGCGTATTGGGGGGGCGCCGCGATTCGGGCTTTCTTTTTGCCTTTCTGTTTACTCTTTCCTTTTTTGCTCCCGTTCTGGTTTCCGTTTCCGTTGTTGTTCCCGAACTTCTTGAGCCCCTCGGCCAGCTCCCGGAGCTGGCGGTCCACGCGATCGTTGATGCTGTCCTTGGTATATTTCCCGTCCGCTTTCCTCTTCCCTGCCGGCGTCCCGGTGAGGATCTCGATGCCTTCGTCGATGGTCTGAACCGACCAGATCTGAAAGCGTTTCTTTTCCACGGCTTCGACCACGTCCTGCCTCAGCATGAGATCCTTCACATTGGACCGGGGGATCAGGACCCCCTGCTCCCCGGACAGGCCGACCTTGCGGCAGCAGTCGTAGAAGCCCTCGATTTTTTCGTTTACACCGCCGATGGCCTGGACTTCCCCCTTCTGGTTGACTGATCCGGTCACGGCAATGGATTGTTTGATAGGGATGTCGGAGAGGCTCGAGAGCAGGGCGTAGATTTCCGTGGATGAGGCGCTGTCCCCGTCCACGCCTCCGTAAGACTGTTCGAACGCAATGCTGGCACTCATGGTGAGCGGTTTGTCCTGTGCGTACTTGTTCCGGAGATAGCCGCTCAGGATGAGGACCCCCTTGTTGTGAGTCTTCCCGGAGAGGTCCGCTTCGCGTTCGATGTTGATGATTCCAGCACGACCCATGGATGTGGATGCCGTAATCCGGCTTGGCTTGCCGAAGCTGTAGTCGCCCAGGTTGTAGACCGCAAGACCGTTGACCTGCCCCACCTTTTCCCCTTCCACATCGATCATCAGGGTGCCGCGGTCGATCATTTCCTGAAGCTTTTCCTCGAGCAGGTTGGACCGATACACTTTGGCCTCGAGGGCCTGGCGCACGTGCTTGCCCTGCACCTCGGAAGCCCCATCCCTCCCGGCCCAGTAATCGGCTTCCTGGATCTTGTCGGTGATTTCCGGAAAGCTCGTGCTGAGCTTCTCCTGGCGTCCGGTCATGCGGACGCACTCCTCCACCAGGGTAGAGACCCCGGTACGGTCAAAGGGTCTGAGATGGTCCTCGTCCGTCCTCATCTTGATGAACTCGGCGAACTGGCGGACCGACTCGTCCGTTTTGTCCATGGCCGTGTCAAACGCGGCGCGGACCTTGAAGATCTTCGAGGTATCCGGGTCGTAATGAAGGAGCAGATGGTAGATATAGTCCTCGCTGATCACGATCACCTTGGTGCTCATCTCTACGGGCTCGGGCTTTAAACCCGTGGTCGTGAACAGGTAGAACGGGTCGTACGTCTGGATCTCCATCTTCTCGGTCTTAAGGGCTCGCTTCAGGGCGGGCCAGACCCCGGGCTCCATGAGGGCGTCCATGAGGTTGATCACCAGGTACCCGCCGCTGGCCTTGATCAGGGAGCCGGCCCGTATCTTGCTGAAATCCGTGCGCCAGACCCCGCTCCGGTCCACAACGCGTTCAATGGACCCGAACAGGTTGCGGTAGGTGGGGTAGGTTTCCACAATGACCGGTAGGGTTTTGAGGTCCGCGTTGTCCACGATGAGGTTCACCTGGTAGGGCTGGAACGGGTCGCCTTCCTGCACGAGGAATGGCAGCCCCTGCATCTGCTCTCTTCCCTGGGTTTGGAAGATCTTGAGGTTCTCTCCCATGTCCTGAACCATTTCGTCGAGGAACTTCAGTACACTTTCGCCTGCGTACTTGCGGCGGATGGGCGCCAGGAATTCATTGGCAAGCTGCATAAAGAGCATGTGGTCCGTCTTCTCGATGTTTTCCTGGACTTCCTTTTGCAGGTCCCGCAGCTCGAGAAATATCTGGTCGACCTGCTCGCGGAGTTCGGCCTGTTTTTTCTTCAAGGACTCGAACTCCTCACGCGGGAACCTCTCCTTTTCCACCATCGCTTCGATTTGGTCGATGTGCATAGGGTTCCCGTCCACCAGCGGAACGACTTCAGGGCGCTTGATTTCGCCCATCTGTATGTCCACCAGGGCGAATCCCTCCTCACGGACTTTTTTGTCCAGATCCTTGAAGAACCCCTTGCCCTTTTTTTCGTAGGCCTGCATGATTTCCTTTTTCCGGTTCAGGTAGTCCTGGCTTTCGAAGAGGGAGGGGACCTCCCGCTTGAGGCGTTCGACAAAGTCATGAATATCTTTTTTGAGCGTGCTTCCCTGTCCGGCCTGGAGGCGCAGGAGTATTGAGTTTTCCGGGTTTTTGAAATTGTTCACGTAGCACAGGTCGTCCGGAATTTTTCCGCCTTCCTGCTTCGCCATCTGCTCGAGGAGCTTCCGCACGGTGGACATACGTCCTGAACCGGCAATTCCCGTAACAAAGACGTTGTATCCCTGTTTGTCCATGCCTACACCGAACCGGAAGGCTTCCACGCCGCGGTCCTGGCCGATGATTTCCTTGAGGGCCTTGAGGTCGTTTGTCGTTTCAAAAGGCAAGGAAGCTGGATCCAGTCGCCATCTCAACTGATCCACCGTTACTTTAAGCGAATCCGCTTTCTTTCGGGGCATGGGTGATCTCCTCCTCACGTGGATGGTTGGCATTCCAGTGGATAAGGCCTGTTTTTCTGTCCCGGAGAACGCACCAAGAGCATTATCGGGAGGTGGCAAGGCCCGGGGCGGGCTATTCGACCCGAATGTCCAGCTTCCGGGCGGATGGGGGCTTGCATTTCGGCAGGTCGATTTTAAGCACGCCCTGTGAAAAAGTGGCACTCGCCTCCTCGGGGATAATACGGCACGGCATCCGGAGGGAGCGGGAAAACGAGATCGACCGCCTTTCCCGTTGGCTGCGTCCTTTCCCTTTGCGAACGGTTTCGTCGCTTTCAAAGCCACGAATGGTGAGCAGGTCTTCAGCTGCGTGGACCTCGAGGTTGTCGGGATCCATTTCAGGGATCTCGAGCCTCACGCTGAGACGGTCCGCTTTTTCCGTGACCTCGATCCAGGTCGGGCCTACGACAGACGGCAGCACATGGGGCATGCCGAAATCGTCCCAGACGCGGGCAAACATCCGTCCCATGTCCCTGCGAAGTCGGTTCATCTCTTCTCTTTTCCAGACGACCAATTCAGGCATGGTGCAACCTCCTGATGGAATCGGGGGTTCGGGGTCGCAACAACACGATCCAAAGCCATCATTCTATTCAGAGGGGAGGGATCACGCAAGCGGTTTTCCATCGCGTCGAACGGGGACTTCCGTCTTTTGTCAGGTAAGCGTGGGTGTCATCCAAATCGAGATCGGGATCGCTCTCGAAATCGATGAAGAGATGTCTTGTGGATAGGAAAAACCGGACATTTACCGTTTAAAAAGGATACCCTCTTCGGGTAGAATACCACGATTCGACTCGTCCAGCCTGCGCACAAGGAAGACTTCATGCGATCCAAGAGATTCAAGAAGACGAACAACCGGGCCGTCCTTGGCTTTCTGCTGCCTTTCCTGGCTATGGCCGTAGCGTCGGCTACGGTCCTCTGGTTCCGATCCTACGGCCTGCCATTTCCGATCTGGGTCCCCCTGATCTCGCTCGTCCCGGCCCTGTTGATTGTGGGACTCATCCTCTCCATTGCCTCCATCCCGCTCATCGAGGACCTGGGCGACAAGGACTATGCCTATTCAGGACTGGTCTTGAACGGGTTTCTCCTGCTCCTCTTTGTCTGCAGCACACTCTACTACCTCTTCTTCGTCACCTCTGCGGAATAGACCCGTTCAGGGGCCCGCTCGCTCATGCAGGGGCACGGGCTTCGAGCACCGTCACGTGATCGCGTGGCAGACGCCCGCCGGGGTGAAATGCAGCGGTTCCCATCCATGGAAGGTGCAGGATCGTCACCTCGTAGTGACGGGCAATCCGAAACCGATATACCGAGTGGTGACCCGGCGGGCAGGCGGGTCTCCATTCAAATCCTGTTTTTTCGCGTTTTTTTGTGAATCTATGGCTTGAATCGGCGGGATCGGTCACTCAAGAAGTCTATATCTGGTGGTCAAATAATAATAGACCACATTTTGTAGTGGTTATTGGTGCGTTTTAGTGTATCTCTAAAAGGTAGGGTTTTCGGGGGGATCCGCTTATTTTTCCCTTGACAAGCCGGGCAGTTATCGGATAAAAGTGTCACAAAGTGGATCAAAGTGGCACAAAGTGGAGCTCCGGCATGTTCAAAGGGCGTTCTCGACACAACTTGGACGAAAAGGGTCGGCTCGCCATTCCGGCGCGATTCAAAGACGTCCTCCAGCAAAAGGGCAACAACGTCCTGGTTCTCACGAACCATGACAGCTGCCTGTGGGCCTTTGCACTCGAAGACTGGCGAGCCATCGAGGAGAAGGCTTCCAATCTCTCCCTCTTCAATCACGCTGCCAACCGCTATCTTCGTTATTTTATCTCCGGCGCTCAGGAATGTCCACTCAAACAGGGAAGGATCACCATCCCTCCCGATTTGAGAGAGATCGCCGGCCTGCAAAAAGAGGTCGTCCTCGTCGGTGAACTGAAAATTTTCGAGGTGTGGGACCGGGATCGGTGGGAGGACGAGTTCGAAAAGGCAAAGCAGAGCTTTGTGCAGGACAGCCAGGTGCTCTCCGAGTTGGGGATTTAGAAACGAAGGGGCTTTTCCTTGGAATATCCCCACGAGCCCGTGCTCGTCAAAGAGGTGGTTCGGGACCTGGTGACAAGGCCCGACGGCATCTATGTGGACGGTACTTGCGGAAGTGGGGGACACAGCGCATCGATTGGAGAGCGGTTGGAGAAGGGCGGTCGGCTGATCTGTCTCGACCGGGATCCCGACGCGATTCAGCAATGCCGCACCCGCCTTTCTGATCTCGGGTCTCGGGTCACTGTGGTTCGAGCGAATTTCGCACACATCGATGCCGTGATGGAGGAACAAGAGGTGAAAGGGGTAAACGGCGTTCTTCTGGACCTCGGACTGTCCACCACCCAGCTGGATCGCTCGGGACGGGGGTTCAGCTTCAGGCGCGACGAGCCCCTGGACATGCGCATGGACCCCTCGCAGGGTGTGCCTGCACAAGAATTGGTCAATACCCTCTCGGAAACGGAGTTGGAGCGCATCTTCCGGGAGTACGGCGAGGAGAAGCGAGCCCGCGTCATTGCCAAGGCGATCGGGCGCGCAAGACGCGTGGAACCGTTTACGAGCGCCCTCCAACTGGCGGACCTGATTCGTTCCGTGGTGCCTCGTGTCCACGGCCCCGGGGCCAAGGATCCTGCCACGCGGTCGTTTCAGGCCTTGCGGATCGTCGTGAATCGAGAGCTTGAGAACCTGCAGGCGTTTCTGGAAAGGATCCCCCCCTGGATCTTGAAGGGAGGCCGTCTGGTGATCATTGCGTACCATTCGCTGGAGGACAGAAGTGTCAAGCAGACGTTTCGTGCGTGGGAAAAGGGCTGCACGTGCCCGCCGGACTTCCCCGTTTGCACCTGTGGGAAAGTCCCCCTGTTCAGGCTCCTGCGCCGGCGTGCTCTGAAGCCCACGGAGCAGGAGATCAGCCAAAACCCAAGGGCCCGCAGTGCCGTGCTGCGGACAGCGGAAAGGATATGAGCCATGAAAGCAAAAAAGAACGCGTTCGCATCGAATCGGCTTCGAAACCAGGGAACCGGGGTTCGCATTCGAAACACTCGGCGGAAGGACCGTAAGCTTCGATTGACGACTCGACAGATCGGGCTCATCTCCGTCCTGTTTCTCATCTTTATGGGCAGCAGCATCGGATACGTCTGGTCGAACTTCGAGGGAACACAGATCGGGTACGACCTGAGCCGCCTTCAGGAGCGTGAGCGTGATCTCAAGGAACTTCATCGTAAGCTCAAGCTGGAGCTTGCGTATCTGACCTCCCCGCAGTACCTGGAGGAGGCCTCCAGGGAGGCCGGCCTGAGGCCGGCGGATCCGGAACAGGTGATCCTTCTTCGATGAGATTTACAGAAAAAAGATGGACTCGATTTCGCATCTATGTCGTTGCCGGCGTGTTCACACTCGGGCTTGGGGTCATCCTGGCCCGCGGCTATCAGCTTCAGGTCCATGAGCGGGAAAAACTGACGGCAATCGCACGCGCAGGGTACAGCGGAGTCGTCAAGCTTCCCCCCATGCGTGGAACCATCTATGACCGCCAGGGCAATGACCTCGCCGTCAGCGTGGAGGTCGCTTCCGTCTATGTCCACCCGCAGCGTGTCGAAAAACCGGAGCAGGCAGCACAGGTCCTGGCTCGAGTCCTCGACATGAAGACCTCCGAGGTGGCGGTCTGTCTGAAGCAGCAGAGCCGATTCGTGTGGATCAAAAGAAAGGTCCCTCCGGAGAAGGCGAAAGCCGTGAGGGATCTCGGCCTGAGCGGGGTGGGCACCACCGTGGAGTCCAAGCGGTTTTACCCCGGAAAGGAGATCGCAGGGCACCTCATCGGATTTTCAGGTACGGACAATCAGGGCCTGGAAGGGTTGGAACGGGCCTATGATCGGCAGCTCAAGGGACCCCAGTGTGTTCTGATTCAGATGCGGGATGCGCTGGGAAGACCATTCTTTGTCAGTCGGCCTACGCCCCGGGATGAGTCGGGCGAGGGGCGTGCCATGCACGATCTCGTGCTGACGATCGACAAGCACATACAGTACAAGGCGCAGCAGGCCCTCGAGGAGGCCGTTTTCAAGGCCCGGGCAAAGAGCGGGCAGTGCGTCATGCTGGACCCGAACACCGGTGAGATCCTGGCCCTTGCGGTGGTTCCTTCTTTCAACCCCAATGCGTTCGGTGAGTACGATCCCTCATACTGGCG
>JASFQI010000097.1:0-14958 GCA_050115555.1 Desulfobacteraceae bacterium
GAAGGGTAAAAACGCGGCCACAAAGGCACCCATCCGGTGGATCGAACAGACTTGATCGTATACGTATACTAGAATAAATACCTATGCGGCACAGACCCATTTCCACCTTCATCATGTTAACAGGATGTCGTCCTTCGGAGGCTCGGGCTTTCGTGGGGAGGATACCAGACAAGACCATTTCTTATTTGCTGTGACGTTCGGAAGGGGAGAAGAACTTAAAGAGGTGAAGGGCAAAAAGGTCATGCCATTTCCTCTGACGGAAGGGCTCATTCAGTTGTTCGCGAACACGCCGAAGAACCTGACGTCGTTCGTATTCCTGAACCCCGGTACGGGGCGACCCTACACCAGGAATCTGAATCGAATCTTCAATCGAGCGGCGAGGAAGGTTGGCCTGAAGGTTTCACTGAATGAGTTTGGAAGGAAGAGTTTTGCGATGCAGGTTTTGGAGGCCGGTCTCGATAAAAGCATGGTCTCCTATCTACTCCGGCACCAAGACCCTCGCATGATTGACCACTACGCCGAGTTCCGAACGAAACCCTAAAAGGATTCACTCTGTCGCAAAATAGAATTCACCGGACAACTGGACAAGGTGGAACTTTCGGACGGATTTGCATCTCACCTGACAGAAAAAGCAGGCTAACTATTTAAAATTATTGGCGGAGAGGGTGGGATTCGAACCCACGTGCCCCGCTTCTAACGGGACAAGTCGATTTCGAGTCGACCCCGTTACGACCACTTCGGTACCTCTCCGCGTTTGGCCCGCGATTTTTCTCCGCGCCTGAAAGAAATCCTGTATCAGGCGGCGGCACTCCTCCTCGCATACACCAGAAGTCACCTCGATCCGGTGGTTCAACCGGGCGTCCTGTGCCAGATTGTACAGGGACCCCGCTGCACCCCACTTGGGATCGAAGGCCCCGAAAACCAGATGGCCGACTCGTGCGTTGAGTGCCGCGCCCATGCACATGGGGCACGGCTCCAACGTGACCACCAGGGTGGCTCCGGTCAAGCGATAGTTGCCGCATTGTGCGCCAGCTTCCCTTAAGGCCAGGATCTCCGCGTGGGCCGTTGGATCGTGGAGCGACACCGTTTTGTTGAAGGCGCGGGCCACGACCCTGCCTTCGGCGTCCACGATAACGGCACCCACTGGAACTTCCCCGTGGGTCGCGGCTTTCCTCGCCTCAGAAAGCGCTTCACACATAAAATCATAGACATCGCGAGTCATGATGTCAAAGCCTTTATCACGTTTCCCCGGGAGCGTCAACACAGGGTCATGGTCTTTCCCATATCTCCATTCCCCTTGTTTTTCCTTGGCATTTTCAAGAGACCTGATAGTGTTGAAACTCAGGATCCGGCTGGATAGAAAGGGCTCCTGAGAAGGGACGAGCGCACCTTCCGGCAAAGGAAAGATTCATGGACGGATTTTACGAAACCGCCAGCGAGGAACACGTGGCCAGAGAAAAGGCCAAGACCAGGAGCTTGAGGAAAACGGCTTGGTGGGACCGTCAGGTCCAGCCCGGGGTGTGCCATTACTGCGGACGGAAGGTGGGCAGGGAGAACCTGACCATGGACCACCTGGTCCCGTTGATTCGAGGGGGCCGGAGCACCAAGGGGAACATCGTCCCTGCCTGCAAGGAATGCAACAGCAGAAAGAAGTACCTGCTCCCTGTGGAGTGGGAGGAGTATGTGCAGCGGCTCCGCGAAGGAAGCGAAGAAAACGGGGCCGAGGATCTCGGCTGAAGAAGCCGGGAAGCGCTCCTCAGTCCACCAGAACCACCCGGACCGGCAGGCCCTCCAGACGGGCTTCAGGCGTTCCCAATCGCTCCGAAGCCTTCCCGCCGTTCACGGAGATCTCCAAGCGGTCGCTACTCCCGAAGAGGGCCAGGATCTCGCCTCGAGGGACGTCTGCATAGCAGCCCTTCAGCCCCTCTACAACCACATCGTCCACCTCGATTCGGGGTTCCCGATCTCCTCTAAAGGCTTCCACATCGCTTCGTCGCAGGTTCGTGATGAGGTTCCCGAACCGGTCCACCCGCACGATCTCGCCTACGAGGACCCCTTCCTTTTGTTCAGGCCGTGGACATTCGAGCACAACGGGATCGAGAACCGTCGACCCCATCTCGCCCGTTCCCCTCCCGGAGGCCAGGTGGGCGGCTACCGGCGCGAAAACGTCCCTGCCGTGAAACGTCCGGCTCACAGGCGGGTGAAAGAAGCGTGGCTCGGTCAGATGGACGACGATCCGATTCGGGTCCTCCTGAAGCAAGGGCCAAAAAACCCCGTTGTCCGGCCCCACAAAGAGTTGTCCGTTCGCCTCAGCCGCGATCGCCCGGCGATCCCCGCCCACGCCCGGATCCACGACTGCCAGGTGGACCGTTCCTTCCGGAAAGCATGGGACCGTTTCGCAAAGCAGGTTTGCCGCCTCCTGAATGGCTCCTGCCCGAATCCCGTGGCTCACATCCACCAGCGCAGCCTGGCGGTGGATTCCCAGGATCACCCCCTTCATGGTGGCCACATAAGCGTCCCGATACCCGAAATCCGTGGTGAGCGTAACGATTCCCGACCGTGTCACGAATTCTACCCCACCAGTTGCGGGACCACCTCGCCGGCCTTGCCATGCAGGGCGTAGTCCATCGCGCCCGACTGCCCCGTGGGTTCCAGGTTGATCTCGGCCACCGTGGCCCCGGCTGACTTGGCCTCCAGCCCTAGCGATGCAGCCGGCTGGACAATGGCCGATGTCCCGATGACCAGCATGACCTCGCTCGAACGCGCGGCTTCCACGGCGCTCTGGAGAATTTCCGGGTCCAGGGACTCACCGAACCAGACCACGTGGGGCCGGAGGAGCCCGCCGCAGTATCCGCAGGTGGGCAGGGGACCCATGTCGGGGCTCCGATCCTGCTCCACCCGCCCGCACCTCGTGCATCGGACTTTCCACAGGTTGCCGTGGAGCTCGAGCAGGTTTCGGCTCCCCGCCAGGAGGTGGAGCCCGTCCACGTTCTGGGTGATGAGTGTGAAGTGGGGGACCTGGTTCTCGAGATCCACCAGGGCCTTGTGGGCTGCGTTGAACGTCACCTTGCCGATGAGATCCCGACGCCAGTTGTAGAACTCCCAGATGAGCTCGGGATCGCGGGCAAAGGCCTGGGGCGTAGCCAACTCCGTAGCCTGATGGTTCTTCCACAGCCCATCGGCCCCTCGAAACGTGGGCACTCCGCTCTCCGCGGAGATCCCGGCCCCGGTGAGCACGGTCACGCGTTGGGCTTGCGCGAGTTCCGCTTTCAGCTTTTGAATGACGGTATCCATGAGAAAAAAGGCTACTCGGGATCCTGAATCAAGTCAAGATCGACGCGGCATTGAATCCCCCCGCAGCAAGCTTGAGGAATGCGCAAGCGAAGCATTTTCAATAGGGATTGCCTTCTCTTCACGGTTGCCCTATGCTGGCAAACTCATCCCGCGCCGCCAGCGGGCGGGTTGAAGAATCCCGCTCTTCAAATGAGATGGATTGCCGGTACGAAGGCAGGGAGGATCGTTCGCGCCATGGAAGCGCATAACCTCATTCCCATCGGGATCATCCATTCGCCTTACAAGGAAAGAAAGGATGCCCCGTTTCAGGGCCGACACCAGGACGACCTCAGCACCCTGGAGGTGTTCGAGGCCTATGAGCCGGGTCTCAAGCACGTGGAGAGCTGCTCCCACCTGATCGTGCTCTACCTCCAGGATCGCGGCGACCGCAACCGGCTTCAGACCCGCACTCCATGGGGGCCGGAGGTTCACGGCGTGTTTGCGACGAGGTCCCCCAATCGGCCCAACCCCATCGGGCTCTGTACCGTCGAGCTGATCGAGCGGAAGGGGCGCCTCCTTACGGTTCGATGGCTGGACGCGCTGGACGGCTCCCCCCTGCTCGACATCAAGCCGTATTCACCCGGCGTGGACGCTGTGCCCGATGCAAAGGTGGGATGGCATCGGCGCGAAGATTTCTCAAAGGACGCGTAGACTCCGCTCAAACGGCTCCCCATCCGCACAGCCCCGGCAGACGGCCCCGTGACCTTCGGGATAGGCCTCCCCGCAAACGGGGCAGATGGCAATACTCCCGGACTCTTTCTTCCCGAGCCACGAGGGATGGATCTGAACGGGCTGGACAGCCAGGTAGCTTTCCCCCGCCTCCCCGATCTCCCGAAACAGACGGGCGGTATCCTGACTTTTTTTGGGCTTGAGCTTCAGGAACCAGGCCCGGATCTCGGGCCAGGCCTCCAGACGTTTCTCATCGATGTGCACCCGCCACCCTTCGCCGGTGAACTTGTCATAAAGCGTCACCGCAAACCGCCCGAGGTCCAGGACCTTCATCCATCGGTTCCCCGTACTGCAGGGGGTCAGAAGTTGGACCGCATCGGGCAGGCACTTCGAGGTCTCCACCAGGGCCTCGAAAAGCGTGTCCGGCGGGAGCTTGGATTGGGCCATGGCCACCATGACGCCGCCGATCAAAAGACCGGGCGCCGGGTATCCGTGAAACGCCAGGGCCATCTCTTTAAACTGGTCCAGAGTGTACGGACCGATGGTCCGCTCCGGAAGTTTTTTCTCCACAGAACTAGATGCTCCCATAGGTTCCCCTGTTATCTCGAAATCTTGCGCCCGGCCGACCTCCCCCTGGACTCACCAGGGAGCGCGACATGCCGCCGGGAAGCTTAAACCGAAGAATTCAGAGGAATCTTAGCCCAGGCATTCCTATATGTCAATTCTAATATAACGCTGATTCTGAAAATGAGCCGGGATCGATTTCCGAAGGAGATTCCGTTGGGTGGGGCCGGTTCGGAGCACCTCCTGCGCCGGGATACTGATGATCCGAGACAGCAGCACAGGTTCAATCGAGTGGAACAATGGAACCTTGCGCATTTTCCGCTGTCCCAGGAAAAGAACCCCTCGGACAGGATGTTTTGAGTCTCAGGATGTAGAGGCCTTTTGAGAAGCGGACTCTGGACTAAACACTTCCTGTAAAAGGCGGTCGGCTTCCCGAACCACCCCTTGGTGAACATGGACGAACTGCTCGATCAGTTTCTCGGCAAAGGGGGTCAGCCGGGAGCCGCCGCCTGACGTGCCTCCGATGCTTCGAACAAGCAACGGGCTCCCCAACCTCTCTTCCGTGGCTTTGATACGTCCCCAGACCCCACGATAGCTCATGCCGAGTTCCTTGGCGGCAGCGTGAATGGAACCGGTGCGCTCAATGGCACGAAGAATCTTCACACGACCCATCCCAAACACCACATCGCCGGAATCGTCCACGATCCAGACCTTGGACCGAACACCGTAGATTTTTGCCGGATCTGACATTTTTTCAGATTAACACGCAGGCATATTCCAGGCAAGGAGGTTCGAAACACCACAGCAATCGTAGTGCCACTATTGACATACCGACTTCCTTGGTGTAATCAGGAAAATATCATCCAGTTCGTGAAAAGAAAGCCGAACCAAAGGCCGTTCGGAACCCACCTGCTGACAGGAGGCCCTCATGTCGGACAACACATTTACCCTGAACGGACGCACGGTTTCCTTTGAACCCGGCCAGACCATTCTCGAGGCAGCAGAGGCTGCAGGTGTTCGCATTCCTACCCTGTGTCATCTCAAAGGAACCACACCCACCGGGGCGTGCCGCATCTGCCTCGTGGAAGTGGAAGGGGCCAGGAGCCTGGTCGCCAGCTGTGCCGCTCCCGTGGCTCCCGGAATGGTCGTCCAAACCGACTCGCCACGGGTCGTGAAAGCCCGCAAGCTCAACATCGAACTTCTTCTGGCCTCCGGGAATCATAACTGTCTCGCCATGGACCTGAGCCCGGACGAGTGGACCGATTTTCAGCTCCAGGCCTATGAGAAGGGGAACGGCGTGGAGCTTTGCCCGGCGTGGGGAGACTGCCGCTTGCAGGACCTCGCCATCGAGTACGGCGTCCACGCCATCCGCTTCCAACCCCGACAGGACTCCCCGCCCGTGGAAACGGTCAACCCGTTGATCGTACGGGATTTTTCCAGATGCATCCAGTGCGGCGCCTGCGTCAAGGCCTGCAACGAGGTCCAGGTGAACCTGGCCATCAGCCATGGCTACCGGGGCTCCGAAGCAAAAATTGTGACCTCGGGCGACCGGCCTCTGATCGAATCCGACTGTGTGTTCTGCGGGGAATGCGTGCAGGCCTGCCCTGTGGGGGCGCTCATCGAAAAGAAGTCCATGCATGCCTGGCGGCCGTGGGATGAAAAGATCCTTCGTTCCACCTGCCCTTACTGCGGCGTCGGATGCCAGCAGTGGCTCCATGTGAGGGACGGACGCATCGTGAAGGTAACCGGGGTAGCGGGAGCCGAGCCCAATCAGGGCCGCCTTTGTGTGAAGGGGCGCTTCGGGTACGATTTCATTTACTCCGACGAACGCCTGAAGAAGCCGCTGATCCGCGAAAACGATCGCCTTCGGGAAGCCTCGTGGGATGAGGCCCTCGACGTCGTGGCCGATACATTCCGCGACATCATCTCCTCCCACGGACCCGACGCGATTGCCGGCGTGAGCTGCGCGCGAAGCATCAACGAGGACTCCTACCAGATGCAGAAGCTGTTCCGCGCGGTCTTCAAAACGAACAACATCGATCACTGCGCTCGCACATGACACGCCCCGACCGTCGCCGGTCTGGCGGCAGCTTTCGGTTCAGGCGCCATGACGAACTCGTTCAACGAATTCGCCAGGGCCAAAATGTTCCTGGTCATCGGATCCAACATGGCCGAGGCGCACCCTGTGGCCTCGTCCTTTGTCAAGAATGCCGTGGAACGGGGAGCGCAACTTATTGTCGTAGATCCGAGAAAACACCCTCTGGTCCGCCATGCCTCGCTCCACGTGCCCATTCGGGTCGGAAGCGACATCGCCTTCATCAACGGGCTCATGCACGTCCTGATCCGCGAGGACCTTTACGATGCCTCTTTTGTGAAATCATGTACGTTGGGTTTCGATGAACTCCGCCAGAAAGTGGACGAATACCCCCCGAAGCGCGTCGCAGAGATCTGCGGCGTCTCCGAGGGACTGATTGAAGAGACCGCCCGGCGAATCGCCTCGGTCAAGCCCGTGATGCTCTGTTACACCCTCGGCATCACCGAGCACACCTGCGGAAGAAACAACGTCCTCTCCACGGCCAATCTCCAGATGCTCCTCGGGAACATGGGCGTGGAGTGCGGAGGGGTCAATCCACTTCGGGGGCAAAACAACGTGCAGGGGGCGTGCGACATGGGCGCGCTTCCGAATGTCTTTCACGGATATCAGGCCGTGACCGATCCCTCCATCCGCGCCAAGTTCGAAAAGGCCTGGGGGGTGGAAAATCTCCCGGCCAATGTGGGCCTCATGATTCCCCAGATGCTGGAGGGCCTGGCTTCTGGGTCGGTCAAGGGATTTTACATCTTCGGAGAAAATCTGGCCAACACCGAGCCGGATATCCACGAGGTGGAATCCCAACTCGCGTCGGCTCAATTTCTGGTGAGCCAGGACATTTTCGAAAACGAAACCACTCGATTCGCCCACGTGATCCTCCCCGCAGCGGCCTGGAGCGAGAACGACGGGACGTTCACGAACAGCGAGCGAAGGGTGAACCGGGTGCGCACCGCGAGCGTCCCCCCCGGCGAGGCCATGCCCAACTGGTGGATCTTCCGGGAAATCGCCAGCCGGTTCGGTCAAAACTGGCCTTCGAACAGCGCCCAGGAGATCTGGAACAACGAAATCTCTGCCCTGGCCGCTCCTTACGGCGGCATCAAGTATAACCGGCTGGAAGGAAATGGCCTTCAGTGGCCCTGTCCGGACATCACCCACCCGGGCACCTGCTTTCTCCACAAGGACGGCCAGTTCACCTGCGGGCTCGGCGTGTTCAACCCCGTGGACTGGACCCCGCCGGCCGAGGTCCCCTGCGAGGAGTACCCCATGGTGCTCAGCACAGGAAGACGCCTGACCCACTATCACACCCGGACGCAGACCGGGCGGTGCGAGGGGCTCAACGACATCCTTGGTGAGGAGACCGCGGACATCTCCCCGCAGGATGCCGCCGATCTCAAGGTGCGGCACGGAGACCCCGTGCGAGTCGTTTCCCGGCGTGGCGAGGTCAAGGTCAAGGCCAACGTCACTCCCCAGGTGCCTCCGGGCATGGTCTGGATGGCCTTTCACTTCCGGGAAGGTTGCGCCAACTGGCTCACCAATCCGGCCTATGACCCGGTCACCCTGACCGCGGAGTACAAGGCGTGCGCCGTGCGGGTGGAAAAGGCGTGAAGGGCCGTGGCTCGTGTTCGTGATTCGTGGTCGTAAAGGAAGGCCCCTTACTTCGTTCAGCCCCCTGCGGCATCATTCGGTCCTCCACCACTGCAGATCCTTCGAGAGGTTGTTAACATTCGTCCCTGGAGCGGACAGCGCCTCTATAAAAAACTCTTATGCTTCAGGGCTCCAAGGGGGAGGCTTTCTCCTGCAACCTGAGCCCGCCCGCAAAAGCCCAATATAGTGTTTGAAAATCCTCGGAAATTGTGCTAACTGCTTTCAAAATTCCTTGTATTTTTTTTCTCAAGCATAGCTCCGCCGGGGCCCCCGGACGACATTTCACAGGAAAGGAGAAAGGGACATGACCGCACAACTGATCAAAGGAACCGACATTCGCGAGGAGATCCTCAAGGAAATCGAAGAGGAAGTCGCCAAGCTTAAAGGGGAACACGGCAAGGTACCCGGACTCGTGACCATCCTGGTGGGTGAGAACCCGGCCTCGATCTCCTACGTGACCCTCAAGATCAAGACGGCCGAGCGCGTAGGCTTCAAGGAGATCCAGGACAACCAGCCCGAAGACATCTCCGAAGAGGACCTGCTCGCTCTGATCGACAAGTACAACAAGGACGACAGCATTCACGGCATCCTGGTTCAGCTCCCGCTGCCCAAGCACATCGACGACAAGAAGATCCTCAACGCCATCGATCCGGACAAGGACGTGGACGGCTTCCACCCGGTCAATGTGGGACGCCTCATGATCGGCGGAGACGAGGTCAAGTTCGCACCCTGCACCCCGGCGGGCATTCAGGAGATGATCGTACGGGCCGGCGTGGAGACGAGCGGGGCCGAGGTGGTGGTCGTGGGCCGATCCAACATCGTGGGCAAGCCCATTGCGAACATGATGGTTCAGAAGGGCCCTGGGGCTAACTCCACGGTCACCGTAGTGCACACGCGCACCAAGGACCTGGCCGCTCACTGCAAGCGCGCTGACATCCTCATCGTGGCCGCAGGCGTGCCCGGACTCGTCAAGCCCGAGTGGATCAAGCCCGGCGCCTGTGTAATCGATGTGGGCGTGAATCGCGTGGGCGAAAAAATCAGTGAAAAGACCGGGAAAAAGATTGCCATCCTTCGGGGCGACGTGGACTTCGACGCGGCCAAGGAAATCGCCGGTTACATCACACCGGTCCCAGGCGGCGTGGGCCCGATGACCATTACCATGCTCATGAAGAACACCCTGAACTCCATGAAGTTCCACCTCGGTCTCATGTAATCGCCTTTTTTACTACCGAGAACGAGGAAGGGGGCAGACCCCCGTTGGGGACTGCCCCCTTTTCGGTCCGGCCGGCCCTTTCCGCATGAGTCCTTCGCTGTTGCAGCGCCATAGGCCGGGAGCGGGATCGAACCTCGAGCAGGGGAGAAGACGACCCATGTTGATCCCTTTCATAATGGAAAAGGCCGTGAGCCTCCACGCAGACCGCGAGGCCGTGGTCTGTGGAAAGCACCGGTTCACGTATCGTGACTTCGCCCGGCGCGTGTATGGGCTGTCGGGATTCCTGCACGCCCAGGGCGTGGGCAAGGGGGACTGCGTGGCGATTCTGCATCAGAACAGCCACGAGTTCCTGGAGGCCTACTTTGCAGTGGCAGGCCTGGGGGCCATTCTCAACCCCCTGAACACCCGGCTTTCCCCACGGGAGCTGTCCTCCATTCTGGACGACTCGGAGGCGGGCACCCTTCTTGCCGCCTCGCGATTTACAGACAAGGTGTCAGCCCTTTCAGAATTAGGCACCGGCATTCAACGCGTGATCTGGACCGGCGAGGGCCAACGCTCTTCCCCTTTCCAGGACTTCGACTACGAGGAAATCCTGTCCTACAATGCCGAGCCTCCGCTCACTCCGGAAATGGACGATGACCATGTGGCCCAGCTCTACTACACGAGCGGCACCACGGGCGTCCCCAAGGGGGTGATGCTGAGCCATCGCAACGTCTGCGTGCACGCCCTTGCAGCCATTGCCGAGCTGCAGATCACGGACCGGGACCGGTGGATTCACGCGGCCCCCCTGTTTCACCTGGCCGACGCCTGGGCCACCTTCGCCCTCACGTGGGTCGGGGGCAAGCACGTCATTATCCCGGACTTCGATCCCCCGGAGGTGATCGCCCTCATGGAGCGCGAGAGGGTGACCCTCACCAACATGATCCCCACCATGCTCAACATGCTCACTCACACTCCGGGCGTGCAGGACCGTGATTTTTCGAGCCTTCGGGTCATTCTGAGCGGGGGTTCCCCCATCGCGCCGGAAGTGGTCCGCCGCATCATGGACACCTTCGGCTGTGACTACATCCAGACTTACGGCATGACCGAAACCAGTCCATACCTCACCGTGTCTATCCTCAAGGAGTCCCTGACCCGGCTTCCCAATGAGGAGCAGTTTGCCTACAAGGCCAGGACAGGCCGCCCTTTTCTCGGGGTGCTCCTCAAGGTGGTTCGCGAGGACGGGACCGAGGTGGCCCATGACGATCACGAGGTGGGAGAGATCATCGTTCAAGGCGACATCGTCACAAAGGGGTACTGGAAACGACCCCAGGAGACGTCAAAGGCTCTTCGCAACGGATGGCTGCACACCGGCGACATGGCCGTAGTGGACCCCGAGGGGTACGTGAACATTGTGGACAGGAAAAAGGACATGATCATCACGGGTGGGGAGAATGTCTACTCCGTGGAGGTCGAAAACGTGCTCTACGCTCACCCGGCGGTGCTGGAGGCCGTGGTGATCGGAGTGCCGGATCCCAAGTGGGGGGAGGCGGTCAAGGCGGTGGTGGTGCTCAAGGATGGGTTCTCCGCCGAGGAGGAAGAAATCATACGCCATTGCAAGGAGCAGATCGCTTCGTACAAGGCCCCCAAGAGCGTGGACTTCGTGGATGCGCTTCCCCGAACCGGGTCGGGTAAACTTTATAAAAAGGGCCTCAAGGACCGCTACGAAGCCCAAGCCGCGTGCCTTTCCCAAACGCAGGTTCCGGAACCCGACGACTTTGACGGAGCCTCATGAAAGTCCTTTACCTCGCCCTGTTCTGGAGCCTCTGGTTCCTGATCTTTTCCACCCGGACCTCGCTCTCCCCTCTGCTTCCCGTCATTGAGGACGAACTTCTCCTGAGCCATGCCCGGGCCGGAGGGCTCTACCTGGCGCTGGCCATCGGGTACACTCTGAGCCTCCTCCTCTCGGGGATCGTGGCACCCCGGGTAGGGTACAAGCGTTCCATTCAGTTGGGATTCGTCCTGCTCTCCCTGTCCCTGTTCTCTCTATGGTATGTAAACGGATACCTCTTCCTGACCGGGATCTTCTTTCTGGTCGGCGCAGCCGGAGGGCTCTACCTTCCAAGCGCAATTCCTCTGATCACGAAGCTCTTTGAGCCACAACACTGGGGCAAGAGCCTGGCCCTGCACGACACAGCGGCCTCCATCAGCATCCTCTCCATTCCGTTCCTGACCACGCTGGCGCTTGGATTCTTCCCCTGGCGAGGGTTCTATCTCGTCCTGGCCGGCGCCAGCGTGGTGAGCCTTGTGCTGTTCGCCCTGGCGGTCCCCGATGCGCCCTCTCAACAGGGGGACGACCGGGGAAATCTGGCCGACATCATCAAAAGGCCTGAATTCTGGATCATGGTCGGCCTCTGGATGGTGGCAGCCACTGCGAGCATGGGCCTTTACAGCGTCATCCCCCTCTTCCTGGTCAAAGGAAAAGGGATCTCCTTGGGAACCGCCAACACGATCTTCGGGTTTTCACGCGTGGGGGGTGTGGCGGCCACCTTGCTGGCAGGGTACCTCGTAGATCGCTTCGGGATCCGAAGGCTCCTTTTTTCCGTGTTTCTCATCACGGGGGCCTCCACGATCGGCATTGCGCTGGCCCCGTCGTTTCAGGTCCTCGTGATCATGCTCTTTGTACAGGCCCCGCTCTCCAATGCGTTCTTTCCAGCGGGGCTCGTGGCCATCTCCAGGCTGAGCCATGCAGGCGAGCGAAGCCTTTTTACCGGTGCGACCATCTCCGGGGGCACCATTGCCGGGATCGGCCTGGCACCTCTCTGCCTGGGCGCCGCGGCCGACGTGTGGAGCTTTCAGGCGGGCATTCTGGTGGCCGGCGGGGTCATCATGGCCGCTGCTGTGCTACCCTGCCTGCTGCGGGACATTTAACCTCTCACAAAGCCGCCAGGCCAGGAAGAAAACATGCTTGATAGATCCTTTTTCTTAGCGATCTCCGCGTCTTGGCGAGAGGGAACTACCCCGCTTTCTTCAGCTCCTCGATGATCGCCGCCAGCACCTCATGGAGGTCCCCGACCACGCCGTAGTCGGCCTTGGAGAAGAACGGGGCCTCGGGGTCGTTGTTGATCACGAGGATGTTCTTGGCTCCCTTGCATCCCACCAGGTGCTGGATGGCTCCGCTGATGCCGCACGCAATGTAGAGATCCGGGGCAATGCGGCTGCCCGTGAGACCGATCTGGTCCGAGTGGGGCCGCCATCCGTTGTTGGTGGCGATCCGAGACCCGCCCACGGCCCCGCCCACGAGCTCTGCCAGCTCTTCCAGGACGCTGTACCCTTCCGCACTTCCCACGCCCCGACCGCCTCCGATGACCACGGGTGCTGTCTTCAGGGTGATCCCTTCGGTCACCGCCTCCTCCCGTCGGATCACGCGCACAAGGAGGTCGGCCTCCTGGAGCTCGGCGGAGAACGTCTCCAGGGCCGGAGCCTCCGCAGCAGGGGCCTCCTCTGGCGCCACCACGAGAGGGGCCACGGTCACGAGCTTCGGCTCCCCATGAAGCACGGCCTCTTCGAGCAGGGTGCTTCCCCACCGGAGGCGGGTCACCTCGAACGGGTCGCCCGGGCGGACCTCTGAGCAGTTGGCCGCCATGGGCAAGCCGACCCGGGCCGCCACGTGTGCCATCACCTCGTTTCCCCGATCCGTTCCCGCGGCCAGGACCATGCGAGGCTGTTTCTTCTCCACGAGCTGGATCAGGGAAGCAGCCCATGCAACAGGGGCGTAGTCGTCCAGGCCCTCGTGCTGAACCAGCACAGCGCTCGTGACCCCGTAGGCCTGAAGAGCCTCCACCAGGGGCCGGGCAAGTTCGCCAATGAGTACGGCAACGAACGGCATTTCCATCCGGGCAGCCGCGTCCCGGGCGAACGTGAGCATCTGGAGGGAGGTCTCCTCCAGGGTTCCGCGGTCGTGTTCGATGAGTCCCAGAATCATGACGGTATCACCTCCAGCGACTTGAGAAGTTCCACCACCCGGGGTGCGGCCCCCGCGCCTTCACCGAGCATCTCCACCTGCTTGCCCTGCTCCGGGGGATGGAAAAGGCGCTGCATTTCCAGCTTGGGGCCGGCGGTGTTGGGCTGAATGCGATCCACCGGCTTCTTCTTGGCCTTCATGGTCCCTCGAAGGCTGGGGTAGCGCGGGAGGTTGATCCCCTCCTTGACGGTGATCACGGCTGGCAGAGGGACCTCGTAGATTTCCCACCCGGACTCGATCTCTCTCTTGGCCACCACCTTCCCATTCTGGATCTCCATGGCCTTGACCCCGGTCACGCAGGGCAGGCCGAGTGCGTGTGCCACGCGAATGCCCACTTGAAAATCCCCGGTGTCCGCCGCCTCGTTTCCAAAAAGGAAGAGATCGTAGGCCTCTCCGGCCCCCTGCCGGGTCTGAATCACCTCAACGATCGACTGCGCGGTCTCCGATGCATCACATTCGTTCCCGTCGGTTTCCAGCAGGATCCCGCGCTCCACCCCCCGAGCCAGGGAATCGCGAATCTGCTCCTCAGCCCCTACCGGCCCCAGGGTCAGAACGGTGGTGTCACCACCGTCCTGCTCGATGCGCTGGACCGCCTCTTCGACCGCACACTCCTCGTGCGGGCTGATGGTGAATCCCAGGTTCCGCGTGACGATCGCCCTCTGGTCCTCGGTCAGCTCCACTTTGGCCCCGATGTCGGGCACACGTTTGATACAGACAAGGATGTTCATGAGAGCCCTCCTGATCAGCCTTTCATGCGCTCGTTTTCCGGATCAAAGAGCGGCGCGCCTCCCACGGCCTCAATGGTCACCGGGTAGGTCTCTCCGAAGTACTCCACCAGGAAGCGATTGCCCTTCTCCGCCCGATCCGGCGGCAGGTAGGCCATGAGAATGAACTTGCCCAGGGACGGGCCGGATCCGGTGCTGGTCACATAGGAGCGGCGCCCCTTGCGGTCCTCAATGGGGTCTCCATCGAGGGTCAACACGGGGCAGTGGCCGACCATGTACCGCTTCTCGCCCGAGGAGGAGGTGTGATCGTCTACGGTCAGGGTGCACAGGACAGCGGCGGGTTCCTCGTCACGGGCCTTGAGGTAAGCCTCTTTGCCGATGAAGTCCTGGGGCTTGACCTTGGGACGGGCCATACCCGCTTCCACGGCGTTGTACTCCGTATCCAGCTCATTGCCGTAGAGCCGATAGTTCTTCTCCAGTCGGGCCGTGGTCCCGTAGACGCCGATGCCGGCGGGCACCACCCCGTACTTCTGTCCGGCCTCCCACAGGATGTCCCAGAGGCGTCGGCCGCTCTCGAACGGACAGTAGAGCTCCCACCCGAGCTCGCCTACGTAGGAGATGCGAAGCGCCCACACCGGCACGGCGCCGATGGTGATCTGCCGTGCCGTGCCGAAAGGGAACCCGCCTGCGGACATGTCGTCCTCCGTGACCGACTGGA
>JASFQI010000098.1:0-14653 GCA_050115555.1 Desulfobacteraceae bacterium
AATGGCGCGAGCCTCGAGTGTCCCGTGGAATGATGCGTTCCCCCTTGTGTGCGCTTCTCCAAAAGGGCATCATGGCTCAAGAGGAGGGAACACCAACACGGAAAAGGTCGCGCTTCATCAAAGCCGTGAGGGCAAGCCTTGAAGAAGAAAACCGTGTACATCCAGAGGATCCCGGGCCCATTTGCGTCTCTCTATGAAAAGGCCAGCCTGAGGGTTCGGGACACTTACTATGCGCCCATGGCCGCGGAAATTGCCTCTCACCTGAAGGACGGCAGGATTCTGGATCTCGGCACAGGTCCTGGTTTCCTGCCGATTGAAATCGCCAGGAAATCTTCCCGGATTCGGATCGACGGCATCGACCTGACCCCGAGCCTCATTAAAATGGCGCAGAACCATGCCTCAGAGGCGGGAGTGGAGCAAAGGGTGAACTTCGAGGTCGGAAATGCGTCAAGGCTCAGATGGCCGGACAATACCTTTGACATGGTGATCAGCACGGGGATGCTGCATACGCTCAAGGCCCCTGTGCGTGTGCTGCGGGAATGCAGGCGGGTCCTCAAGCCGGGTGGCAGGGCCTGGGTATTCGATCCGGCACGCGTTTCTTCTCACATCGACAAACGGAAATGGAAAGCCTCCTTCACCTTCATGGAAAGAATCCTCTACGCCCTGTTCCTCCTTTATGCCCGAATCCATCCCGGCAGAGTCTACACACCCGAACAGGTGGCGTCCATGATTCGGTCCGCAGGCTTCCGAGGGATTGAAATCCAGGTGGACGGGAAAGAAATTCGAGCCAAGATGGTGAAGCCCTCGGGGTCGTGACCTCAGGAGTCCTGGATACCCCGAGAGAACGCCCGGAAGGATTTCGAATCCTGTTCGAGCGCAACATTCGGGCAATCCGGGCCGCTCTCGTGATTCCTGGCCCTTTGCACTCCATGCGAATGC
The DNA here is from genome assembly GCA_050115555.1 of Desulfobacteraceae bacterium. Taxonomy (GTDB): domain Bacteria; phylum Desulfobacterota; class DSM-4660; order Desulfatiglandales; family HGW-15; genus JASFQI01. The sequence continues at coordinate 940 of JASFQI010000098.1, forward strand.
ATCTCCGGCAAGCTCCATCCTGAATGCAACAGCGGAAATGGAAAAAGACCTCTCCGATGCCAGTCGCAGGTCTCTGTGATCGATCTTAACGTGTTTTCTTCGCGGGAGCGGTCTCTGCCCGAGGTGGTTACTTGCCCGCGTTCTCGGTGGAAAAACCCCTCCCCAGGGCGGGTGAACCATGCGTCGGGGTCATTTGGAAATTGACACCCTCGAATAAACAAGACTACCATGCCTCTGATGAAACAGGTATCCACATGAACCGTAACGATGATGTGCGACTGGAATTACCGGGAGAAGGCGCGGTGCAGGACAACTCGGACGACCTCAAGGACATATGCAAGGTAGGCCGGGAGGTACTCCAGCCGAGCGATGTTGAGGCTTTTCAGCTGAGGACCCTCGCCCTGCTCGAGCAAACACTGGGTTCGGATAAGGGAAATTTTTTCCTCACACGCCTACCCGACTGCCGCATCGACTACAAGGAGGTGCGAACCCGGGGGGTGGAGGAGCGCTACTTCCGGCTCTACAGACGCTACTACAGAAAGCTGGATCCTTTTGCCAAACGTGACCTGGAAACGACTCCCACGGTCATGACTACAGAAGACGTAGTCTCTTACCGAAACTTGGTACGCACCGAGTACTACAACGATTTCCTCAAGCCGCAATCCATTCATCACCAGATGGTCATCCACCTTCGAGTGGGCAGGCGCCTCCTTGGCGCCGTGGCCCTGTTTCGTTCGCGGAGCCGTCGTGAGTTCACAGACAGAGAGCGGGGCAAGGCGGAAATGATCGCCCCCTATCTCCTGGGCGGACTGGAAAAAGCAGCACACTGCGAGTCCAGCAGGCTCCAGAAGGAGATCCTGCATATGCTCTCCAGGGATCTCCCATACCAGGGGGTCCTCATCCTGGACCCATCCATGCAGCTCGTCTATCACAATGATTCCGCACTGGACATCCTCGCGTTCCTGCGACGGGGCGAGACGCCATCTGCCGGGAGGCTGCTGCCCCGTGAGATCGAATTGAGATGCGAGCGTCTGCTCACCGGTACCGACCCGGACGCCGACCGTCTTATAAACGATGGAGACAGATCGAGCTGTGACATCGCAGACCCTCGCACGGGTCAAAGAGTCTCCCTCCTTTTTCGTTTGATCCCCGATCCCGACCGTACCCTCCTGCTTGTGGGTCTGCGACCCGAAACCGAGTTGGCGTGCCTTGGCGAGCGACTTCGAAAGCATGGACTGACGACCCGCGAAATCGACGTTGTCTCCCTTGCCTCGGAGGGCCTTAGAAACGCAGAAATTGCCGAGCGGCTCTTCATCAGCGCGCACACGGTGGACAACCACCTGAAGTCGGTTTACCGAAAGCTCGGTGTTCGCAGCCGGGCCCTGCTGGTCCGGCATATCATGCAGATGCAAAACCCGCCTCATTCTATGGTCTGCTGATCTCATCCTTCGTCCATTTTCCTCCTGAAAAATAGCGAATTCACGCTATTGCATCCTGGAAAGGATTCCCGTTTCATGGCTCCTTGAGGGAGACGGTTGTCTCCGTCGACGGGGCGGCGGATCAGAGCGTTTCGGGAACCTTTGAAAAAAGGAGGATGGTCATGGCACTGCCTGATGAAAAGCTGCTGGAGCTTTATAAACGGATGGTCATGGTCCGGACCATGGAGAAGACGCACGAGCGTCTTTTGGGCCAGGGCAAAATTCAACTCATGGGACACTTCGGTACCGGCCAGGAAGCTGTAGCTATCGGGGTGACCGTTCCGCTTCGGACCGAGGACATCCTGTTCGGTACCCACCGGGGTGTGGGTGAGTTTATCGGAAAGGGAATGAAACCGGCCGACATCTGGCTCGAGTACATGGGCAAAGGAAACAGCCTGTGCAAGGGTAAGGGAGGCCTTCATCTCTGCGACAAACGGGTCGGCGTCCCCGGGCTGGTGGCCAGCCTCGGAGCGGACTTCTCCATGGCCGTGGGCACGGCTCTCGCTTCCAAAATGCAAAAGCTCGACCAGGTCACCCTCTACTATGTGGGCGAGGGCACGTGCAACCAGGGGGATGCCCATCCATCCATGTGCATGGCCGCCCTGTGGAAACTTCCCCTTGTGTTCGCCGTGTGCAACAACCAGCTCTGCGAGGCCTCCTACATGTGTGAGCACTATCCTACGGAGGACGTGGCCCCACGCGCCGAAGCATACGGAATTCCATATGAGATCGTGGACGGTCAGGACGTGGAGCTGGTGTACGAAGCGACCGACCGGGCTGTGGAACACGCCCGGAGTGGAAAAGGACCGTTTCTGGTTGAGTTCAAGACATTTCGAATGGCCCCACACTTTTCCGGGGATCCGGCGCACTATGTGAAGAAGGAAGATCTGGATGCCTGGGGGAAGCGGGATCCCCTGGATCTCTGCCGTCAAGCGCTGGAACATAGAGGTGCGCTCTCAGCAGAGGAGGACGATCGGATTCGGCAACGCGCGCAGGCTGAGGTGGACGAGGCCATCGAGAACGCATTCCAGGCGCCCGATCCTGGGGTTTTGTCCCTGTTTGATGGGGTTTACGCCGGAAAGGGGGTGGCGGCATGACACGTAAGATCAGTTTCATCCAAGCCGTGAACGAAGCCCTGGCAGAGGAGCTGCGCCGGGACGAGGCAGTCTTTGTCCTCGGGGAAGACGTTCGGGTCGGACCTTTCGGCCTGACCACGGGACTTGTGGACACCTTCGGCGAGGAACGCATTCTGAACACCCCCATTGCAGAGAACGCCATCACAGGGGTCTCTATCGGGGCGGCCATGAACGGCCTTCGTCCGGTGCTGGAGATCATGTTTTGCGACTTCGCGTTCCTGGCCATGGACCAGATCTGCAACAATCTGGCCCAATGGCATTACGTCACGGGAGGGCAGTACACCCTTCCCGTGACCATACGCACCTCTGTAGGGGCAGGGCTTCGGGTGGGATTCGGGCATTCCCAGTCCCTCCAAAGCCAGTTCATCCAGGTGCCCGGGCTGATTCTGCTGGAGCCCTCCTCCCCGTATGACGCCAAGGGGCTTCTCAAGTCGGCCGTCCGTAGCGATGACCCGGTGCTCTTTTTCGAGCACAAGAAGCTGGTCTTCGGCGGTGTGGAAGGAGAGGTACCCGAGGAGGAGTACACGATTCCTATCGGCGAGGCCAACGTGGTACGGGAAGGCGGGGACGTTACCATTGTGGCTTTCGGCGTCATGGTCTACGAGGCCCTGGCCGCCGCGTCCCAATTGGCGCAGGAAGGCGTGGAGGTCGAGGTGATCGATCCCCGCACCATCGTCCCGTTGGACACGGATACCATATTTCGTTCCCTGGGAAAGACCGGACGCCTGGTGACCGTTGAGGAAAGCCGCCTGCGGGGGGGGCTGGGCGCTGACCTGGCGGCAACAGCCGTGGGAGAGCACATGGATCTTCTCAAAGCCCCGGTGGCACGAGTGGCAGCGCCGATGGTGCCGATTCCCTGCAGCGGGGTCCTCGAAGACTCTTACATGCCCAACAAGGATGATGTGATTCGCGCCGTGAAATCGGTGCTTGCATAGACAGCCGGCCGCGCCTTCACCGGCAAGACAGACGGGCACGGCCGATTCTTCCCTTGGATGGAGCGGTTGCCGACATGATCACGGAAATTCGCGTACCCAAAACGGGTATGAGCCAGGGCGAGGTCACAGTGCTGGAGCTTTCGCAGGAGCATGGAGCCTCCGTCTCAAAGGACGATATTATCCTTACGATCGAGACGTCCAAGGTCACCTATGAGATCCAGGCACCCGAGAGCGGTTTCGTTTACTACCTCAAGGCGGCAAAGGACAAGGCGCAGATCGGGGATCTTCTTGCCGTGGTGGCGGACGGCCCCGAGGCTTACGAGGCCTATATGGAGAGCGGCACTGCAGAAAGCGCGTCCGAAGTAGAGGACGATGCCGAAGGCGTCAGCCTCTCGTTCGACGATGAGGAGGAACCGACTCCGGAGGTGCCTGCAGCTTCTTCGGAGATATCGCATTCTCAGGGAGAGCCCCGGCAGAGGATTCCCTTCATCGGCATGCGGAAGACCATCGCGGATAACCTCACCCGCAGCCTTCAGGAAAGCGCGCAGCTCACCATTGTATCGGAGACGGACATGACCGAGATGGCCGCTTACCGCGATGAGTGGCTTGAGCGGAATCCCGGGACACGGATCACCTACGTGGATATGCTGGTCAAGGTTCTGACCGCCGCCCTCCTCGAGTTTCCCGTGCTCAACGCCTCCCTGGTGGGAGATGAGATCCTCTGCTGGAAAGACGTGAACATAGGGATCGCCGTAGCCCTGGACGACGGACTGGTCGTACCGGTAGTGAGGAAGGCTCATCGAAAAGGACTCGAGGAGATCAGCCACGAAGTCAAGGATCTGGCCACACGTGCGCGTGCCGGTGAGCTGAAACCGGAGGATTATCAGGGAGGGACGTTCACCTTGACGAGCGGCGGCCGCGTGGAAACCGACATCATCACCCCCATCATCAATCCCCCCGAAAGCGCCATCCTCGCAGTTGGAAAAATCGCCCCCGGCCCAGCCGTGAAAGACGGAGCGCTGGTGGTCCGGACCATGACCCACCTCTGCCTCACCCATGACCACCGAATTGTGGACGGCGTCCCGGCATCGCTTTTCCTGGGGCGGGTAAAGGAAATCATTGAAGACAGGGCACAGCTCCGGGGCATGCTGAAGGGATGAAAAAAGCAAAAAAATTGGAATCATCATCACCGATGCGGTTCATTGCGACCTGCAAAGGAGGAAGCGTTGGGTGAAACGACGTGCGACCTGCTCGTGATCGGAGGAGGACCTGGTGGATACACCGCAGCCATCACCGGGGCTCAAAAAGGCCTCCAGGTCCTTCTGGTGGAGCGTGAAACCATAGGTGGCATCTGTCTCAACCGGGGCTGTCTTCCCACAAAGACCCTACTGGAGAACAGCCGCATCATTGCGATGGTGCAAAACGCACCTTTTCTCAAGGGCGACATCCGCATCAACCGATCCCGTCTGGTCGAGCGCACCCAAACGGTGGTGGAAGGAGCCGTGGCTGGAATCGCGGCTACATTGAAGGAAAACGGAGTGGTGATCTTGCAGGGGGAAGCCGCGTTCATCGGACCCATGCGGGTGCAGGTAACCGGCCAGAACGGTTCGACCACCGACATCGTCCCCAGATGGATCGTGCTGGCCACGGGCTCTGAGCCAAAGCCGGTCTCCGGGATCGAGCCCGACGGCCGATGGGTCTTGAACACCGATCAGGCGCTTATGCTGGACCGGGTGCCTGCGACCCTGGCCGTGGTGGGTGCAGGGGGTAGAGGTGTAGAGTTCGCATCGCTTTTCGCCAATCTGGGGACTCGAGTTCACCTGGTGGAACAGGAAAAGCGTCTTCTTCCCCGTGAAGACCGGCGTATCTCAAGCCGCTATCGAACCGTGATCGGTTCCCGCGGCATTCGCGTCCACACGAAAACGCGGGCGCTAGGTCTGGAGCACCGCAATGCAGGCGGGATCCAGCTCCACCTCAGGACCAACGCAGGCCAGGAAGCCCTGGAGGTAGAACGCGTCCTTCTCATCGGTTCGAGAAAGCCCTCATTTTGCGGACTTATGCCGGAAACAGGTGGGCTTCGGGTCGAGGACGAGATGCTCTATTATGACAAGGGCACGAACCGCTTCGCGCCGGAAATTTATGGAGTCGGAGATCTTTGTGGCCCTCCCTATGCGGCACACAAGGCCATTTCACAGGCCCTTGCCGCCGTGGAACACATGACGGACGGGCATTCTCCGGCACCGGGACCCGTTCCGAACTGCGTCTATGGGGACCCGGAGGTCGCTTCGGTGGGGCATAGCGAGGATCAGGCCAAGAAGGCGGGGTTTCACGTAAAAACGGGGGAGTTCTACTTTGCAGCGAGCGGACGTGCCGCAACCGTCGGTCGCGACGAGGGGGTGCTGTACGCCGTTTTTGAAGAGAAATCAGGCGCACTTCTGGGGGCCCACGTCCTGGGACCCTGCGCCACGGAGGTCATCGGCCTGGCGGTCATGGCGATACAAAACGGGCTGGACCTGGATCACCTCAAGCGGACGGTGTTGCCCCACCTTACCTTCTCGGAAGTGTTCTTTGAAGCGGCGCGGAGCGCGGATCGCGAAGCGATTCACCTCTTTCTGTCGGAATGAGATCCGTTGGCATTTCGTCTTTCCAGACCCATACCTCTTTGCTCCAAAACCTCATATTCGGAATGTGCGAACATTAGGCCTCCCCGGGCCATTCCCTGTTCATGGCTGAAAAGGATACACCACCGGATGACAGGCGTCCGGATCGTAACGAAGGAAAACACGGCAGCGGCTATTGGGAGGCAGGCCTAAAGACGGATCATCTCAGAATTCTTGATTCACCCTCTCGTTCGGTAAAGCCAACGGAATCCAGATAATCAAACACATGCACTCCCACCGTCCTCCCATAGCCCAGGATCCTTTTGCAGTCGGCAATCTTGAGGTCTCCCTTTTCCTCGATGTGTGACCGCACCCTTTCTTTGATCTCGTCCATGGCTCGGGGAATCATGAAGCGCATGTTGTTGAGCCGGATGAGACGTTTCTCCACGTTGAGGTAGTCCAGGAGTCTCTGGATCTCGTTTTTTTGATACTTCCCTCTGTGGAGCTTACAGAAAGAACCCGCGCTGACGGGCACAAACCAGGATCCTTCTGCATAATCCAGCAGCATGCGGATGAGCGTCTCCCTCTCCTCCGAGAGTTGGACCGAGAGGTTGGGGATCCTGAATCTGCCATCCTGCTTGATCAGCTTTCCCTCGTTCGAGAGCTCCGACAACATCCGCTGAAAAGGCATGTCTTCAAGAGCAGGGGCCACAACCCTTCGGATCTCCTCGGAAGAAACGCTTTTTTTCAGTGGGTTTTCAGCCAGGAGCGTTTCCACTCCTTTCAATGTCTCCTTTTTCAGGGTACGAAAGACCGCCTTGGGAAAGAAGCCCCGGGGCCCGAAGGAGATCACATCCCCTTTCCTGTGCCTTTTTTCAAGCTCTCGCTTCAACCGCGAGGAGGGAAGACCCGTGGCACGGCCGAGCCCCTCCGAGGTGATGAAACGGTTTCGTTCCATATGAAGAACGAGGTCCACAAACGCCGGCACATCCGCCGCCTTCAATGCCTTGAGAAAAGGGATGATCCTTTCCGCTTTGGCCGGCCGGAATTTCTGTTTTGGAATCTCCAGGACTCTTCCGCCCCCTATGAGGGACTGCTTGTTCAGGAGGGACAGGACAAAGGGGTCCAGGGGCATGACGCCTAAGGGTCTCATGAGACGTAGCTGGGCAAGACCGTGCTCACCGGGTGCAAGGAAGTCCTTCTCCATGAGAACCACCTGGGTGTTGGTCACGGATGTACCAAGATGCATCTTGACCCTGTGCCTGTTCCTGAGGGGGTCCCTGGCGCTTTTCAGGACGTGAATATCCGCGTTCAGAAGATAGATCGGCTCGAGCGCACCGGGCTCAGTAAGGGCCATCCCCCTTGTCACCTCCTTGAGAGATATCTTGTGGAGGTTGATGCCGGCCCGTTGTCCAGCCTGCAACCGGTGCTCTTTGACGTGATGGGACTCGAGTGATCTGGCGCGGGTCACCACCGCGTTGGGAAGGAGCTGTACGGGATCGTTCTCCTGAATCGTCCCGGAAAGGACCGTGCCGCTTACCACGGTGCCGAATCCAGAAAAACTCTTGACCCGGTCCACCCACAACCTGAAGGGTGCGTGAGGGTCTTTGCATGTGACCCATTCGAACAGCCTTTCGAGCTCCATGCGGATCTCATCGGTCCCTGTCCCCTCTATCGCTGAAAAGGGGATCACAGGGCAGTCTTCCAGGAAACTTCCCTCAAGCATCTCCCGGATCTCAAGCTCCCCAAGCTCCAGGGTTTCCTCATCCACAAGGTCGGCCTTGGTCAGGACCACAATGCCCCTTTCCACCCCGAACATGCGGAGAATCTCCAGGTGATCCCTGGTTTGAGGCATGACGCCGTCATCCGCCGATACGACGAGCATGCATGCGTCCACCCCGTAAAGACCCCGGATCGTGTTTTTCAGGAAGTGGATATGCCCCGGGACATCGACCAAAGAGACGCCGGCACCAGCCGCAAGCTCCATGCGCGCGATTCCCGAATCAATCGAGAGTCCTCTGCGCTTCTCCTCCTGCATTCGATCCGTATCAATGCCGGTCAGGGACCTTACAAGGCTCGTTTTTCCATGGTCCACATGCCCGGCAACGCCTATGGTGACCTGCTTTTTCACGAGAAAGGACTCGCTCTCTTCAATGGCGGATAATGCTCCGAAGCACTCCCTCGGCAATAGACCCGGCCTGTGGGGCGATCTGAAAGCATGGCTCCTTTTTGCCTCGCGGGTCCACATCGCCGATCTTCTGCCCTATCTTCACCCGGAGCCCATCTCTCATAAGACCCCAGATAACCCCTCTCATGGGGGCCACAATGTTTGCGTCCTCTACAAAGCCTATGACACGGTTTTTCTCCACTTTGTCGCCGATATTCCTGCTAGACTTGAGAACTCCGCTTGCCGGGCTTCTTATGAGCCTTTCCCTGGTCAGGCCGCAGATCGATTCGGGAATGCCCGTGTCCGGTTCTGCCTGTCCGTCGGACAGGACCTGTCCCAGGCGGGTGCTGGCGGGATTGGTTTCCACGACGAGATGGGCATCTTTTCCTGTTACAAACCCGGGCCCCAAGGCAATGACAAGGGGCGCATCCGTGATCCCTGTCCCCTTGTTTTTCTTCGCCATCACACCATCGATCAGGATATCCGGTCTCAGAACCCGAAGCACTTCAGCTCCCGGATCCGGAATGACCGGGATGTGCTCTTTCGCCCATTGCGCTCGGATGCTATCGAGTGAAGGACATGCTTTCTCCGCAACCACCCCGGCGACCGTTTTTGAGCCATCATAAAGCGCCTCACAGAAGCAGACCCCCCTTCTCTCAGACCGAGGGGCGGGTAAATCGGTCATGGCGATCGTGCGGAACCCGTATTTGTAAAGACGGTGGGCCACCGCACTGGCCTTTTCACCGGCCCCCTTAATGAGGACGGTGCTTTGGGGGGGTATGTTTTCAGCCATGGCTTGCAAGCGAAATGTTTCCTTCTTCATCCGCGGGATATGTCGGCCCCAATTGCCTGATCCTCTCCGTGAAGGACCTGCATGTCTCTGCAAATTGAGGCCCCATGGCAGAGGAGTTGTAAAAGATCTCCACCCTGTCCGGTTCAACCCCGATCTCTGATAAAATTTTTTTCACTGCCGCAACCCTCTTGGTCGCCTTTTCATTGCCTGTCGAATAATGGCAGTCGCCGATCAGGCATCCCGATAGAAAAACGCCGTCCGCTCCATCTTCAATGGCACGAAGGAGATGAAGGATGTCGACCCTGCCCGTGCAAGGGACCATGATGATCCTGATGTTTGGCGGATAATGGATCCGCATGGATCCCGCCAGATCGGCTGCTGCATAGGAACACCACCGACAGCAAAAGGCAGCGATCACCGGTTCAAACAATGGAGCCATGTTCATCTCCTTTGCCATGTCTTAAGGTAGAAGGAGGAGACCGGCAAGGGCGTGGAGGGGGCAAGGGGAATCGAACCTCCTCCCGGTTTTGCAGACCGGGCCGACGGATTTGAAGTCCGCGGGGCGCCCAGCGCCATTGCCCCCGCTCTAGCCTGTGACGTAACGTTTCGAGGAGGATTCCTCAGCAATGAGTGCTGCACCCAATGCCCCGGTCATTTGAGGCTTCTCGGGCATCACGATCTCTTTTCCCGTGGCTTCGGCCAGGTACTGTACCATGCAGGGATTGAGCGCCACGCCCCCTGCAAACAGGATGGGGGTTGTGGCTTCGATCCTCTTGAGCATGCCAGCAGCCCTTCGTACGACCGACCGGTGAAGGCCCGATGCAATGGCCTTGCGGTCTTCTCCCCTGGCCAGAAGGGAGGTCACCTCGGACTCGGCAAATACCGTGCACATGCTGCTTACCTGGATTTCCTTGTCCGCTTCGAGCGCGGCCCGCCCGAAATCATCCAGCGGGTATCCCAGGGACTGGGCCATGATCTCCAGGAATTTTCCTGTGCCTGCGGCACAACGATCGTTCATCTCGAACTTCTTGACCCACCCTTTTTCGCGAAGGGCAATGGCCTTGGAATCCTGGCCACCGATATCGAGAATCGTCGTGATCTCCGGGAACAGGAAGCCGGCGCCCACGGCATACGCCTTGATCTCCGTCACTGTGGGCGCATCGAGGGACAGCTCGAAGAGGTGCCTTCCATAGCCGGTAGCCAGGATACGGTCATAGGAAAGGCCCTCGAGCAGAGTGCGGGCCTGGGCCATGGGATCAAACCCCGAGTCGGCCTGGCGTTGCTCCAGAATGCGCCCCTCCTCGACGAGCACCAGTTCGATGCTTCGAGAACCAATGTCAATGCCCGCGCATCTCATTCTTCGATGATCCCCTTTCCTATTGGAGCTGCTCCACAAAGGCCTCGATACGGGTCTTGAGCTGTCCCACATCCTCCATGCTGTAGTCGGTCTCGATACGAAGCGTGGGGATGTCTGCATCCTCCAAGGCCTTTTCCACGGGCATGGATTCCGTAATGTAGGGCTGGCAGAACTGGAGCCCATAGTGGATCACGCCATCGGCCTTATACTCCCGAGCCATGTCCTCGATGTGGTGGAGGCGGTCCGGGTTCGGCGTGAAAATGGCGCAGTCGATCTGAAAGGCACGCTCGACAAGGGCATCCATGAGCGCTTCGACCGAGTCCCCGGAGTCTTTGGTCAGGTTTCGCGTCCCCCGTTCCCCGACGCAGGACTCCTCTCCCACGATAACCGCACCGGAGGACTCGATGATCCAGGGGAGCTTCCAGTTGGGCACAGCCATGGGACAGCCCGACAGGAGGATCCTGGGGGTCCCTTTCGGGAAGACCCCTTCGCCTTTTTCGTTTCGCTGCTCCAGCTCATCACAGATCTTGTGGACCGACTCTGTATACCGCACCGGGTCGTCGTAAAAGAAGACCTGGTTGATAAGCAACGCATCCAGTCCGGAGATGGCTGCGGGATCGTGTTTTCGCAGGCCAGCGAGCCGGTGTATGGCCTTGCGCTTGTTGTTGACGATCTCGATCCCCTTCCTGAGCCTCTCCTCGTCTAGAGTCACACCGGAAAGGTCCTCCATGGCTTTCTTGAACCGTGCGTACTCGGCAGAAAGCAACTGCCTGCCTTCCGGAGATTTGGTCTGTGGGAGGTCCATGACATAGAGGTTCGGCACAAGACCGTCCAGGACCTCGTAGGACTTCTTTTTCCCGTCGCAGGTATTCTCTCCCACGATCATGTCGGCGGACTCGAGGTAGGGACACACCTGCCCCGCCTTGAACCCGAAGGCGGACTTGATCAAGGCGCAGGTGTTTCTGGGAAGGAGCTTTTCCACCTCTTCCATGGCGAAATCAGCACCCGTGCAGAGCCCGACCAGGGTGGCGTCCACTGCCCGCACGATCTCCTCCGGCACGAACACACAGAACGAGCCGACCACCTTTTTCCCTGCCGCTTTCTCGTCCATCAATTCCTTGATCCGAAGTCCATGCACCTCGCTCATGACGAAATCAAAGTATCCCATGCCGTCTGGTCGTTGTGCCTGGGCCAGGTAGATATCCTGGTAGGCCTTTCCCAAGACATCCAAAAGGGCGTCATGGGCCTTCGGGTCCAGCCCAAGGCCCTCCCACATACTGCGGTATGCCTCTTTACTCATGTGTCTCCTCCTGTCTTCGACCCGCATGGTTTTTCTCCATGAGGGCTCTGCTGCTGGAATCCGCAAGCAACTGCCGATGGAAAAAATGGCCGTGACCTGCGGATTCCGAATGATTGAAACAGGGCGTTATTGACCGGTGTTCAGGGCTGCCGGAAAGGCGGGGATTTTTTGCTTTACCTCGCGGTCCACCGAACCCGGGCGGAAACGCGGTTGCTATGTCAGGTAAAGCCGAAAACCATGTGCATTGAAAAGCTCCTACAGGAATGGATCACATTGTGAGGAGAGCCTAATGCATGTATATCCGATATGTCAAACTGGATTTTCCGATTATTTGGCGTGCAATATCAGGGAATACCGATTGGATGAAACTAATAAATCGAAAAGGCCCCGATGTTCGGCCTGATTCACCTTCCTCAGTAACCTGAGGCCTTTCCCGGAACGCGCTGACCCTGAAAAGGGAAGCATCACATTTCAGCGACGCCTTTGGCGAGGCATGGAAGAACGTCCCCGTGTTTCCCTTCTTTAAACCGCATGAATTCCATACCTGAGTTCAACATTCCCATTAAAGCGTGTAATTCGTTGCCATCAAAGGACCCCCCCCATACCGGCGTGGGCAAGCTTTTACACGCCCCTTCAATTCCATATTTAGTATCTTCGTATGTAGCTGATTATTATATATAAAATAGATTCTTGAGGCTCGTTTTTTCGGAATGCTTTTTGCTCATGTAGCCGTAGAATCCAATGAACGGATTCGATGACTCTGCAATGAACCTTTTATGAACAATAAAAAGCGATAATAAGGAGACTAAAAGCATGAGAAAATTGGGTTTTATCTTATTCATCTTTTTCCTCAGTTTGGCGTTTGTGACATATGCGTTTTCATATCCTTCTGATGCCGACTATTTTTCAGAATATGATGGTCTATATATCGGGGGAACGGAAGAATTGAAGTATTGGTATACGCAGGGGTACACGCAGGACGCAAATAACCCTAGTCACCAAGATACATTTTCAAATATCACATTTCTAATTGAAAAATACAACAATGAATATGGAACTTCTTACCCTTTTTTATCTCTTTTTTACAGAGAAGTAGAGTCTAAGTTTGAAGAAGGTGAGATTATAGATCCCACTGTCAAAGATGACAATTATCTTAATCCGCCTTATGATGAAGTCATTGGTGGTACAATACCCCTTTCTGCTGATGCAGTCTATCTCAGCCTTAAGTATGATAGTGATAATGGCGGTTTCGCTCTCTTTTATGTAGAAGATCTTGTAGTAGACGAATTTACCTTTCAATTTGACACGAGTACTAATTCAAATCCATATGCATTATCCCACTACCGGGAATGGAGCACTACTGCGTATCATACTCCTGAACCTGCGACGATGCTTCTCCTTGGGTGCGGTCTCATCGGTTTGGGGGGGTTTGCCAGGAAATTTCGAAGAAAAGAAAAATGATGGAGGCGAAAGGTCCCGGAATCAGGAGATTTATCTCCGGCTTTGGCGGATTGTCCGATTACAGCATTTTCAAAGCGCCCGAAAAGGATTATAGGAGACCGTCAACGCTGATTGTTCGGAACACGGAATTTTCTCACGATGTTGTGTGAGGATGGTAATGGGGCGGGAAGGGGGGCCTGTACCATTACCATCCGCTATTCCGAACCAAGTATTTCATTCTGAACGATAGAGGAAGGGCTCTATACATCGAGAATTCAGAATGAAGGGACCTTTAAGGCAGGGTTTTTTACCCTGCCTTTTTTTTGATTCTGTTTCAACGCGTATTCGGACTCGTTAACCGGTGAAAGCCGAAGCCGCAACTTTCCACCTTCCCGCCTATGCGCGGGACGTTTGAACCAGTTCCCAAATGTACGCCTTGCTCTTCCGCTTCTTGATGCTCCGCTCCCTTTCCATGGCATGGGTTCGATCTGGATGCTCCTCGAAGTAC
>JASFQI010000099.1:0-14644 GCA_050115555.1 Desulfobacteraceae bacterium
GCGTTTGCCCTGTGAATGACGGGGGTTTGTCCATGTTTAGCATTGGTGATTTGGCTGTATACCCGGCTCACGGCGTCGGAGTGATCGAAAAGATCGAGAGCCAGGAGATCTCGGGGTGTTGTCAGGACTTCTACGTGATGAGGATCCTCGAGAACGATATGAAAATTATGATCCCGACGAAGAACGTGAACAACGTGGGATTGAGGGAACTTATTGCTAAGAGGGAAGTTCCGAAACTTTACAGTATCCTGAAGAAACGGGACGTCGCCGTAGACAATCAGACCTGGAACCGCCGGTATCGCGAGTATATGGAAAAGATCAAGACAGGATCGGTCTATGAAGTGGCTGAAGTATACCGGGATCTGCTTATGCTCAAGACGGAAAAGGAGCTTTCGTTCGGGGAACGAAAAATGCTGGATACGGCACGCAGTCTTTTGGTAAAGGAGATCTCTCTCGCAAAAAAGGTGGAAGAGGTTCAGGTCGAAAAGGATCTGGACAAGATATTCGGCTGAAGGTTTGTTCGCATTGAGGCCACCAGAGCACTTTGACGTGATTCAAGAATCAGGCAGGGATTTCAGCTTCCGCATTTCCAAAACTCAAGCCGGCGAACGCATTGACACTTATCTTGCTTTCCAGGTCAAAGAACTTACGCGATCCAGAATTCAAGACCTCATCAAGGCCGGATATGTGACCGTCAACGGCCGAACGGGCAAGGCGAGCTATGCCTTGAAGTCGGGCGACCGGGTCGATTTGACGATCCCACCGCCACGATCCAGCCGGCTGGAACCGGAACCCATCGATTTCGACATCCTCTATGAAGATGCCGCGCTTCTTGTCGTGAACAAGCCCGCCGGCCTGGTGGTTCATCCCGCCCCCGGGCATGCCACCGGCACCCTGGTGCACGGACTGCTGGAGCACTGCCGGGATCTCTCCGGCATTGGCGGGGTGACACGACCCGGCATTGTGCATCGTCTCGATAAGGACACATCCGGCCTCCTCGTGGTGGCCAAGAACGACCGGGTGCACGAACACCTTTCCCGGCAGTTCAAGGACGGGCGGGTGCAGAAGGAATATGTGGTGCTCGTGCATGGAAGTCCACGACAGGACGAAGGGCGGATCGATCTACCCATCGGGCGGCATCCAAAGAACCGTAAACGCATGGCTGTGGTCGCAACGTCGGGCCGCGGCGCGCTCACACTGTGGCGTGTGGAGGAACGCTACGAACGCCTGTTCGCCCGGCTCCGTATTCAATTGAAGACCGGTCGAACACACCAGATCCGGGTGCATCTTTCTCATATCGGCCATCCCGTTATCGGGGATCCGGTATACGGACCGAAGCGGAAGTGGTGGAAAGCCCAGTTCCCCGGTCTGGACGGCATTCGAGCGTTCCTGGGGCGGCAGATGCTTCACGCGCGGTGTCTGGGCTTTGTTCACCCGGAAACCGGGGAGTTTCGCCGTTTCGAGGCCACGGTTCCGATGGATATGACACAAGTGATGGAAGCGCTGCAAGGCTTGAACGAGGGGGAGAAAATCCCTTGACATGGGGCGGAAATTGACGGTATGTAGAGACATACCATGGTTTTCCTGCCTTTCACAGGATTCGGTATTACCGGATATCAACACAGACTTCACGGGTAATCTGCTGCGCCATCTTCCCTCAATATGCATAAATGGGTCTCCAAACGATCAGTGAACCCCCAAGGGAGGGGTGATTTGCCAGCAAAGTCCCATTCCTGTGCCAAAAGCGGGCTCACGGGTTCCTGTTTCCCTTGGAGAAGGAGTTTCCAGCGTCAGGGCAAGGCAGACGGTTTCGAAAACCGCCGGGGTCGAGATGGCATAGAAATGGCATGGAAGAACTTCACGCGCTTTTTTTAAACGGCATCAAAATGGAGTGACCGGGGCCCTGCATTCCCTTCACCGGGATTGGAGGAATCGTTCCGCAGGAGCAGCGTGCCATGAAGATGGACCGCTGGAACCAGTAAAGTGGGAGAGTCTTGAAACAAAAACCGGAGAGCAAATTATGAACCTCGTCGAATTGAAAAAGATGAAGATCAACGAATTGACCGATATGGCCAAGGAGGCCCATATCGACGGGGCATCGGGCATGCCCAAGCAGGAGCTCATTTTTTCCCTGTTGCAGTCCCAGTCCGAACGAAACGGCCTGATCTACGGGGAAGGCGTGTTGGAAATCCTGCCGGATGGGTTCGGGTTCCTGCGTGCGCCGGATTCCAATTACCTGCCCGGTCCGGATGACATTTACATCTCCCCCTCCCAGATCCGGCGGTTCAACCTGCGAACCGGAGATACGGTTTCCGGTCAGATTCGGCCCCCCAAAGACTCGGAGCGGTACTTTGCCTTGCTCAAGGTCGAGCTGGTCAATCACGAGAACCCGGAGATTTCGCGGGAAAAGATCCTCTTCGATAACCTGACCCCGCTCTATCCCGAAACGCGAATCCCCCTCGAGACAAAAGCGGATAACTACTCTACGCGCATCATGGATCTCATGACGCCGATCGGCAAGGGTCAGCGAGGTCTCATCGTGGCCCCGCCCAGAACGGGCAAGACGATGCTCCTTCAGAACATCGCCAACAGTGTGACGGCCAACGATTCGGAGATCCACAAGATCGTGCTGCTGATCGACGAGCGGCCTGAGGAAGTCACAGACATGCAACGGTCCGTGGAGGCGGAAGTCATCAGTTCCACGTTCGATGAACCGCAGCAGCGTCACGTCCAGGTGGCCGAGATGGTCATCGAGAAGGCCAAGCGGCTCGTGGAGCACAAGCGCGATGTGCTGATCCTGCTGGACAGCATTACACGGCTGGCGAGGGCTTACAACGCCACCGTTCCTCCCAGCGGGAAGATCCTTTCCGGGGGGCTGGATTCCAACGCCCTGCACAAACCGAAACGCTTTTTCGGAGCGGCCCGAAACGTGGAGGAAGGTGGGAGCCTCACGATTATTGCCACGGCCCTTATCGACACGGGAAGTCGCATGGATGAGGTGATCTTCGAGGAGTTCAAGGGAACCGGCAACATGGAAATTCACCTGGACCGAAAACTGAGTGATCGAAGAGTGTTCCCGTCCATCGACATCAACCGCTCCGGGACCCGCAAGGAGGAGCTGCTCGTGGAACCGGCCGATCTGAACCGGATCTGGATTCTGAGAAAGCTGCTGGCGCCCCTGACTCCCGTGGACAGCATGGAATTTTTGCTGGACAAAATGAAAGGAACCCAGGATAATACAGAGTTTTTAGCTTCCATGAGTCAGTAGATTGCAGTAAGGAGAGAAGGCGTCATGAAGAAAGACATCCATCCAGAATACCGCAAAACGATTGTGCACTGCGCTTGTGGCAACGAGTTTGAGACCGGGTCCACGGCCAAGGAGATCAAGGTGGAAATCTGCTCCATGTGCCATCCGTTTTTTACCGGAAAGCAGAAACTTGTGGACTCTGCCGGGCGCGTCGAGCGTTTCAAGAAGAAGTATGCGAAGTACGACAAGCTGAAGGAGAGCAAGGGCTCGTCCTCCTGAAGTCGGCCTTGCATGGACCCAACCTTTGAGTTTCCCCGCCGCGCAAGCTGGGGGAATCCCGAATGATAAGACATTCTGATCACATGAATACCGCTCGGTAAACCCGCGTTCCCGCCTCAGCGGGATGAGGATTGCGCGAGCGAAGCATTTTCAAGTTCCCCCGTTCCGGGGGAATTTGTTTCTAGACGCGCACTAAAGGATCCGGGGATCCATGTTCGACAAGCTCAGAGAGACGGAGGATCGGTTTGGCTTTCTGGAAGCCGAGGTGGCCAAGCCGGAAGTCATCTCCGATCAAAAAACCTACCAGAAGTACCTCAAGGAACACAGCAGTCTCGCTCCGATTGTGAACGCTTATCGATCCTACAAGGAGGTCCAGGAAGAGATCGAGAGCAACCGCACTCTACTGGACGATCCGGACCCCGACATGCGGAAACTTGCCAGGGAGGAAATCCACGGGCTCGAAGAAAAACGTGCCGCGTTGGAAAACGAGCTCAAAGTCCTGCTCCTGCCCAAGGATCCCAACGACGAAAAGAATATCATCCTGGAGATCCGTGCCGGTACAGGAGGTGAGGAAGCGGCCCTGTTTGCAGCGGATCTTTTTCGCATGTACGTTCGATATGCCGAGCTCAAAGGATGGAAGACGGAGATTTTGAGTCAGAGCGACACCGGTATCGGGGGATTCAAGGAGGTTATTCTCCTGATCGAGGGACGAAACGCTTACAGCCGACTCAAGCATGAGAGTGGGGTCCACCGCGTCCAGCGGGTCCCGGAGACCGAAACCCAGGGTCGAATCCACACATCGGCGGTCACATTAGCCGTGCTCCCCGAGGCGGAGGAAGTGGACGTGGAGATCAACCCGGAGGACCTGCGGGTTGATGTCTTTCGTGCATCAGGTCACGGCGGCCAGCATGTGAACGTCACGGACTCCGCCGTCCGTATTACCCACCTGCCCTCGGGCCTCGTGGTCAGCTGCCAGGACGAGAAAAGCCAGCACAAGAACAAGGCCAAGGCCATGAAGGTGCTTCGAAGCCGGCTTCTGGATCTTCAGCAGGCCGAGCAGCACTCCCGCATTTCCGAGGAACGGCGCACTATGGTAGGCTCTGGCGATCGCAGCGAGAAGATCCGTACCTATAATTTCCCTCAAGGCCGCGTGTCCGACCACCGCATCAGTTTGACCCTGTACAAGCTCGAAGCGACGCTTCAGGGCGACTTGGACCCGCTCATCGATCCTTTGATCACCCACTTTCAGGCCGAAGCGCTCAAGGGCTCCTGAGGGCTTTTCCCGGACCTGTTCCTGCCGAGAGCCAAATATGGCCCCTCGTCTCTGGACCATCAAACCGCTCCTGGACGTCACCGCCGACTACCTGTCGTCCAAAGGAATCGACAGCCCGCGGCTGAATGCGGAGCTCCTTTTGGCCCACCATCTCGGATGCCGCCGCCTCGACCTGTACCTCCGTTTTGATCAACCTCTGAAAGAAGACGAACTCGCAGGGTACCGGGAGTTCGTCAGAAGACGTACTCACCGTGAGCCCCTCCAGTACATTCGCGGTCGGCAGGAGTTCTGGTCCCTCGATTTCGAGGTGTCAGAAGGCGTCCTCATTCCGAGGCCGGAGACAGAGCGGCTCGTGGAACGCGCCCTGTCTGCGCTCGAGACGGATCCTTCTTCTCCCCCGGGTCGCATTCAAAGGGTCCTGGACCTGGGGACCGGGTCGGGGATTCTGGCTGTAGTCCTTGCCCGCGAGAGGAAGAATGCGAGGGTGTACGCGAGCGATGTGTCGCCGAAGGCCTTGAGCATGGCACGCCGAAACGCCGAGCAACACGGTGTGGAGGATCGCATTGTGTTTGTGGAGGGAGATCTCTTCCAGCCGTTCCGGGCGGCGCCGGTTGAACCTTTTGACCTCATTGCCTCCAATCCTCCTTATGTCGCCGAGGAGACATTAAAGACCCTGGCCCCGGAAGTGCGGGACTACGAACCCCGTGAGGCCCTGGACGGGGGAAAAGACGGCATGCGGTTTGTGACGCCCATTCTTCAGGAATCCCCGGCTTTTCTTGTGCCGGGGGGGTGGCTTCTCGTGGAGATGGATCCCGGTCAGATCGAAAAGGCCCGGGCCATAGCCGAGGCGACCGCCGCTTACGATGCGGACGAGGTGATCCAGGATTACAGCGGGCGCCAGCGGGTCCTGTGTGTGCAGAAGAAAACGTAACCTGTATTTTTCATCAGGACACGAAGACCCTTGGAAGTGAAGCGATCTTAGTACAGTTGAAAGGTTCCGGACTTCGGGGTGGAAAGGGGAGATCGTTCCTGAGCTCCCGGGCCGGTCTTCGCAACGGACTTTCCCGCGGGGGATTCCGCCCCCTCCCTGTTCCATCCCCGCCGGGTACAGTTTCCCATCAATCAAACGCCTGCGTGGTTCGTCACAGTTCATTCCTCGCTTTTTCAGCCGTTCGGCGGGGAATGGCCAGGGGGTCCCCCACGGACAAGTCCGGCGAAGACGAGGCCCTTCCGCAACGTCACGATCCCTCCTCCCACCCCTTCGCCCGGAGCCACACAGGAAAACCACGCTGAGCCTAAGGCGTTATGACTTTGGCCTGGCGAGAATTCCAGTGCTTTGAACATGCAAGTAAAAGAAGAACTCCTGTTTTTCGGGCTCGAAGGGAGGAATGCGTTTCGTGGGGTGAGGGGCATGGGGCTCTCGCCGTTCCCCGAATCGAGCGATGACCAAGTTTGCCGAAGATGCAAGGAAGACGGTGTTTCGCTATGCTCCGCATGCGATGCACCCGATGACGCCGCAGATTCGGTGAAATTGGTCATCCCGTAGGGTTTCAGATTGCAGCGGTGTTTCGAGTGAACACGGTTGCTCAAGCACTTCGTGTTCTTAATGAGCATCAAAATATGGTGAGTCCGAACACTCCCTTAATGCCACCCTGAGCCGCAATATGAAACGCTCGGTTTGGGGAGGAGAAGCGATCCCCTAGACCGGACATCGACGAGATGCGCAGGGATTCAGACGGTGGTTCCAGTCTATCGCGGGGAGAGTCGAAGTTTTCGGGATGCAACTCCCCGTAAGGGGGACAGGGAATCCAAGTGCCCCCGGTTTCCGCTCAGGGCGGCCCCATGGGAGCGCGCCCCAACCCTGGATCGCGCCGGAAGGAGAGCATCCCCAGGGCCCGATCCCCAGCGCAGGAATGCGTGGAGGTGAAGGAGTTGGTGGAGGGGAAATCAGGAGAATGACCAGGCCGGGAGCGCAGGAAGCGAAAGAACACCCCGGTCTCCGGAGCCGGCTAAAAAACTGAACAATATGCCCATCCACTGCTGTTCGTCCTGCCCGTCAGGGGCATTTGGAGAAGAAGCGCCTGGCCGCTCAGGCGTCCACGTTCAGCCGCCGGTCCCAGTCGTACTCCCGTGTGGTGACCGCGTCCTCCATGCGGCGAATTCGTCGATCCAGGCGCTCGTACCGCCCTTTCAACCGCTCCACGGCCCCGTGCCTCGAGTGAACGTAGCTGTCGTAAAATTCCTGGTGCTCCTCGGAAGGGATGGGAATGGCCGGCTCGGGCTTCATCAGGAGAGCGGCCAGAAAGTAGAGTCCGGTAATCGGCCAGAAGCCGCTCAGAAAAAGCGCCACCACAACCACCGCCCGTGTCCAGAACACCGAGAAGTCGAAGTACTCGGCAAGTCCCCGGCACACACCGAGAATGACGCCGTTTCGAGAGCGGTACAGACCGCCGCGAAAAAGATGATTGAACCGTTTCATGAGGCAGTGTCCTTTCTATCTCGATCCAGGAGGAGGGTTTCCAGGGCCTCCACCCGCGATTCCATTCGGTTGAGTCCTTCGTAGATCTCCTGAATGACCCGGGCCTCCTCGGCTTCCGATCGCCGGCCCTTGGGGGAGATCCCTCCCTTGACGATTTTGATGGCAATGAGAATGGTGCTTCCGATAATCGCCAAGGCGAGAACGGTCCCACCGAAGATGATGGAGAGAATCATAGCGCCGTGCATGTTCGTGCTCCAGGAATATCGGGTGAATGAATACGCCTTTCATTGGATGCTCTTTTATACCACCCGAATGTGTATCGCGAAAAGCCCATTTCCACGTCATTGTCTCCGTCTATCCAGTCCCTCTGAGGGAATCAGGCGTTTGAGGACGGTTCGGAGTCCTTGGCAAGGGTGTCTTTCAGGGCTTGAAGCTCCCGCTCGATGTCCTCGTCTACGGACAGGGTGCGAAACTCCCGCTCAAGGGATTCGCTTCGACCGAAGTTCACCAGATCGGCCTCGGCCTCCATCCGGTCGATACGCTGCTCAAAGGCCTCGAAACGGCGTACCGCGTCCGTGCTGTCCGCTCGCCGAATTTCCCGTTGGGCTTCTTTCTTACGGTTGGCGTGCACGTGACGCTGGACGAGCACCCGCTGTTTTTCACGCGCTGTGTTCAGGCGATCCTCGAGTTGTCGAATGTCCTCCTGGTACTGATCGGTCAGTGCCCGACACTCGGCAAGATCCTTTTCCAACGCCGCAACACGCTCACTGTAAAGTCGCCTTTCGTTGAGCGCTTCACGGGCAAGGTCGTCCCGGCCCTTCTGAACGGCCAGGGCCGCACGATCGCTCCACTTGTCCCCCCGATCCTGGGCCTCTTCGAGGAGCCGTTCCACTTTTTTTCCCTCGGCCATGGCCCCGGCACACGAGGCCTTGAGCTCGACCAGCGTGTCCTCCATCTCACGGATCATCAGCCGGATCAGCTTCTCCGGGTCCTCGGCGCGGTCGAGCATGGCGTTCATGTTGGCGCTGATGATGTCTCGAAACCTGGTAAAAATGCCCATGGTACTGCCTCCTGTTTGAGATCGTGGTTTCCATGCATATCGGATGGTTTCGTCTTTCCCTTTCGCAGGAACCGTGCCGAAGGTTTCATTGACGAAAAGTCCTCGAAATACAGGGGAAAATGGAGATTGACAGCCTGTGAGGCCTGTGGTAAAAAATACTAATCAATAGTATAAATTACTATATTGAAGCAAAATGGACCATATTCCTCCAAGTGCCCTGAATCGTTCGAGCCATGCGACCGCTTCCCCCTCCAGACTTCCCGAGGCCATTGGCCAGTCCGAGGCCTTTCTTGCCTTTCGGGAGCGACTGTCCCGTGTGGCGCCCATTGATCGCCCGGTCCTGCTCGTGGGGGAACGCGGAACGGGAAAGGAGCTGGCCGCGGCCCGGCTTCACTACCTTTCCAGACGATGGAAGGGGACGTTCGTGG
The DNA here is from genome assembly GCA_050115555.1 of Desulfobacteraceae bacterium. Classification (GTDB taxonomy): domain Bacteria; phylum Desulfobacterota; class DSM-4660; order Desulfatiglandales; family HGW-15; genus JASFQI01. Next base: position 8,767 of record JASFQI010000099.1, read on the forward strand.
CCCTCAACTGTGCGGCCCTGGCCCCCACCCTCATCGAGTCCGAGCTCTTCGGGTATGAAAAGGGGGCGTTCACCGGTGCCACCCAACGCCGCACAGGGCGATTCGAGGCAGCGGACGGGGGGACCCTGTTCCTGGACGAGATCGGCTCCATTCCCATGGAGGTACAGGAAAAGATCCTTCGTGTCGTGGAGTACGGGGGTTTCGAGCGGGTGGGAAGCTCGAGGGGCGTCGAGGTGGATGTGCGCATCATCGGGGCCACAAATGCCGATCTTCCCGCCATGACCGAAAAAGGGACCTTCAAGCGGGATTTGCTCGACCGGCTTTCGTTCGAGGTCTTGCTCCTGCCCCCGCTTCGTGAGCGGCAGGAGGACATTCGTGTCCTGGCCGAGCACTTTGCCGCCCGCATGGCCTTTGAGCTTGAGTGGCAGGACGTGCCTCGATTCAGCCGGGACGCCCTGAGCGAACTCGAGCAGTATCCATGGCCCGGAAATGTTCGCGAGCTTAAAAACGTCGTGGAACGGGCCGTCTATCGCTCCGATGGGCCCAAGATCACAGGGGTCGTGTTTGACCCGTTTCCGCAGGCGCAACCAGGAACGCCTATTCGAGGAATGCCCGCTCCTCCCGAATGCCCATCCGGGGAAGAGACACAGGAGTCCATGACCGGTCTCATGGAACAACCCCTCAAGGAGTCCGTTCGAGCCCTGGAAATTCTTCGCATTCGCCGTGCCCTGGAGCAGACCCAATACCGCCAGAAGCATGCGGCCCGCCTCCTGGGGCTGACCTATCATCAGTTCCGGGGGCTCCTCCGAAAGCATCACGACGCCCTGAAGACCGAGGGGAACGCCTGATTCCCTGATATATTGCACCTCCCCATGGCATGAACGAAGAGCAGGGCATGATCTCTCATGCCAGGCGTAAAATCGATTTGAATGGAGGTCAACGCTTCCGGACAGCCGAGCGGTTCAAAGAGGCGGTTTCCGCCCTTGACATTCGAGGAAGGGGTGGATATGTATCGTTTATTGGCGGCACGAAGCCGCCTGAATTCGTTTTTCCTGTCCATTTCATCGTGAACCGAAAGCCACGAAGGCGGTGCTCCTTGATCACAAGGAGAAGTCATTCGTGGTTTCTTTTTTTGGGGGGAGCATCATGAATGAAAGCCAAGGGAAGGCCCCTGACGATTTCAACCGATGCGCGGACTTTCACGGGCATGTCTGCCCGGGGCTGGCGATCGGATACCGTGCGGCAAAGGCCGGTTTGGCGTGGCTTCAGGAGCACCGGGCCCCTGACGAGGAACTCGTGGCCCTGGTGGAGACGGACGCCTGCGGTGTGGACGCCGTGCAGGTGCTGACCGGGTGTACCTTCGGCAAAGGCAACCTCGTGTACAAGGACTATGGAAAGCAGGTGTATACCTTTCTGGGACGCCGAACCGGCAAGGGCGTGCGCGTGGCCTTGAAGGACGGAGCCGTCGAGATGAGCGATGCGCATCGCAATCTGATGCAGAAGATCAGGGAGGACACGGCTACCGAGGCCGAGAGGGAGACCTTCTGGGCGAACCATCGGAAAGCCTCCTATGACGTGCTCGAGAAACCCCTGGAGGACCTGTTCACCGTGCAGGCCTCGGACACGCGTCTTCCGGGCAAGGCGAAGATCGAGCCCTCGGTGCTTTGCTCCGTATGCGGGGAACCCACCATGCGCTCCAAGATGGTGGAGGTATCCGGCCGCAACCTGTGCAGGGAATGTGCGGAAAAGGCCCGGGGATGAGAAATGACGAAAGGAAAGACAAGGACTAAATTCCGGGCGGTGGCCCAGGAGGAGGATATGAGAAAGGGAGGATGTGGAAAAGCTGCGGCGGGGATCCTGGTCTGCCTGCTGCTTCTGATTGGGACGTGCGGGATCCCGAAAGACCTTTCGGCCGCAGATCGCATTCCGGAAATCCGCATTGCCGACGGCAAGGGCGACTGGGGGTATCCCAACCCCTACCGTCATTACCCTCGGGGCCCAGGGTACATCCGAATGAGCTGGGTTTTCGAGTCCCTGGTTTGGAAGGACCAGAACGGGTTCGTGCCGGGCCTGGCCACGGCCTGGCGCTATGACTCTGCATCCAGAAGCTTTCTTTTCGAGCTTCAGGACGGCGTGCGATGGCACGACGGGGAGCCCTTTGGACCGGAAGACGTGGTGTTCACAATCGAGTATTTCCGGAAGCATCCGTACGCCTGGGTATCCATGGAGAGTCTGGCCGGAGCGGAAAAGACCGGGCCGCACCAGGTGACGATTCGGCTCAAAAAGCCGGATGCCTCGTTTCTGACGTACGTGGGCGCCACCATGCCGATCCTGCCCGCGCACATCTGGAAGATCGTGGAGGATCCCAAGGCGTTCAACGAGCCCGAGGCTTTCATCGGGACGGGCCCTTACCGGTTCGTGGAGTTCCATAAAGCCAAGGGGACGTACCTGTACAAGGCCTTTGACGGGTACTACCGGGGGCAACCGCGCGCTGAGAAACTCATCTACCTCAAGGCGGGCAATCCCCTGATGACGCTTCTGAGCGGAAAAGCCGATCTGGTGAATATCAAGCCGGACATGGCCGAACCCCTGAAGGTCAAAGGCATGAAGGTCCTGGAGAACCCCCGGGGGTGGAACAAAAAGCTCATGATCAATCACCGCAAGGCCCCTTTGTCGGACAAGCGTTTCCGCCAGGCCCTTGCCCACGCCATTGATCAGCAGGCCATCGTGAACAAGGCTCACCGGGGCTTCGGAAGCCCTGCCTCCTTCGGCCTGGTCTCCCCGGATCACCCCTTCTACAACCCGGACACCCCCACGTACGCCCCGGACCCGGCTCGAGCCCGGGAGATCTTTGCATCCCTGGGGTATGAGGAGGACGACAAAGGCTATTTTCAGAAAGACGGGGAACCGCTTCGACTCGAGCTCCTGGCGTCGAACATCACCGTGGCCGGGGAGAGCGTGTCGGACCGGGACGGTGAAGTCATGAAGCAGCAGCTCGAAGCGGCCGGAATTCGAGTGGATCTGGTTCACCTGGAGCAGGCCACCACAGACGCTAGGGTCTTGAACTGGGAGTTCGATCTGGCTATTTCCGGGCACGGGGGGCTTCTGGGCGATGCGCGGGTCCTGAATCGGATGATTCACCCGGAAAAGACCGGGTCCGTGAACTCGGCCCGGTTCGGTGCCAATGCGGAGCTTCTGAAGCTGCTGGAAGCCCAGGTGCGGGAGATGGATACGGACAAACGCCGGGAGCTGGTCTACCGAATTCAGGTCCTTTACGCTCAGGAGCTCCCGGCGATTTCCCTCTACTACCCGGCCTCCATGGCCGCGTACAACCCCGAAAAGGGGGTGGAATGGTTCTACACGCACGGCGGGATCGCCCTGGGAATTCCAATCCCTCAGAACAAGCTTTCGCTGATTCGCTGACACACTGGGGAGGCAGGAGCACGACATGAAGGCGACCGGGGGTCGGGAGATGACAGGAAAGAGGCGAGGCGTGGGGACGGTCATTTCCTTCGCTTTGGCCGCCCTCGTCATGATCTACCTGAGCTATCAGGTGCCGCGGCTTCTTCCCGGCGACTTTGTCACGGCCATGTATGCGAGCTCCCAGGTGACCCTGACCGCAGAGGAGGCCGCAGATCTTCGGGCCTACTATGCACAGGAGGGCGGATTTGGGGGGTACCTCGCACGGGTGTTGACTCTGGATTGGGGGTACTCCTATGCCTTTCTGACCCCGGTCTCCGAGCTATTCTTCGAGGCCCTTCCCTGGACCCTGCTTCTTCTGGGGACGGCCCACCTCCTGTCCATGGCCGCTGGGTTTGTCGGCGGCGTGGAGGCCGCCTGGAGGCATGGCCGGGTTGCGGAAAAGGGCCTGGTGGGGGGGATGACTCTCCTGGAGGGCATGCCCGAGATCAGCACGGGAGTGATCCTCCTGTTCGTGTTTGCCCTGAACCTGAACTGGTTCCCGGCCGTGGGAGCGGAGACCGCCTATGCAGACCTGGGGGGGATCGATCGGCTCGGAAACATCCTTCACCACCTGGCGCTGCCCCTGACGACCCTGATCCTGGCCTATGTCCCGGGGAACTTCCTTCTCACCCGGAACAGCATGATCCTGGTGCTTCGCGCCCCATTTATTCAGACCGCCAGGGCCAAGGGACTGTCCCCCATCCGAATCCGATATGCCCATGCGGCCCGAAACGCCCTGCTGCCCCTGGCCACACGGTTCGGGCTCCGTCTGGCATTCATGATCACGGGCGCCCTGGTCATCGAACGGATATACGCCTACCCCGGCCTGGGGACTCTTCTGTTCAATGCGATTCAGGCCCGTGACCTGCCCGTGATTCAATCCGTGGTGCTGATGTCGTCCATCGGGGTACTGGGTGTCATCCTGTGCCTCGAGGCCGCGTATCGCCTCATCGACCCGAGGATCCGGAATGCACATTGACCGAAAAGAGGTGCTTCGGGATCCGTGGTTCGTGGTCGGGCTCTGCCTGGCCGTGGCATTCGGCTTCGTAGCGCTCCTAGGCCCCACGCTGGCTCCCTACGACCCGTGGAACATGGGATTCGAGCCCATTGCACCGCCCGACGCTCGGCATCTCCTCGGCGTGAACGACGGGGGTCAGGATATTTTCTCGGAACTCCTCCATGCGGTGCGAAACACGGTTGCATTCGGGCTCCTGAGCGGGCTCACGGCCCTTGGGCTGGGTGTGGTCGTGGGACTTGCCGCCGGGTGGTATGGTGGGCCGGTGGACGCTTTCCTTATGCGCCTGGCCGATGTGCTCCTGGCCGTTCCGGCCGTGATGGTTTTGATCCTTGCGGCTGCCCTGTTTCGTCCCGAGCCCTGGGTGCTGGCTTTGCTCCTGGCGGTCTTTGCGTGGCCCACCATCAGCAAGACCATCCGCGCCCAGACCCTGAGCCTGCGAACGAGCCTGCACGTGAAGGCCGCTGTACGCATGGGCGCGAGCGGGCGATATATCCTCCGGCGCCACCTCTTGCCCGAGATGTTTCCCCTCTACCTCATCGGGTTTGCAGCCAAGGCCCGCATGGCCATGTTCATGGAAGCCTCATTGGCCTTCCTGGGCCTGTTCGACCCGAGCCGAAAGTCACTGGGCATGATGATCAGCTACGCCCTCAAGTTCTACTACATGGATATCTGGTGGCACTGGCTGATGCCGCCGGTGCTCTGCCTCTCCCTGCTCATCATGGGGGTGACCTTTCTGGCCGTAGGCCTGGAAAAGGTCCTGGACCCCAGGCTTCGCACCGTGACGGGGGAACCGGTATGACCCTCACCGTAGATCGCCTTCGCGTGATTTACCGGGACGGGGACCACGGGATCCTGGCCCTGGACGAGGTGAGCCTTGTCCTGGAGCCGGGCATGTGCCTGGCCCTGGTGGGAGAGTCCGGTTCCGGGAAGACCACACTGGGGATGGCCTGTATGGGACTCCTGCCCGAAAGTGCCGAGGTCCGCGGCCGGATCCTCCTGAGCGGACAGGAGCTGGACACGGCAGACGAGGCGGCCATGAACCGTGTTCGGTGGTCCGATCTGTCCATGGTGTTTCAGAACGGCGCGGCCAACCTCAATCCCTTGCACCGGATCGTCGATCAGGTGGCCGAACCGTTGATTCATCAGGGGAACATGGGACGACGGCCCGCGTTGGACCGGGCGGCCGAGGCCCTGGTGTCTGTGGGTCTGGAACCGCATCTCCACCGGAGGTATCCGCATCAGCTCAGCGGGGGGCAGGTCCAGAGGGCCTTGCTGGCCATGGCGGGGGTGTTGGACCCCGCCGTCCTCATCCTGGACGAGCCGACTTCCGCGCTGGATGCCTTGAGTAAAGGCATCGTGGCGCGGGTGATCCGCGAGGCTGTGGCTCGCGGAAAGGCC
>JASFQI010000100.1:0-14562 GCA_050115555.1 Desulfobacteraceae bacterium
ACGGGCTCCTCTCGCCAAGACGCGAAGACGCCAAGAGATGAAAGATTTTTTGATTCAGTTCGCGATCTTTGCGGTTTGGCGAGAGGAATGAAGTGTCGGAATCTGAGGATGTATCCCGTCAAGCGTGTTCTTGAAACGCTTCGCGTGAAACTCGGCAGCGGAGAGCAAAGCTCATGAAAGCGCTGATTGCCCTCGAGGACGGATCGGTCTTTCGAGGCCGCTCATTCACAGGCCCCGTGGAAACCACCGGGGAGGTCGTGTTCAACACGAGCATGTCCGGGTACCAGGAGATCCTGACGGATCCCTCCTACTGCGGGCAGATCGTGACCATGACCTATCCCCTGATCGGGTCCTACGGGGTGAACACGAGGGACGTGGAGTCCGATCACATCCAGGTGCGAGCCCTCCTGGTCAAGGAGTACCAGGAGGTCCCCAGCAACTGGCGGTCTGAGAAGACGCTGGCCGATTACCTTCGGGAGGCCGGCGTCCCCGGCATCCAAGGCGTGGACACCCGGGCGCTCACCCGGCGAATCCGTGTGGCCGGGGCCATGCGTGCGGCGCTGTCCACAAGCGACCTGGATCCCGAGTCCCTGGTTGAAAAGGCCCAAAAGTCCCCTCCCATGGAAGGTCTTGATCTCGTGCGGGAGGTGACAAGTAAGGGCCCCTGGCTGTGGAAAGACGGGATCGCCCTTCCCGTGGAAGGACCTTTGGACGCCTTCCAGTGGCCCGAAGGCGGAGGGCCGTGGCGCGTGGTGGCGGTGGACTATGGGATCAAGATGAATATCCTGCGCAGCCTGGAAGCGAGGGGGTGCACGGTCCTGGTGGTCCCGGCGGACGTATCCGGGGAGACCATCGACCGCCTGGAGCCTCATGGGCTTTTCCTGAGCAACGGGCCGGGGGACCCGGCCGCGGTGACCTATGCCGTGGACACGATTCGGCAGCAAGTGGGCAAACGCCCGACCTTCGGTATCTGCCTTGGACACCAGCTCGTCGGCCTCGCCCTGGGAGGCACGACCTTCAAGCTCAAGTTCGGGCACCGGGGAGGGAACCAGCCGGTGCAGGACCTCACCACGGGCAAGGTGGAGATCACCTCCCAGAACCACGGGTTTGCCGTGGACATGGATTCGCTGAACGACCCGGACATCGAGCTCACGCACGTGAACCTGAACGACGGGACCCTGGAAGGCCTGCGGCACCGTAAGATTCCTCTCTTTTCCGTTCAGTACCACCCAGAGGCTTCCCCGGGTCCGCACGACGCCGGATACCTGTTCGACCGCTTCGTGACCATGATGGAGGAGCACCACAGCGGGTGAGTAAAAACACATGACGGTCTCTCGCAAAGCCGCCAAGCCGCAAAGAGATGAAAATGAAATCCCCTCTTTTCTTGGTGTCTTCGCGTCTTGGCGAGAGATAAAGGCTTTTTGGGGGTTCCTTCTCAGCCCATGCCGAAACGAACGGACATTCAAAAGATTCTCATCATCGGATCCGGCCCGATCGTAATCGGACAGGCCTGTGAGTTCGATTACTCCGGGACGCAGGCCTGCAAGGCCCTGATGGAGGAGGGCTACGAGGTCGTGCTGATCAACAGCAATCCCGCCACGATCATGACGGATCCCGAGACGGCCCACCGGACGTACGTCGAGCCCATCACCCCGGAGATCGTGGCCAAGGTCATCGAACGGGAGCGCCCCCATGCGGTCCTTCCCACCCTCGGCGGGCAGACCGGGCTGAACACGACGGTACAGGTGGCCGAATCCGGCGTCTTCGAACGTTTGGGCGTGGAGGTCATCGGGGCGTCCATTCCGGTCATTCTCAAGGCCGAGGACCGGGAGCAGTTCCGGGACGCCATGACGAGCATCGGACTGCGGGTACCGGAAAACGAGATCGTCCGGTCCATGGACCAGGCGCGGGCCGCGGCCGAGAGGATCGGCTATCCTCTGATCATCCGGCCCAGCTTCACCCTGGGCGGGATCGGGGGCGGCGTGGCGTACAACCGGGAAGAGATGGAGCGCATCGCCCATGCCGGTCTCGAAGCGAGCATGATCACCGAGGTGATCGTGGAGGAGTCCCTCATCGGGTGGAAGGAGTACGAGCTGGAGGTCATGCGGGACTTTCAGGACAACGTGGTGATCATCTGCTCCATCGAGAACTTCGACCCCATGGGCGTCCACACGGGCGACAGCATCACGGTGGCGCCGGCCCAGACCCTGACCGACCGGGAGTACCAGGAAATGCGGGATGCCTCCATCGCCATTATTCGAGAGATCGGCGTGGAGACGGGCGGATCGAACATTCAGTTCGCCGTTCATCCGAAGACCGGGGAGATGGTGGTCATCGAGATGAACCCCCGTGTATCGAGAAGCTCGGCACTGGCCTCCAAGGCCACGGGGTTCCCTATCGCCAAGATCGCCTCCAAGCTCGCCGTGGGGTATACCCTGGACGAGATCGCCAACGACATCACACGGGAGACGCGGGCCTCGTTCGAGCCCACCATCGACTACTGTGTGGTGAAGATCCCGCGATGGACGTTTGAGAAGTTCCCCGGTGCGGAGGACCGTCTCACCACGTCCATGAAATCCGTGGGCGAGACCATGTCCATCGGGCGCACGTTCAAGGAGGCGTTGCAAAAGGCGGTGAGATCCCTGGAGATCGGCCGTTTCGGGCTCGGGCGGGACCGGCCCGTGGACCGGAATGCCTCTCCCGATCCGGCTTGCCTAGAGGAGCGGCTGGTCAACCCAAACTCCGGCAGGCTCTTCTGCGTGTACCAGGCCATGCAGGCAGGGCTCTCCGTGGCCAGGATTCACGAACTCACACACATCGATCCCTGGTTCCTGGAGCATATCCATCGGATTCTCACCCTGGAACGCGAGCTCGAGCAGGAAGCCGCAGAGGGGCGGGGCTTGACCCACATGGATCCGGATGTCCTGCGCCTGGCCAAGGAGTATGGATTTTCGGACGTCACACTGGGCGCGATCCTCGGGGCCGAAGAACAGGCGGTTCGGGAGGCCCGGCAGGGGCAGGGGATCGAACCGGTTTACAAGCTCGTGGACACCTGTGCTGCTGAGTTCGAGGCCTACACGCCGTACTTCTACTCCACGTACGAGCAGGAGAACGAGATCCGCACCTCGGACCGGAAAAAGGTGGTGATCCTGGGGGGTGGACCCAATCGCATCGGTCAGGGCATCGAGTTCGACTACTGCTGCGTCCAGGCCTCGTTTGCCCTGCGGGAGATGGGCGTCGAAAGCATCATGGTCAACAGCAACCCCGAGACCGTGAGTACGGATTATGACACATCGGACAAGCTGTACTTCGAGCCCCTCACGCGGGAGGACGTGCTGAACATCATCGAGCAGGAGAAGCCTGAGGGTGTGATCGTTCAGTTCGGGGGGCAGACGCCTCTGAACCTTGCGGTCCCCTTGGAGCAAGCGGGGGTCCGCATTCTGGGGACCCCGCCGGACAGCATCGACCGGGCCGAGGACCGGGAGCGATTTCAGACCCTGCTGCACAAGCTCGACATCCTGCAGCCCGAGAACCGGATCGCCGTGCAGAAGGAGGAGGCGATTCGTGCGGCCGACGAGATCGGGTATCCGGTTGTGGTCCGCCCGTCCTTTGTCCTCGGTGGTCGGGCCATGGAAATCGTGTATGACCGGAATTCCCTCGAGGCTTACATTCAGGCGGCCGTGGAGGTCTCCCCTGGGAAGCCGGTGCTCTTGGACCGCTTTTTGGAGCATGCCGTGGAGATCGATGTGGACGCGTTGTCGGACGGCCGGGACACGGTTATCGGCGGGGTCATGGAGCACATCGAGGAGGCCGGGATTCACAGCGGCGACAGCGCTTGTGTGCTGCCTCCCATGAGCCTCGGCCCCGAAATCCTGGAGAGGATCCACGACCACACCCGTGTGCTGGCGCGGGAGCTCGGAGTCGTCGGGCTCATGAACATTCAGTACGCGGTGAAAAACGACACCGTATACGTCATTGAGGTGAATCCCAGAGGGTCGCGAACGGTCCCGTTCGTGAGCAAGGCCACCGGTGTACCGCTCGCCAAGTTGGCCACCAAGGTGATCATGGGGGCTACGCTGAAGGAGCTCGGCCTGACTCGAGAGGTCGTGCCTGCCCATGTTTCGGTCAAGGAAGCGGTGTTCCCGTTCAATCGTTTCCCCAATGTGGACACCCTGCTCGGCCCGGAGATGAAGTCCACCGGAGAGGTGATGGGCATTGATCGAACCTTCGGCCTGGCATTTGCCAAATCCCAGATGGCAGCGGGACAGCGGCTTCCCCTTGGTGGGACCGTGTTCATCAGTGTACGAGACGAGGACAAGATGGCCTTCCTCCAAACGGCCTTCCAGCTCAGCGATCTTGGGTTTCGCATTCTGGCCACTCGGGGGACGTCCCGCTTTTTGACCCAGCACGGTATCCCGAATGAAACCGTGAATAAGGTCCGCGAGGGAAGACCCCACATCGTGGACCGGCTGAAGAACGGGAACGTGGACCTGGTCATCAACACGGTGAGCGGTAAAAAAACGGTGTCGGAATCCATTTCCATTCGCCTTGCCGCGCTGGCTCTTGAGGTTCCCTACACCACCACACTCGCCGGGGCCCGCGCAACAGCCCAGGCGATTCAGGCCCTCCGGAAAGGCGGCATGGAAGTTCGAACCCTTCAGGAGTACCACTACCAGGTCCCGTCTGTGGGTTGAGCATCCCCACGGGTGCGGCTTTTGATCGGAATGAACGACATGACACAAGGCATTCCAAAAGGCTGCTGTGAGGCCGCTTCTCCAGAGAGACCCCGTGAGGCGTGCGGCATATTCGCCGTATACGGTCACGAGGATGCAGCAAAGCTCGCCTACTTCGGCCTCTACGCGTTGCAGCACCGAGGCCAGGAGAGTGCCGGGATCGTGGCCTCGGACGGGGTGCGGGTCGTGTCCCACAAAGCCATGGGGCTCGTACCGGATATCTTCGATGAGCCCACCCTGGATCGGCTGGGCGGGCATGTGGCGCTGGGGCACGTGCGATACTCCACCACCGGGTCCTCTCTGGTGGTGAACGCCCAACCCTTTACCGTCAAGCACTCCGGCCGGTCTCTGGCCGTAGCGCACAACGGCAACTTCATCAACGCCCGCGCGCTTCGAGGCGTTCTGGAGGAGGGGGGATCCATCTTTCAGAGCACCATGGACAGCGAAATCGTGCTCCACCTCATGGCCCGATCCATGAAAAAGGGTCTGGAAGAGGCGGTGCTGGAGATGAGCGGCCTGATTCAAGGGGCGTATTCCATGGTGCTCATGACCGAGGACACGCTGATCGCCATCCGGGACCGCAACGGGTTTCGGCCCCTGTGCCTTGGAAGGCTCAACGGCTCTCACATCGTCTCCTCCGAGACATGCGCGTTGGACCTGGTCGAAGCCGAGTACGTCCGGGAGATCGAACCGGGCGAGATCCTCATCATCGACGCCAAAGGGCCTCGAAGCCTTCACATGGAAGGTCCGGCCCGGCGGTCCCAGTGCATCTTCGAGCTGATCTACTTTGCACGTCCGGACAGCAGCGTCTTCGGAGAGAATGTGTACGCCTTTCGCAAGAGGCAGGGGAGGCTCATGGCCGAGGAGTTCCCGGTCCGGGCCGACCTTGTGATGCCATTTCCGGACTCCGGGAACTATGCCGCCATCGGCTATGCCCAGGCCTCGGGGATCCCCCTGGAGATGGGCATGATCCGAAACCATTACGTGGGCCGGACGTTTATTCAACCCTCGCAGAGCATGCGCGACTTCGGGGTCAAGGTGAAGCTGAATCCCGTACGGGAGCTCCTGAACGGCCAACGGGTCCTGATCATCGAGGACTCCATCATTCGGGGGACCACAGCGAGAACCCGGATTCAGACGTTGCGCAAGGTCGGCGCCAAGGAGATCCACATGCTCGTGAGCTGCCCCCCCCATCGATTCCCCTGTCCTTACGGCATCGATTTTTCCTCGCGCGGAGAGCTCATCGCGGCCTACAAGAGCGTGGAGGAGATCCGGGCCTTCGCCAGCCTGGACAGCCTGGGATACCTGAGCCTGGAGAACCTGGTTCGTGCCACATCCCTTCCCAGGGAGACCCTGTGCCTGGCCTGCTTTGACGGGAACTATCCAGTTCCCTTAGAGGAGGAGGTCTCCAAGTTCAGCTTGGAGTAAAGGCCCCGCTCTCCGTTCCGACCTTCTCAAACCCTCTCATCTCATGATGCCCATAACCATGGATGGCATGGCTCGAGCGATCGCGATCCTGTTTGATCTCTGGCGCAAGTACACGGATATCCAAACGAAAATTCCCGCCCCAAAGCCTGAAGAAGAACTCCCTTGACATGGATAGAATGCTTGAGTTGTAATGGTTAAACCATTTGATTTTTTATGGCCCCCTTTCAGAAGGGCATGCCATGGTGCCTCGATAGACTTGTCGGCAGAAGAGGAGCTAGGAAAAGGGCCGGCATCCCGCACCGCTGCCGATGGAAAGGAGAATTCATGCAAGACCTGTTTCGAAAGGCCCGTCAAAATCGCGTGTTCCAGGACGTGGTCGAGCAGATTCAGGATGCCGTTTTGGAAGGACGACTTCGACCGGGGGATCGGTTGCCTGCAGAGCGGGAGCTGGGAACGCTTTTCGGCGTCAGCCGGGGCACGCTTCGGGAGGCCTTGCGGGTTCTCGAGCAAAAGGGTCTCATCGAGATCCGCCTGGGTGTCGGTGGCGGGGCCGTGGTCCAGGATGCAGGGTCAGGGCCTTTGAGCGAAAGCCTGATTCTGCTCATGCGCAGCCAGAAGGTTTCCCTGGAGCACCTGGCCGAGTTTCGCGAAGAAGTGGAAGGGGCGGTGACGGCCCTGGCCGCGCGCCGCGCCGATCGCGAGGACATGAAGCGCCTTCGGGATTTGCTGGAGCAGGCGGGTACCTACTGTGAAGCGGGAATCGCCCAGTGGGATGAATTTGTCCGCACGGACGAGCGGATGCACATGACCATCTCGCAAATCGCTCGAAACCCTCTTTATGCCATTATTCTACAGACCATTCACGACAACATTCACCGCTACTACAATCGATTCCTGCCCGTTGCCCCGGACATAATAAAGGAAAACTACCAGGACCTGAGCGATATTGTCGCCGCTGTGGAGGCGCACGATGCCGAGCGGGCGCGCCGGGTGGCCGCTGAGCATGTGCGCCGGTTTTACGAGCACATGGCGGCACGAAGACAAGGAACCCTGGAGGACGCTTTTTCGAGGACCACCCGTGCTTCATGAGCGGTGAGGCTGTGGCCGGGTGTACTGTACGAGAGGAGGCCTTCCCATGAACGGACCGATCTTGAAGGACAGCGACGGAATCCTCGATGAATCCGTTTCCCTGGCCGAGTCGTGGCAGACCCGGGCCGAAGAGCTCCTGACGTCGGAAGAACGGACCATTCAGGACCAGATGAAACGTCTTTTGAATCACCCCAAGGACAAGGTGATCCTCACCCGTCTCATTGATCAGAGCTTTCGCTCCGAAAACCCTCAGCGGGTGGCCGATCAGATCAACACTCTGCTTCGGGAGTACGGGGTCCCGGAGTTCTTCTCCCGCGTGGATCGACTGCTGGTCCAGATGTTCCTCGGGCTGGGCCGGTATCTGCCCTCGGTTTCCGTTCCCAAGATGATCGGCAAGATGCGACAGGACAGCAGCCGGGCCATCATCCCGGGAGAGCCGGATGTCTTGAGCGAGCATCTGAACCGGAGGAAGTCCCAGGGTGTTCGAATGAACATCAATCACCTGGGCGAGGCGATCCTGGGCGAAGACGAAGCGCGGAGACGCCTGGTCACCTATATCGAGGACCTGAAAAACCCGGACATCGAGGTCATCTCGGTCAAGATGTCCACCATCTACAGCCAGATCAACCCGCTGGCCTTCGAGTGCACCCTGGGTGTGCTCACGGAGCGGCTGACCGAGATCTATCGGGCGGCCAAGGGCCAGCACTTCATTCGAAACGACGGCACCCGTGTTCCCAAGATCGTGAACCTGGATATGGAGGAGTACAGGGACCTGGAGCTGACCATCGAGGCCTTTCAACGGAGTCTGGAGCAGGAGGAGTTCCTGGACTACCCCGGAGGCATCGTGCTTCAGGCCTACCTGCCCGACTCCTATGACCGGCAGGTGGCACTCACGGAGTGGGCCCGGAAGCGGGTAGCCGCCGGAGGGAGCCCTATCAAGCTTCGCATTGTCAAGGGCGCGAACATGGAGATGGAGCTGGTGGAGTCCGCTATCTCCAACTGGCCACTGGCCGCCTATGACAACAAGCTGGATGTGGACGCCAACTACAAGCGCATGGTTCGCTTTGGCATGGATCCGGACAACATTCAGGCCGTACACCTTGGAATCGGGTCGCACAACCTCTTTGAGCTTGCCTATGCCTGTGCCCTGGCCCGGCACCTGGGGGTCACCGAGTACTTCTACTTCGAGATGCTCGAGGGCATGGCCGACCACGTGCGGAGGGCGCTGGCCGAGATGGCCGGCGACGTGCTGCTATACGCTCCCGTGGCTTCAAGAGCGGAGTTCATTCATGCCATTGCCTACCTCGTGCGACGCCTGGACGAAAACACGGCCGAGGAGAACTTCCTCCGCTATGCCCCGGGCCTTCGTGTCGGGACCCCCACCTGGGAGTACCTCAAGGAGCAGTTCCTGGCCTCCTGCGCGCGAATGGAAACCGCGCCCACTACTCCTCGAAGGACCCAGGACCGTTCAAAAGAGAACTTTCCCAAGGCCATGGGGACGTTTTATGAGGGGGAGTTCAACAACGAGCCCGACACGGACTGGTCCCTGAAGGCGAATCGTCTGTGGGCCGAGGCCGTGCGGGAGAAGTGGAAGAAGGCCCCTGGGGATCCACCCCTGGAGATTCCCGTGGTCGTGGGCGGGGAGGAGATCTACGAGGGCCGTGAGATTCACGAGTCATGGGACAAATCCCGGCATGCGGAGGGTGTGCGGATCGCCCGGTTCGCCCTGGGGAACGAGGAGGATGTGTCACGGGCCGTGGCAACGGCTAAAGAGGATCCGGACGGGTGGCGGGACCGCACGGCACGAGAGCGCCACGAGGTCCTCTCCCGTGTGGCCATGGAGATTAGAAAGGCACGGGGCGACCTGGTGGGTGCGGCAGCGGCCGTGGGGGCCAAGGTGTTTTCCGAGTCGGATGCAGAGGTCTCCGAGGCCATTGATTTCGCCGAGTACTATCCTTTCTCTGTGAAGGAATTCGCTGAACGGGAGACCTTGAAGGCCCGGGGCAAGGGCGTGGGTGTGGTCATCAGCCCCTGGAACTTTCCCATTGCCATTCCGTGCGGAGGCGTGGTGGCCTCCCTTGCCGCAGGAAACACGGTCATCCTCAAACCGGCAACGGACGTGGCCCCCGTGGCCTGGGTTCTATGCCAGTGCTTCTGGCGTGCGGGCGTCTCCCGAAGGGTTCTTCAGTTCCTGCCCTGCGCGGGCAGCACTGTGGGGTCGCGCCTGGCGAGTCACCCGGACGTGGATTTCATCATCCTGACCGGAGGGACCGAGACGGGCCTGCGCATCCTTCAGGCGAAGCCGGATGTCTTCCTCTCCGCGGAGACCGGCGGAAAGAACGCCACCGTGGTGACCGCCATGAGCGACCGGGATCAGGCCATCAAGAATATTCTCTATTCGGCATTCGGCAACGGGGGGCAGAAGTGCTCTGCCACCTCCCTGCTCATCCTGGAACCGGAGCTGTATGAAGACGAGAAGTTTCGCCGTCACCTGGTGGATGCGGCCCGAAGCTATCGCACCGGATCGGTGTGGAACTTCGAGAACCGCATGGGGCCGCTCATCCGTCCGCCGGAGGGAGATCTGCGCAGGGCCCTCACGCAGCTCGAGCCCGGGGAGAGTTGGGCACTGGAACCCGAGAACATCGAGGACAATCCCTGCCTGTGGACTCCGGGGATCAAGTGGGATGTGCAGCCCGGGAGCTACACTCACATGACCGAATTTTTCGGGCCCGTGCTCGGGGTGATGCGGGCTGAGAACCTGGAGCACGCCATCGATTTGGTCAACCAGACCGGGTACGGGTTGACCTCGGGTATTGAGAGCCTGGACCGGCGGGAACAGGAAACGTGGAAAGCGGGGATCCGGTGCGGAAATCTCTACATCAACCGGGGCAACACAGGTGCGGTTACCCTTCGCCAGCCGTTCGGCGGTATGGGTAAATCCGCCCTGGGCCCGGCAATCAAGGCGGGATCTCCGAGCTACGTGGCCTCGTTCATGAGGATTACAGAGACTGCACCTCCCAGGATCGGTGCGATACGCAAGGAGAGCGGCCTGCTGCGGCTCGTGCTCGAGTGGCGGCGAAAGCTGCTCTGGGACCTGGTTCCGGAGGAATTTCAGGCTGACATCGAGCGGACCGTGCGTGCGGTCAAGAGCTACCTTTACCACTACGAGCAGGCATTTGGGCAGGAGAAGGACTTCTTTCACCTTCGGGGGCAGGACAACCTCCTGCGATATCTGCCGCTTGGAAAGGTGGCCGTTCGGCTGCACCCCGACGATACCCTGTTCGATGTGCTGGCCCGGGTGGCCGCCTCGCGGATATGTCAGAACGAGACCGTGTTGAGCCTTCCCCCTGGATTGGACAACCCTGTAACGGCCTTTTTGCGGCGTGAGGGGGAAAAGCGGTTCCTGCAGGGCGTTCACATGGCTCGGCAATCGGACGAGGACCTTGTTCGGGCCTTGGACGACCTGGCACGAATCCGTTACGCCTCGCATGATCGGGTTTCCGTTGAGGTGCTAGAGGCCGCAGCAGAGCGGGGGTTCTATATCGCCCGGGAACCCGTGCTCATGGAAGGGCGCGTCGAACTGCTTCATTACGTACAGAACCAGTCCGTGTGCGACATGTACCACCGCTACGGCAACCTGGGGGAGCGTGCGTTTCTTCCTTGAGGGGATCCATTCGGGTCGGGCCTCGAACTTACATGGCCTCGTAAAGCTCTCGGGCGCGATCCTCGGTCATGCGGGATTTCCAGTCCGGGCCCAGGGCGTTTTCCCACAGGGGATCCATGCTGAGTGCTACCCGGGTCATGGTGTCGAACTGTTCCTCGGAGAGGCTGGAGGTGAGATTGCGGGGCAGGGAGACCCCGTGCCGGTCGCACATGGTGCGGAACTCGGACACACTTTCCGGGTAGAACTCCTCCAGGGCATCGAACACGACACAGTTGCCGATGCCGTGGTGAAGCCCCAGGACGTAACTGAGTCCGTAGGAAAGCGCGTGGCACACCCCGACCTGGGAATAGGCGATGCTCATGCCGCCGTACAGGGATGCAATCATGAGATTTTCCTCGGATGCAGGGGTGCGATCCGCCAGGAAGACCTCCTGACAGAGGTCCATGGCCTTCTCGCCGTACGCTCGGCTGAAAGCGTTCAGGTAGGTCCCGTTCAGGGATTCCACGCAGTGAATGTAGCAGTCCATCCCGGTATAAAACCGCTGCTCGTCCGTCACCGTGGCCGTGAGGTCCGGGTCGAGAACAATTTGATCAAAAACCGAGTAATCGGAGTTGATGCCGAGCTTTCGTACGGGTCCGATCAGCACGGCGGTGCGCGAGACCTCCGCCCCGGTCCCGGAAAGCGTGGGCACACCCACATGGTAGATGCTCGGGTTCTCTACCAGATCCCACCCCTGGTAGTCGGCTGCAGATCCCGGGTTCGTGAGCATCACGGACACCGCCTTGGCCAGGTCCATCACGCTGCCGCCTCCTATGCCGACCACGCCTGCAGGAGGGTTCGGCCCTGCGGATTGAATGGTCTCCACGAGCGAATCCACCTCACCAGTCGTAGGCTCCTGGTTCACGTTCACCCAGAGCAGGCGGTCCCCGTCGTGCAGGGGAATGCGAGAAGGCAGGGGGCCGCCCTGGAACACGTCGTCCGCAAGGAACACCATGCCCCCGGATCGGGGATTTCGCCTTTCTTCCAGGATCCCATCGAGCTGGGCCAGGCATCCCCGGCCATAGACCAGGCGATCCACCATCTTGAAATTTCGAAACATGACCTCTTCTCCCTGCTCATACAAACCACGGCAGCGCGTTCTAGCGGTTGGATTTTCCCTGTTTCTATATGCAAAAAGCGTACTTGATACCCTGACGGGGGTGAAATATCAAGACAGGAATTTTGGAATTCGACTTCACCATCACCCACACACGCTTTTTCGGGTCTCGGGCCTGAGAATGCTTTTCTTCCGGAACGATCCAGATTCCGGCTCCGGAGGGTACTCCTGTCCTCGCTTCCGGGTTCCACTCCGCCTTACTGCGGGGCTGGCCGGGGTTTCCCCCAGCTGCAACCCCGGGCATCACGAATGCCTTCCGCCAGTTCCCTCGGAGAGAAGCCCCTCCTTCGCCTCCGAGTTGCCTCGACATTTTGGGAAATTAGGAAAACCATACAGTCGAACATATGTTTCTTTCTCGTCTTGTTCCGCTTGATCGCAACCTGGTAGATTTGCGTACGAAAGCCATGGAGACCTTGGCGAATTTATGTGGACTCCGGGCGTAGGGTCGGCAGGGGAGATCGTGACATTGCGGAAGGGCCTCGTCTTCGCCGGGCTTGTCCGTGGGGGACCCCCTGGCCAGTCCCCGCCGGACAGGTGCAAGGGTGAAGGAGAAAACGTCACGAACAACACAGGCATTGATCGCCTGGAACGCGGTTCCCGGCGGGGATGGAACAGCAAGGGAGCGGCTTCCCCCGCGGGCAAGTCCGTAGCGAAGACCGGCCCGGGAGCTGAGGAACGATTCCCCTGCCGACCCGAAGCCCGGATGCCTTATCAAACACCTCCACCTCCACAATCACACTCGCATGCCTTTCCGCCGGGTCTCAGGCCCTGGGGCTGCTCTCCTTCCGTCGCGATCCAGGGTTGGGGTGCGCTCCCCGCTGCTATCTTCCCCTTCCCCTACCCCATCGCGGCCCTCGAGACAGAGTCGTCAGTGGGAAAAAGCATTGCAGTGCACGCTACAATTTTGTACAAACTATGACACCGGCCATCGAAATCGTAGGTGATCGGCCGATTTCACAGTCCCAGAGGAGCATTCCATGCCCGCAAAGACGGCCCTTCAAAAGCCCGATCAGATCGAGTGTCTCTATGAGATCACCCGGGCACTTCACGCCACACTCGACCTGAGAAAAGCTATGTACCAGGTGCTCGATCTCCTCAGCGAGCGCTTGGGCATGAACCGCGGATCCATCACCCTGCTCACGCCCGAGACCTCGGAGATTCACATCGTGGTGGCCCACGGCACCCCGCTCGGGACCTCCCGCGGACGCTACAAGGTGGGCGAGGGCATCACCGGTCGGGTAGTGGAGACCGGCCGTCCCATGGCGATCCCCCAGCTGGATGAGGAGCCCTTGTTCCTGGACCGCACCCGGGCACGCAGCCAGCTGGACAAGAGCAAGATTTCCTTCATCTGCGTGCCCATCAAGGAGGGGCGGCGTGTCCTCGGCACCCTGAGTGTGGACCGTGTGTTCGACGCCACCTCCCCCCTGGAGGATGACGTTCAAATCCTCACCATCATCAGCGGGCTCATTGCCCAGAAGCTCAGCCTCCTGGAGCAGATCAACCGGGAAAAAGAGCAGCTCGGCGAGGAGAACCTTCAGCTTCGCAAGGAGCTGATCGAAAAGTACAGTTTCAGTAACATCATCGGCAACAGCCGCAAGATGCAGGAGGTCTTTCACCTGATTACGCAGGTGGCCAAGAGCAATGCCAACGTGCTGCTGCTCGGGGAGAGCGGCACCGGAAAGGAGCTCGTGGCCAACGCGATTCACTACAACAGCCTTCGGGCGAACAATCTCTTCGTCAAGGTGAACTGTGCAGCCCTGCCTGCCAACCTGGTGGAGGCGGAGCTCTTCGGCCACGAAAAAGGGGCCTTTACCGGGGCCAACAGGCAGAAGCAGGGGAAGTTCGAGCTGGCCAACGGGGGATCCATCTTTCTGGACGAGATCGGCTCCCTGGACCTGGAGAGCCAGGGCAAGCTCCTGCGCGTGCTCCAGGAACGGGAGCTGGAACGCCTGGGGGGAACGAAGGTCATCCCGGTGAACGTGCGGCTGATTGCCGCCACGAACAAAGACCTTGCCGAGATGGTCGAGGCCGGCAGCTTTCGCGAGGATCTGTTTTACCGCCTGAACGTCTATCCCATCTACCTCCCCCCCCTACGGGAGCGCGAAGCGGATCTCCTGCTCCTGGCCGACTATTTCCTGGAGAAGTACAGCCGGGAGTACGGCAAGGACATTCGTCGAATCTCCACGCCCGCCATTGACGCCCTGATGCAGTACCACTGGCCCGGCAATGTGCGGGAGCTGGAGAACTGCATGGAGCGGGCTGTCCTGCTCTGCGAAGACCGCGTAGTCCACAGCTATCACCTGCCGCCTACCCTCCAAACGGCCGAGGAGACCGGCACGCAACAGGCCCGCTCCCTCAAGGAAGCTGTGGAGCTCTTTGAGCGGGATCTCCTCATCGATGCCCTCAAGAGCAGTCGCGGAAACATGCGAAAGGCTGCGGATTCACTTCAGACGACCGAGCGGATCTTCGGCTACAAGGTGAAAAAGTACGCC
>JASFQI010000101.1:0-14393 GCA_050115555.1 Desulfobacteraceae bacterium
ACCTTCATGGGTTGTCCTCCAGGAGGGACATGGGCGTCCCTAATGCGGAAGGGTTCATAAAAGGGCGACGTTTCGATTTGTTATACCGCAAAACCGCAGGGGGTTCAATGCACGCCCGTCCCCTCGATGTGCCACACTCGCTCCTCCGGGTTTCTTGCGGAGAGATATGTCCCTCATAGCCCACTGTGCGGATCAACCCATGGCATGCTTCAGGGCCAGGAGTGCCGGAGAAAGGGAACCGAAAAACAGGGCCGTGAGCACAAGGGATCCGGCCAGTGCGATCAGCGCGCGCGGACAGCTGAGGCCGGCGGTATGAACCAGACCCAGGGCGATGAGCAGCCATTTCCAGGGCTCCGTGATCCAGGAGAAGAGCGGAATCCATGAGGCGAGCAGGGTCACACCGGCCGCATAGGCGTATACGGAGTAGAGAAGGGCAAGGGGCCGCCGTCGCCCCAGAATCATGTACAGGACCAGAAAGGCACCGGCTGCGCCTGCAATCGGCATGATCAGTGCGTTGAGCAGGATGACCCCCGCCAGGACGAGCCGATGCTCCACAATGTAAGTCATGCATGCACCCGTGTGAAACAGGGCCGAAAAGAAGAGAAAAAGGAAGGGGATTCGATATTCCGCCTGGGCCGGGAGGTCGGAGAAAAAGCTTCGGGGCGCGCCCAGGAGCCTCGTGAGTGCCTGGAAGTACCAACCGATCGAGAATCGCCGGGGATCCCGGGCCGGTGTTGAAGAAACACAATGCATGGTATCCATGCGTTTTTCTCCTCGCATAATCGCAGCGATGGCTTTTGGTGCGCTAAGCAAACGTTTCCTCGGAGGGTCGGTTGTTCGTTCCCTTCCGGTGCATCGCCTCGTAAGGATGAGGCCAGGCGCTTTTGAATCACAGAATCCCGAACTTGTATAACAGGCCGAGGCCGAGCATGAGCACGGTCAGGACGAAGAAAAAGGCGCGCTCCGTGTCCTTTCCGAAGTACGTGACCCCTTCCTTGAATACGATTCGTTTTCTTTCCTGGGGGTTCGTGTTCGAATCAACCATCGGTTCTCCTCCAAAACGGTGGCGCCCCTGAGAGGGCCCGAAGACCCCCGCAGGAGGCGGTAAGGTTTAAAATCCCGGCAGCTCGCCGAACCCCCGAACGATCCAGTACACGGCGGCCAGCAGGATGAGCGCGATGTTCGCCAGGAACCACACGGGAATGCCGACCCGGAGGTAGTCCTTGGGCTCCAGGTATCCGCTCGCATACACAATGGCATTGGGAGGCGTGCCGATGATCAGACAGTAGGCAAAGGACGAGGCCACCGCGGTCCCCATGGCCATAAAGGGGAGGTACGAGGTCCCCGGGTGCACCAGGCCCGCCATGTTGAGCGAGATGGGGCCCACTGCAGCCGCGGCCGGACCGTCGGCCATGAGGTTCGTCAGGCAGGCCGTGAGTCCGTTGTTCACCAGCATCAGCGGTATCCCGGAGTCCATGCCCAGGGGCGCCAGGGTCTCGATGATAGTCCGGGCGAGCCAGTAGGCCGCTCCGGTCCCGTCCAGGGTGCGGCCGAAGATGATGGCCCCGGCGTATAGCCAGACCACGCCCCAGTCAACCTTTTCCTGGTAGTCGCGCCAGTTGCACACGCCTGCGAGCAGGTAGGCCACGGCCCCGGCCACTGCGATCACCCCGATGCCGAGGCGCACCGGATAGATCCCCATGTTATAAAAAGCCTTTTCCGTGAACCACCCGTACACCATGATCAGGAAGATGATGAGCGCCCAGATCTGATTTCGATTCCAGGGCCCCATGCGGCCGATCTCCTTCTGGAGGTGGCTCATGGCCGGGGCCAGGGAGTGGATGCGCGGCTTGAAGCGCCAGTTCACCACGAACCAGGTGACCGGGATCATAACGATAAGGAAGGGGAAGCAGTACGTGACCCACTGGAAGTACCCGATGTCGAAACCGAACATGTCGTTCAGGTAGGTCATCATGATCACGTTCCGGGCCCCGCCCGAGGGTGCCCCGGGTCCGCCGATGTTACAAGCCATGGCAATGGCGATCATGAGCACCTTGGCCAGCTCCGGGTCCTCAGGCACCTCGTCCGTGAGGCTGTTCTGATAAAGGAGCATGCCGATAGGCAGGAACATGGCCGCCAGGGCATGGTCCGAAATAAAAGCGGCCAGGGGCGTGATAATGATGAAGAAGATCAGGGTCACCCACTTGACATTGGGTGTGGCCAGCTTTCGGAACATCATGAGGCACATACGTTTGTCCACGCCCGTCTTGACAAAGGCGGCGGCGAACATAAGGCTGCCCATGATAAACCAGCAGGCATCGTCCCAGTAGAGCATGGCCACTTCCTTGCGCGTCACCACGCCCGTAAAGACCAGGATGAGCCCGATGCAGAAGGCCACCCCGGGCAGGGGGATACACTCGGTCAGGAAGCAGAACACCACGAAGACGAGCATGGCAATGGCCACCTTGATGTGCCAGGCCCCCTTTTGGGCGGCCTTTAAATCCGAGCCGGTGAGGTCCTCGTATTTGAGCTCGGTCTTCCGCAGGTTCAAGGCCCCTTGCATGAGGTCACCGAAGGCCTCATCCGACAGGTTTTGATCGATGTAGTCGTGGGCTTTCTGAAAGTTGGAGGCCGTGACCGGCAGGTCGTACTTCTTGCACCATTTTTCGTCCCGTTTCAGAAAACGACCGCGCGTGAGCGCCCCCATCTGGAGGTTCTGCTCCATCATGGCCGCTGTAAGGAGCTGCCACTGCTCCACGTCAGAGCTGCCCTGACCGAATAGCTCCTGCGTGATGAAGTTTTTCACGACCTTGGGGCCGACTTTGTACTCTGTTCCCACGTCCTTCATGCCGTAAGGCGTGGGGAGGAACAGGACCACGAAGAACAGAATGACCGGAATGGCAAACAGCTTCCAGTTGACGTACTTGTCGTAACCGGTCGCCTTTTTTTTCGTTTCAGGCATGGGGTTCACCTCCCTTTCTTGCAGACCGCTCCCGTCAGCGGCCGCCTCCGGAACCCAGGATGATTCGGGCCAGTTCGAAGAAGACGTCCTGCTCGCGAATCACGCCGATCACGCTTCCACGGCTGGTGATGACAAGGCGCCGGACATTTTCACTGTAGAGCTTGTTCGCAATTTCCATGAGGTTGGCTTCCTCATCCACGGTGAGGGGCGGGTCGGACATGAGATCTCGAATGCGTTTATCCCTCAAGGTCTTGGCCTGGGTGGTGAAGAGCCCGGTCCAGAACATGGTGGAGTAGACCATGCTGTCGGCCATGGAAGGCTTGGGTGCGGTCAGGTAGGAAGGCTGAAGCCCGTGAATCAGATCCCGAATGCTCAGGATGCCCGCGAGCTCATCCCCTTCAAAGACAAGGATGGAGCGGTGGCCGGTTTCCATGATACGGCTCGTGGAAGCTACGTTTTCGAAGGAGTCCTTGAGGCGTTCGATGGCGTCGCGCACCGTGGCGCTTGCCTCGATCGTCGTGTAGTCCTCGATCGGGATCATGATGTCCCGCGCCCGCTTCTCCTCACGGGAAGCTTCCTTGCGCCCTGCCGAGTAGGCCGCCCGGATGCGGGAGTCGAGGAGGTCGATATCACAGGGCTTGTTCAGGTAATCGAACGCTTCCTGGTTGAGCGATTCCCGGGCGGACTCCATGCTTCCGTGTCCCGTGAGCATGATCACCTGGGTGTCGGGTTGAATCGACTTGATCCGGGACAGGGCCTCGTGTCCGTCCATGCCCGGCATCTTGATGTCTAGAATGACCACATCGTGGGGTGTCTTTTGAATGATCTCCACCGCCTCTTCTCCGGATCCCGCTACCGTGGTTTCGTACCCGCGTTTGCTCAGAATGCGGGAGGTCGTGGCGCGGAACTGCTCCTCGTCATCGACCATGAGCACCTTGATTTTGTCTGCCATCGCGTATCCCCCTTTCCGGTACCGGAACGGTAGATCAAGACTCATCCGCTTCCCGCAGAATTTCCTGCGGCGATTTCATGAACTTCCGGGTCTGGGCCACACGGATTTTTTCTTCCAGGCGCTGCCGCTTGGAAAAGGCCTCTTCAGCCTTTTCGATCAGCTCCTGTACATCCGTGGGTTTGGTCAGGTAGTCCGTGGCACCGGTCTTGAGGCCTTCCACCGCCGATTCGACGGTGCCGTGGCCGGTCAGCATGATGACCTCCATGAGGGGAAACTGTCGCTTGATTTCCCGTAAGGTCTCGATGCCGTCCATCCCCGGCATTTTCACGTCCAGGATCACCACGTGAACGCTCTCCATGCGCAGCTTTTCCAGGGCTTCGCCCCCGCTGGCTGCGGTAATGACGTCCACGCCCTTTTTTTCGATGAGTTTTCGGGTGGTCTGGAGGAATCGTTCCTCGTCGTCGACCAGCATAAGCTTCATCTCTCCCATGGGTTGTTCTCCCTTCGGTCTTTCACAAATGGGTCGTTTGCTGTCCTTCCCGTATATCTCAAGGCCCGCAGTCCATCTTCCGCATGTCGATTCGAAAGAGTCTCAGGCCTTCTCAGCTGCCGGCAGAAGGATCGTAAACTCCGTTCCCTCTCCCTGCGCGCTGGATACCTCCATGCTTCCACCCATGGCGTTGATGATGCCGTAGCAGACGGAGAGTCCCAGCCCGGTACCCTTGCCCACAGGCTTGGTCGTAAAGAACGGCCGGAAGATCTTGTCCCGGTCTTCCGGACGAATGCCCACGCCGTTGTCCCGGACCGTCAAAGCCACCCGACCGTTTTCCGTGCCTTTGGCTCCGATGAAGAGATGGCCTCCCTGGTTTCCGTGCTTTGCCGACACTGCATCCATGGCGTTGTTGAACAGGTTTAATAGCACCTGCTGGAGCTGGGCCGGGTCCCCGAACACGTCCGGCAGGTCCTCGGCCACATCCTTTTCCACGGCTATGCCGTTCACGCTGGCTTTTTTCTCCACCATGTCGGCGACCTCTGGGATGAAGGTCCGGAGATTCATGTTCTTTTTCACCGGCTCGCTTTGCCGTCCGAACTTGAGAATCGCCTGGGTGATTTTGGAGCACCGCCCGATCTGCAAACTGATTTGATTCATGGAATCAACAATCTCGGTGAGCTCGTCCGTCTCCTTGAGCTCGCCTTTTTCCCGAAGCTCCTCCAGGAGCGTGTCGATAAGCGCTTGTTCCGACTTCATGATCTGGAGCGGGTTGTTGATCTCGTGGGCGAATCCGGCGGCCATTTCCCCCAGCTCCGCCAGGCGCGTTGCCCGAATGAGCTGCTCGCCCAGGCGATCCTTTTCCAGGTCCATGTTCGACATGCGCTGCACGATTCGGTGGGTCAGGTAGAACGCCGAACCCAGAATGGCGGAGCCGCCGAACAGGGTGATCAGCAGGATCACCACGGCGGCTTTGTGAAGCGCTTTGAAGGCGTCGGCCTTTTCCTGCCGTACCACGAGCATCCAGTCCTGACCTTGTAGCCAGGTAGTGGCATACAGCTGTTCCAGACCCTTCTGGTCCCGGGCAATGAACGTCCGAATGCCCTCGTGAGGAATCACATCGTTTACTGTGTCCACATCCCTGTCCATGAGGCTCCCCCCGGAACGCCGCTCCGTCTGAAAGAGCCCGTCTCGGTTCAGGAGGTAGGCCTCACCGGTTCGACCGATACGCACCATTTTCACGAGGTCGTTGAAGCGGTTCGAATCGACGGTGGCCCGCAGGATCCACTTGCTGCCGCTCACATCCTCACCCACCACTGCAATGACGAAATGGGGTACATGTCGATAGCCCAGGAAAATGTCACTGATGTAGTAGCCTCTCTTCAGGACTTCCTGGAACCAGTCCGCCTCCCGGTAGTTTTTGCCGGTGAGCTGAAAAGGACCGTGGTAGGCCATATGGAGCCCGTCTTTGTTGAATACCCCCAGGTCCACAAAGGCGTTGGAACCCTTTTGAAGGTGTTGAAACACCTCGCGGAGGACGCGTGGCCAGGCCAGCTCGTCGAGCTCGTACTCGTCCACGATGAACTTCAGATCCGCTTTTCGCTCCTCCAGGAAGGACTCGATCATGAGCCGATGGTCCTCTACAATCCGTTCCATGGCACTGATCGTGTTGGCCTCCAGAGAGGCGGTGAAGTGGGAGTACCCGATGGCCAGGACAGCCACAAAAGGAATCCCCGGAACCAGAATCATACAGGCGAGGACAAGGCGGCGTAGACTGCGGTATGGGTCTTTTCGAGTCATCGTGTGAGTCCAATAATCCAGGATCGGTTTCTTCTTTCGAATCCACCCCTAAGGACGGCACTTTCAATACCTCGAAAATGACGCAACCCCTGTGCCAAAACCAAGGATCCACTAACGCCCCAGAATGACGAGTCTTATCCGAGATCGTTGCTTGAAGGATGACGTTGTTTTTGTCGAGTTCTTTTACAGACTGTAAAGTGGAGATCCTCAAGGGGCGTAGATTTCCAGGGAGAATAAGAAATCCGGAACGCCCCGTTTCAAGGACCTGAAATGAAGACTACGTGTGCGGAAGGCTCGAGGAAGGAGATGGAACGCCGCCTCAGGAAGCTCGAGAAAAGTCCAAAGGGTGTATGTCTACGACGAAGTTCTCTTCGTCGCCCTGAGTTCCGGCGGGGCACTCTTCGGAGAACCTCGGAAGGATTCAAACACGGGGACTCTGCGCTACTTCTCCTCTTCCTTTTCCTGGTCGAACACCCGGCCCGGGAAGCGTAAGAGCTCCTTGATCTTGGCACTTCGAATCTTCTGGTCCTGGGAGTCCTTCTTTTCAAAGGCCTGAGCCAGTTTGACAAGGAGCTCCTCGAGCTTGACCGGTTTGAGAAGGTAGTCGAAGGCCCCGAGCTTCATCCCTTCGATGCTCGTCTCTACGGAGCCGTGCCCTGTGAGCAGGATCACCTCGGTCAGCGGACGGATCTTTTTGATCTCCCGCAGGGCCTCGATTCCGTCCATGCCACCGGGCATCTTGATGTCGAGGATCACGACGTCGAAGAGCTTCTCCTCCATGAGCTCCAGAGCTTTTTCCCCGCTCGGGGCCCCTGTGGTGTCGATGTTTCGCTTGTTCAGGCGGTTGACGATGGTCTCGAGGAAATCCTCTTCGTCGTCCACAACCAGCACTCGAAAGTAGTCCATGGCTTCCTCCTTCGATGATGCATGCACGGATCCTATTTTTTTTCCGGAATCACGATGGGGATGGCCACTGTGAAGGTCGTTCCCACGCCCACCTGGCTTTTGAGCCGAATGGTCCCCCCCATTTTTTCAATAATATCATAACTCACCCAGAGACCGAGGCCGGTGCCTTTGCCGGTGTCCTTGGTCGTGTAAAAGGGGTCGAAGACCTTCCGCTGCCGCTCTTCGCGGATTCCCGGACCGTTATCGGCGATGTCCATAAGGATCACGTCTCCTTCGCGCCTGCTCGAGATCTGGATCCGGCCGTCCTTGACGATGGCGTCGATGGCGTTGGTGATGAGGTTGAGGAGTACCTGCTGGAGCTGGGACTGATCTCCTGCAATGATGGGAAGGTCCTCAGAGAGGTTCGTCTGGATCTCGATGTTGTTGATCCGGGAGTAATTGTCCAGCAGGGTCACGGTCTGCTGGATCGTATGGTTGATGTCCACATCCTCCATGCGGGGTTCCATCTTTCTCGCGTACCCCAGCATGTTGTGGACCACCTTTCGGGCGCGCTCCACGTGATCCTCGATTTTCCTCAGGGAGTTCTGGAACTCCCGGGCGTTCTCGCTTTCCCGGAATTCCTCGTCCTGGAGGAGATCTTCCATCCATCCGGTCTTTTGAAGGATCACGGCCAGGGGGTTGTTGATCTCATGGGCCACTCCAGCGGCCATCTTTCCCAAGGCGGCCAGCTTGTCTGATTGAATGAGCTGGGCGTTCAGCTCGTTCAGACGGGCGTCGGACTCCCGCAGGTGAATGATCACGGTGCGGATGGTCAGCACCGTCGCGAACACAATGACCAGGATCCCGCCCAGGATGATGCCGATCTCCGCGTTGCGGGTGGCAATGAGCCCGCTTCTCTCCTCCTCCGCGTCCTGGCTGATTACGAGGAGCCAGTTCTTGATGTTGAGCCAGCTTCCTGCATAGAGCCCCTGTCCCCCTTCCTCGTCGTTTCTGTGGAGGACGCGGGTATTTCTTCCGAAGATCTTCGGATCCAGGCCGCAAGGGGAGAGCAGAGTCTCCTCGAATCGGGGGCAGGTCTGGTACACCCCGTTCCCGTTGATGATGAAAGCGTCTCCGGTCCGGCCCAGGTGGGCGGAGCGGACGATCCGTTCGAACACGGCTGAGTCGATGGTGGCCCTCAGGATCCAGCTGTGCTCGTTCTCCTGCCTTTTGACCGCGATGATGAAATGAGGGATCCTTCGGTACCCGAGATAGACATCACTGATATAGACGCCCTTGCTCATGACCTCGCCGAACCAAGGCTGCTCGTAATAGTTCAGGTTCTTGAGCTCATAAGGCCCTACATAGGCCAGGTGCTGGCCCGCGTGATCGATCACCCCCAGGTCCACAAAGGCGCCGGCCCGCTGGTTCATGATGGAGAAGACCTCTGCCAGGTGTTTGTCGTCGGCGATTTTCTGAAAGGGGTGGATGTCGGCCATGGCGGAGAGGATGGCTGTCCGCTCCTTCAGAAACATCTCCACGGCCTCGGCTGTAGCCCGCGCCCGGTACTGGATCTGCTCCTCGATTTTTTCCCGGCACATGCGGGCGAACTGGTAGTAGATGGTCGCGCCCAGCAGGAGCAGGGGGGCCAGGGAGACCGCAAGCGTGATCGCGACGATCTTCCGCTGCAGGCTTTTGTAAAGCAGGGTTTTCATAAGATCATGCCGGCCACGAAACGAACTGCCAGTACCCGAGAATAGCCCAGAACCAGAGAACGAGCCAAGCTAGAATGGTCACGGGCAGGCCGTACTTCACAAAGTCAAATACGTCCAGGAGCCGTTCCCCGGTCTCGGGGTCTCGGCCCATTCCGAATGCGATCGCATTGTTCGGCGTTCCAACCACGAGGAAGTTGGCAAAGCTGGACGAGAAGGCGCAGGCCAGACCAAGCTTCCACACGTGCACGCCTCCCAGGGTGGCCATGGGGAGAACGATGGGGCCGAGCGCCGCCACTGTGGCGCCGTCGCTCATGAAGTTCGTCATGGTGCCGGTCAGGACGCTGATCCCGATGGCGAGCATGTCGCCTTTGGCCAGGGATTCAGGAAGGATGCTCACAAACATGTTGGCCAGCCACAGGGCGCCTCCGGTGAACTTGAGCCCCACGCCCATGGCGCATGCGGCCGCGTACAAACCTACCACGTCCAGGGCCACGCCTTCCTGGATGTCGTCC
This sequence comes from Desulfobacteraceae bacterium, assembly GCA_050115555.1. Lineage (GTDB taxonomy): Bacteria > Desulfobacterota > DSM-4660 > Desulfatiglandales > HGW-15 > JASFQI01. The sequence continues at coordinate 9,317 of JASFQI010000101.1, forward strand.
CACGTGATGATCCGGGCGACGAACATGGCCGCAACGGCGTAAAGGGTGGGACCTCCCAGTCCGGAGTGCTCGCCGAGGATAATCCAGGCGGAGACCAGGCAGACTAGAATTACCGCCATGACCGCTTCCTTGCCCCCGAACTTGGGCATGCGCGCCACCTCGGCCTTGACGATCTCGGCGGGGTTCACGTCCTTGACCAGAAATCGGGGTTTGCACCGGATGTACATGTATGCCCCGATGACCACGGCCACCAGCGGTACAAAGGGCATGCCGTACTTCATCCAGTCCAGGAAGGAGATGGGTGCGCCGTATTCCATGAGGTAGCCCACCATGATGGCGTTCCGACCTCCTGCGGCCGGCGATCCCGGGCCCCCGTGATTCGCCGCGAAGCAGATCCCGAGGAGCAGGAAGATGGCGAGGGCCCGGTCTTTCTTTACGCCGTGCATCTTGCAGGTCACCTTGTACACCCCCATGAGCACGGGGATCAGCAGGGCCACCAGCGCGTGCTCGGAGAGGAAGCTCGCTGAGACTCCAAGCATGGGTATGAAGAAGAAGGCAAAGGCTTTGGCGCTTTTGATGCGGCTCAGGAGAATGAGCCCGATCCGCTTATCCAGACCGGTCTTGGCCACCCCCACGGCCACGGCCAGAATGCCGAAGATGAAAAACACCGCGTCTTTCATGTAAGCCTGTGAAATCTCGTTGATGGGGAGGATGTGAAAGAGGTAGAGAAGCACGGCCACCATGATATCCGTCGCCCCCAGGGGCAGGGCCTCGGTTCCCCACAGGAATACGGCCACAAAGAAAATACCGAGCATGATCTTGCTCATTTGGGCGGCCTGCTGAGCCGTGAGAAGGGGTTCGTGGCCGGCCGCTTCGAGCTCCTCTTCTACCTGGGCGGCGTCCGTCTCCACCATGGCCTTGGAGGCCTTAAAGGCCTCAGGCCGAAGCTTTCGGTTCACGTTGTCCGTGATCGTTTCGCATCCCGTGGAGAGCTTGTAACCCGGCGGTTTGGCCTTACCCATCAGGTCGATCATGCCCTGGGGCGGGGGGATAAGGACAAGCCCCGCAAACACAATGGCCGCGACGAGAAGGAGCACGGGCTTGTGTCCCGGCCGGCTTGCCCACAGGCTTTTGGGGTCTTCGGTGTCGGATTTCCGTTGATGAACCATGCCTTCCTCCTTGTGGTGTGGCATACAACCGCGCGCAAAGCGCGGGACGATCCGCGTCCCGCGTTGGGCTTTTCGCATGGCGTCAGGCCGGGGTTCCGGGACTCCTCAGCATCCGTGGTCGCCTAAGAGGAGGTTTTCACAAGCAGCCTCTGCCCCTTTGAAAACGATTCCCGGAGCCCGCCCTGACTCCCCTCTACAGGGCAAGCGCCATGCCAAAACCGGCAGCGGTCTCTGTTGCGGTAAGCCCTTAATATGCGCAAGGATTCCAAGAAAACCCGCAGACGACGAGGGAGGAGATGGCTCCGCTTCTGTCAGTATCCTTTACAGAGTGTAAAAGAGGCGGTCGTCCGGGCTGCAACCGGAAGGAGGATTGCTTCCATGGGGTTTCGCTGGTAGAAGAGGGAATCGATTGTCCGGTGAAGCGTGAGCGCTTCAAATCCATTCCATCCTGCCGGACATTCTGCTGTTCCGGCAAGAGAGGTTGTGTATGAAGCCACCGCAGGAAAAAGTGATTTGTTCGATGATAAAGGTAAGCAAGTTTCACAACAAGGAGCCGATCCTGCAGGACATCTCCCTTTCGTATTTCTACGGCGCAAAGATCGGGGTGGTGGGATTGAACGGCTCGGGAAAGAGCTCGCTTCTGCGTATCCTGGCCGGGGAGGACAAGGAGTTCAACGGCCGGCTGATCCTCTCGCCGGAGTACAGCGTGGGATTTCTGGAGCAGGAACCCTTGCTGGATGATGAGCGCACCGTTCGAGAGACCGTGCAGGAGGGTGTGCGGGGGGCCGCTGACCTCATGGAGGAGTTCAACCGCATCAGCGAGCAATTCTCCGAGCCCCTGTCGGACGAAGACATGGACCGCCTGATCGAGCGGCAGGGCGAGGTCCAGGAGCGCCTGGACGCCCTGGATGCCTGGGACCTGGACGCGCGACTTCAAATGGCCATGGACGCGCTTCGATGCCCGGATGGGGACACCCCGGTGAAGGTCCTCTCGGGTGGGGAACGCCGCCGCGTGGCCCTTTGCCGGCTCCTGCTTCGGAAGCCCGACATCCTCCTCCTGGACGAGCCCACGAACCATCTGGACGCGGAGACCGTGGCCTGGCTGGAGCGCCACCTCCAGCAATACGAGGGGACGGTCATCGCAGTGACCCACGACCGGTACTTCCTGGACAACGTGGCCGGGTGGATTCTGGAGCTGGACCGGGGCCGGGGCATCCCCTGGAAGGGGAACTACTCCTCCTGGCTCGAGCAGAAGCAGGAACGGCTCCGGATGGAGGAAAAGGCCGAAGGACACCGGCAGAATACCCTCCAGCGGGAACTGGAGTGGATTCGCATGTCGCCCCGGGCCCGGCATGCCAAGTCCAAGGCGCGCATCAGTGCGTACGAAAGCCTGCTGTCCCAGGAAGGGGCCTCCAGGGTCCGGGACCTTCAGATCTACATTCCGCCGGGCCCCCGCCTGGGCGAACGGGTGGTGGAGGCGGAACGGGTGTCCAAGGGGTATGGCGAACGGCTTCTCTTCGAGGACCTGTCCTTTTTCCTTCCACCCGGTGGGATCGTGGGCGTGATCGGCCCCAACGGGGCCGGTAAAACCACCCTGTTCCGTTTGATTACAGGGCAGGAGCGCCCCGATGAGGGAAGCATCGTGACGGGGGAGACCGTTCGGCTGGCCTACGTGGACCAGACCCGTGAGAGCCTGGACCCGGATAAGACGATCTGGGAGGCCGTATCAGGGGGAGAGGAGTGGATCGAGCTGGGCGACACATCGGTTCGGTCCCGGGCCTACGTGGCCCGTTTCAACTTCACCGGTGCGGACCAGCAGAAGCGGGTCGGGACACTCTCCGGCGGGGAGCGAAACCGCGTGCACTTGGCCTGCATGCTCAAGGAAGGCGCCAATGTGCTCCTGCTCGACGAACCCACGAACGACCTGGATGTGAACACCATGCGGGCCCTGGAAGAGGCCCTGGAGAGCTTTGCAGGGTGCGCCATGGTGATCAGTCACGACCGGTGGTTTCTCGACCGGGTGGCCACGCACATCCTGGCCTTTGAAGGGGAAAGCCGTGCCGTCTGGTTCGAGGGGAACTACTCGGAGTACGAGGCGGATCGCCGGGAACGGCTGGGCGCGGAGGCCGACCATCCGCACCGGATCACGTATCGTCCCCTGACCCGGGCTTAAAAATGCTTCTCTCGCGCATTCCCTGTCTAACTTCTTGTGGGGCTGGGGAGGGCAGCAAAGGATCCCTGATTTCCGCCCGCGATCAGGATTGGGTGAAGGGGACCGGGGTTTTCTGGCGCGGACATTAGCGGGAGGCCTTCGTTATTCCGGGCGGTTACGCTTGGGGGAAACCGCGGCCATTCCCCGCCCTGAAAAGGTCTGTCGGGATGCCAAAAGGGGGCATGGCAAAGGCGTGCCCAGTGTGTCCGGCGCTCAGGCGGGGATGGAACGCGGAGGGGACAGGAATCCCCCGAGCGTAACCGCCCGAAATAACCAGGCCGGAAGCGTAGGGAGCAGAAGAAAACCCGGGCTCCGGAGCCGGCGATCAGGCCGTTCAAATACAATGTTGGTGCGGAGAACTGGGGTGGGGGCATGCCTCGAGGGACGTTACGGAAGACAAGCCCTGAAGCTTTGGAGCAAGAGTGCCCCTGAAGTCGCCGAATCGCGCCTTAGTCCAGCGCAGATTTTAAGAAATACGATGACATGGTTTTTGCACCACAGAGGACACAGAGATCACAGAGAAAAATTCTTCTGCATTCCTTCGTCCTCTGGCAAAGGGAAGAGCGTCTCCAGGTCGTTCCGGATCTTGTTGCGGTAGTACTGCACGGTGTTCGGGTTGGCCATGATCATGTCGAGCTGCCGGGTGTGGATGATCAGGAAACCAAGGTGCTTGAGGCGGTTTTCCATGAAGGACCGTTCCCGGCCCTCCAGGCGCGACATCAGGGTGTCCTCCTTCACGTCCACCCGGAAGTCGAGCTCCTCGAGCAGGTCCCGAATGAAGAAGGCCCGCTTTTGCTTTCGTTCCAGGTCGGCCGCTCCGCCCTTGAACTGGAAGCTGATGTAATTCTCGCTGGAACGCTCGCTGACCAGGGCCTCCACGATGGAAAAGTGGAACCCGAAGCGAGAGTTGAGACAGCAGTAGTTCCGGGAGATCATGAAATAGTTTCGTGTGGCGTAGCGGGAGCGCACACCCGGAACCAGGGCCGTGTTCGTGGTGGCCTGGAACATGACCGACATGAATCCCTTGCCGTCCACCGGGGGCGGGCCCTGCCAGGGCATGGCGGAGATCCCATCCCAGATGGCGTGCATGGGAATGGACACGATGTTGTCCAGACGTACGTACTTGCCATCTACCTCCGAGGCGAAGCCGTCGTCCAGGTTGAGCACCCACCACTGCATGGGGACATCCCCCAGGAGCTGCTTGCTCGAGCGTTCCGGAAAGTGGTGGTCCTTGCCGAAACGGAACATCTCCTGCACGGATTTCTCATGGCAGAACCGGGTGATGTCATGGAAGGTCTTGCAGTTCCCCGGTTTGAACGCGGGGGAGTCCGGGTCCAGAAGACGCAGGGGAATGATGTGTCGAGAAGCGCCCTCGAGGGCCTCGAAAACCGGGCTTCCCTTCATGAGGTTTCTCTGCTTGGGGGCCGCCCTGAGGAGGTCTTCCCTGCGGCCGTCATAGATGCGGCAGGTTTCCGCGTCCACGGTGACCACGCGGCCGTTTTCCAGCCGTTCCATGGCCTGGCCCAGACCGAAAATCGCCGGCACTTGGAACTCACGGGCCACATTGGCAAGGTGCCCGGCCACGCTACCCCTTTCGGCCACCACAGCGGAGGCGCGGTCGAGCACGGAGGCCCAACGAGGAAGAGCCTGGGCCGCCACGAGCACGGCCCCTGGGGGAAACTGGAGTGTATCCGCC
>JASFQI010000102.1:0-14311 GCA_050115555.1 Desulfobacteraceae bacterium
CCCCGCTTTGCCAGATGCTTCGTGATCGCCGCCGTCAAGGTCGTCTTCCCATGATCAATATGCCCGATCGTCCCCACGTTTACGTGCGGCTTCGTCCTCTCAAACTTCTGCTTAGACATGGTCTCCCTCCTTGATCATGCAATCCATCGCGTCCGGTTCCCGGCCGGCCCCCACCGGACATCCACCGACCTTCCGTGACGGCCATAGTTCTCGACAGAATAGTGGAGCCCACGACCGGGATCGAACCGGTGAACCTCATCCTTACCAAGGATGTGCTCTACCAACTGAGCTACGTGGGCTTAAAACGATAGAAGCGGCCTCTCTTCTCCGCACGGCGCTCTCATTTGCTGGGAAAGGCCCGCTTTCGGGGCTGTGCTTCATCCCTTGTCTCTCCGGCGCACTCATCGCACGTCTCGTTCCTCGGGACTTGCTTGCCCTGAACGTGAGCTCATGATGATTCCATCAAAATTCGAACTTTCGCGGAGAGCCGTTCGTCATTCTGGAGCGGGAAACGGGACTCGAACCCGCGACCCTCAGCTTGGAAGGCTGACGCTCTAGCCAACTGAGCTATTCCCGCAAAAGCATGCTTTGTTTTCGCCAATCTGAATCCCGGCGGGCGGTATTCGGCTTCACGCGCCCCGTCAGCAGGTCAATTGGTGGAGAGGGGAGGATTCGAACCTCCGAAGGCTGAGCCGGCAGATTTACAGTCTGCTCCCTTTGACCTCTCGGGAACCTCTCCGTATCTCCCTGCTGGAGCCAGCGAAGGGAATCGAACCCCCGACCCACTGATTACAAATCAGTTGCTCTGCCGACTGAGCTACGCTGGCCACTCTCTCTTTCAAAAATGAATCCCTCGCGCATTCCTTACCCACGTTTGACGGTCTCGCAAAAACCCGCTCGACCGCTGTTGGCTACGCTGTAACGCCTTGGAATCGCTAGAGGCAAATCTCGGGGTCACGGCTTTTTGCGACTCCATCACTTTTCGCAGGACCGCGGAGTGATTCGAAAGCAAATATTTATGATAACCTTGCTTGAAAGGTTTTTCAATAGTAAATCCACCCTATCCGTGCATTTTCTCGTATCGGTTCCCCCGAAGGCTTCTCGCCTTCACCCTCCTTGCCCTTCATTTTCACAAGCAGATGAAATTGCCATATTGAATAAAGAAATGCAAGCAAAAAATTCCGACGAATTCCTTTTCCAGACGCCTCAATACCTTTTCAAACATTTTTTTGACTTTTTTGAATGTTTTCTTTGTCTCTTTAATATCTTATCAATCCCTATTCCCCAGGGGTCGTCCTCCAGGCGCCATTGGGTGAAGGATTTCCTGAAGCCCACTTCCTCCGCATCGCCAAAGCCTGCTTGGGTTTCGGGTTTCCAGCAGGATGTTTTTATTTGACTTTTCCCTATGAATCAGGTAGCCAAAAGATATGCCCCTTCTAGGAATCGGAACCTCAAACGGTTAAATATATGCTCAAACAACGGGTTTTTATCAAGGAGATCAAGGAGGTTTGACATGATGGCATTGGTTGGAGGACTGGCTGCGCTGGTGCTCGGAATCATCGGAATCATCGCTTGGTGGGCTTACTTCCTGAAGGCCCTCATGGCTGGTGTGCCGGCCCTGCTGATCCTGGGCGGTGCATTGGCGGCCTATCTGGGCATTGAGGAAATCAAGGACAAAAAGGCTTCGGAAGGTTTTGAAAGCAACCGTGAAGAAGAGCTGAAAAATGAAGTTGAAAGCCTGAAACAGGAAATTCAGACCCTGAAAACGGAAGAAGACAAGAAGCCGGACGAAGAATAACCGCCCCTCCGAGGCGTAACGCTTCATTGTACGTCGCACGTTGTACGAGGATCGGCCGAATTTTGCGGGTGCACAAAGGGCCCGCCGGACAAAGCTCAGGAGCGGGTCTCCTTAGAGACCCGCTTTTTTCATTTCAAGGACTCGATGGCAAAACGGGAAGGCGTGATTGCCTGCAAATCACGGCACCGTGCCTCCTCTGCTGACCGCTGCCCGTTCTCGATTCAAATTCCGACGCAGACCGTATGAAAAGCAACGGTGCCCTCTAGCGTTCCCCGGTTCCGCGACTCAACGCAAAGGTCCGACCACGGAAGCCCTGCTAGCCAACGATCTCCAGTTCGGGAAAGAAGTACCCGATCTCGAAACGCGCGGTTTCAGGAGCGTCCGATCCATGCACGACGTTCTTCTCGATATCCGTGGCAAATGCGCGTCGAATGGTCCCCTCTTCGGCCTCCTCGTAGTTCGTTGCCCCCATCAGTGTCCGGTAGCGCTGGATGGCATTCTCCCCTTCGAGCACCATCACAACGGAGGGCCCGGAGGACATGAAATCGGTCACACTTTCAAAAAACGGCTTCCCTTCATGCACGTGGTAAAAGCCCTTGGCCTGGTCCTTGCTCATTCGAATCATCTTCATGGCGGCGATTCGAAGCCCGGTTTCCTCGATCCTGCGAACCACCTCGCCGATAAGGTTCCGTGACACTGCATCCGGCTTGACAATCGATAATGTCCTCTCGCTCATCCTTGATCCGCCTCCTTTTCCCGTGGAAGATCTTCACGCAAACGCAACGAACTTTCTCATGATCATGTAATCCTATTGACCCGTAGGTCCGGTCCTGTTATAGACCCCCTTTAATAGAGACCGGCATTCCCGTCGTCAAGGAAATTGTCGAACCCAAACGACGGTACCCGAGAGCCCAGGAAAGGAAAACCATCATGACTTCAACCGATCAGGAGACCCGGCCAAACCAGACCAGGAAAATGGCCGCCGATCAGATCTTTCGATTTCACTGCGGGCCGTCCGTACCCTGTTACACCCAGTGCTGCCAGGACGTCAGCATTGCCCTCACCCCCTATGATGTGCTGCGCATGAAAAATGCACTCGGCATGTCGTCGAATGATTTCCTGGACCAGCACACCGTGATTGTCGCCCGGGAGAATCAGCTGATTCCCGTCGTATTTCTCAAAATGAATGAGGACGACAAGCGATGCCCCTTTGTCTCGGACGAGGGCTGCCGGATCTATGAAAATCGCCCATGGGCCTGCCGCATGTTCCCCCTGGACATGGACAACGAGGGCATGTTCCAGCTGATTGCCGATCCCGCCAAGTGCAAGGGGCTGGAGTCGGGAGACACCATCAGGATTTCGGACTGGCTGGTGGAGCAGGGTATCGTCCCATACGACCGAATGAACACGCGGTTTGCAGAGGTCACCAATCCTTTGCGTGCAAGCCAGCCGGATATTGAAAACCCGGAAATCTCCAAAATGATTTTCATGGCCCTGTACAATCTGGACCGATTCCGGGCCTTCGTGTTCGAAAGCACCTTTCTAAAACGCTTTGAAGTGGATCCTGTCAGGGTGGAAAAAATCAAGCGAAGCGATGAGGAGCTTCTCAATTTCGGGATCGACTGGATCAAGTTCGGGGTGTTCGGGCAAATCCTGTTCCGCGTCAAAGAGGATGCCCCCGGGGCCAAACCGCCGTCAGCGGAATGATCTCAATACGTTCCTGGGTCGCATCATCGACCCGGCCCCACACACAAAAGGGATGGTCAGGAAAGGACGAACTGATCTTATGGAAAAAGGATCCAGGCAGGAAACAACTTTTGCTCCCCTTGGAGAGGAAACGTTTCACTTTCGATGTCACAAAGGCATCTCGTGCTTTACGGAATGCTGCGCCGATCTGAGCCTCATTCTCACCCCTTATGACATCGTGCGTCTGAGGAGCCGGCTTGGCATCTCCTCAGGGGAGTTCATCGACCGATACACAGAGCCGAAGATGGACGAGCCTTACCGTTTTCCCGTCATTCGGCTGGTCATGAACGAAGACGAGCGCCGAACCTGCCCCTTCCTCACGCCGGACGGGTGTGCCGTGTACGAGGACCGCCCTGCGGCATGCCGCATCTACCCCCTGGGGCGAGCCGCTATGAGCCTGGAACAACCCGGTCAGAAAGCGAAAGAGAAATTTTTCCTTGTGCGTGAGTCCCACTGCCTTGGGTTCGAGGAGGACCCTGAGTGGACCGCAAAGGAGTGGATGGCCTCGGAAGGCGTGGATGAGTACAACACCGTGAACGACCCCTGGATGCGCATTCTGACCAGCCGTAGGAGCCTGGGGGCCAAGGCGGTTTCGGAGCGAAAGCTCAAGATGTTTGCCATGGCCAGTTACAACCCGGACCGTTTTCGCGACTTCCTATTCGAAAGTCCCTTTTTTCAGCGATTCGATGTGGATGCAGAAACCCGCGACCGCATCGCATCCGATGACAAGGCCCTTCTTGACTTCGCGTTTCAATGGCTGAACTTCAGCCTGTTCGGGGAAAAAACAATGAAAATCCGCGAAGAGGCATAACCCTCCCTACTCTTCCTCGATGATCTGGTCTTTGTGAGCCGTATAGGACCACGTGGGCAAGGGGCCGGCTTTCCCGGTTTCGGGATCGATGGCACAGCGATAGGACGCCTTCACGTTCTGGCTCTCCATCATCCAGTCCCACCCACGAACGAAGTAGGGGCACTCATCATTAAAGCAGACCCACTGGTACTCGGTCGTCCACGTGGACATGGGGGGGGTCTTCCACTTCTTCATCGGCTCGCCGCAGTGTGGGCAAGCGGGATGTTCTTCTCTGGCCATGGTCTGTTCCTTCCGGCATCAAGTTTGCGTTTAAAAAGCCTCGTAAAGAACAGGCCCGTCGAAGCAGGGGCCTGTGGTCAGTCATTTCTACTTTACTATAATCATCCGCACAAAAAGGTAAAGGGAGCCGCAAGACCAGGCGGCCGCCTTTTTTCATGAAGACGTCTTGTGTGCATTTCCTTTCCACAGGGAAGGCGTGAGTTGAGAACACACGGCGGACAAAAAAACCAAACTCCGCAGCGGCCATTCCATCGCGGAGTTTGGTTTTTGTTTTTCAATCAGGCGTCCTGCAAGTCCGGCAAGAATAACGCCCGTATGCGATATTACTCACTCGCCTTCTGCTGATCCTGGTACGCCGCCTTGACATTGGTCAGGAACAGCACCACCGGGCGGTACGCCAGGTGGGCCCACTTGGCGAACGGGACCTCGAGGACCAGCATGGGGACGGCCACCATGAGATGCACGACGTAAAGCACGTAGGTGGTCATGGGCCAATCGAGCAACCGGGTGAAATGGATGAAAATTCCAGTCAGGGTGGTGAGCTGAAGCAGGATCAGGAACATCCAGTCCGTGGCATGGGAGTTCTCGTACGGGGCCTTGCTCTTCTTGAGCCGCCCGATCATCGCGTAGGTTGTGCCGTACAAAATGGCGAATGTGGCATAGTAACCCAGGAGTCGAACCGGATGGAAGAACGGGTAAATGATGTCCCGCTGAAATGCGATCTTGTCCCAGGACAGGCCCACTACGTGAATCCCGCCGGCCAGAAAGATCACCACCAGCATGAACACGGTAGTGTACCCGGTCATGATGAGAAGATGCACGATCCATTGGGTCCGATCCGTGCATTCTCCGAACTGCTTCTGCGTGATGAAGTGGATGACCAGATCCTTGGCCTGCTTGATGTAGATTTCCAGGGGAATTTTTTTCAACAGATCCCCCATGGTGAACTTGACGCACCGCCACGTGTTGCTGAGCAGGAGGAATGTGAGCACCGCCGCCATGATCAGGTCCGCGATCTCAATGGCGGGTGCGGGCCAGACCGAGTTCAGGTGGGCATGGGCCATGTTCGGGTTGTCGGCCCGAAAGATCAGCATGGCCAGCCCCACGAGGACGCCCACAATGGCGATGGCCACGATTTCAAACGTCTCGGACGTATAAAACTTCCGGGCAAAGCCCGTCCAGTCGTACTTGGAGGTCAGCCATCGGCGCATAACCATCATGGTCTCGCCGGGATCGGCCCCACGCGGGCAACGATCCGAGCAATCCCCGCAGTAGTAACAGAGCCAGGGCTCAGGACTCTGCATAAGTTTGTCTTTCATCCCCATCTGGGCATACTTGACCAGCTTCCGGGGAAACGGGTTTTCCGGCGTGGAGAGGGGGCACACGGCCGTGCAGTTCCCGCAGTGGAAGCACTTGTTCGCATTTTTCAACCCAAAGGCTTCCAACTCCTTCATCAGATTCGGATCCACTTTGGTGCTCATACGTATCGTCCTCCTGCTCGGGTCTCATTCCGCATCGCCCTTCGAAGGGTCCTGCCCGGTTCCCCGCTGGGACCGAGCGGGACCTTGCCTCGGGGCGTACCGTGTCGAGAACGGTCCAGTGATCCTACCAGCCCTTGAACGGGTTGGGCCCCACCTCTTCGATCGTCTCCATGAATTCCTCGAAAACCTTCTGCACTCTGTTGTAATCAATGATGGAAACCGTCTCGTAATGTACCCGTTCCGATTCGAGAGCCAACCGATTGAGGGTCTCGGAGACCTTGCTCAATCGAATCTGGCTAAGTTCACTTCCCTTGATGAAGTGGCACTGGTAGTCGTCGCCGCTCTGGCAGCCAAGGAGGATCACCCCGTCGATCCCCTTGGAAAGAGAATCCGCGATCCACACCAGGTTCATGGAGCCCAGGCATCGAAGCGGAATCACGCGGACCCACGGATTGTAAGACAGGCGCCGCAGACCCATCATATCGATGGCCGGGTAGGCGTCGTTCTCACAGGCCAGGACCAGTACGCGCGGTTTCTCCTCGTCCTCTTCGGGCACCTGGATCGCCTTGATCATGTTGCCGATCATGCGCACCGAGTAGTTCTTGAACGAAATGATCCGCTCCGGACAGGCCCCCATACACACGCCGCATCGTCGACACCGGGTGGGCTGGGGAAGCGGGTTGGCCTTCTCGTCCTCGTTGATGGCGCCAAAAGGACACTCCACCGTGCAACGCTTACACTGGGTGCAGCGCTGCATGGCGAACTCGGGATAGCTCATGTCCCCGGCACGCGGATGCACCGCAGCCCCTTTGTGTGTCAGCTCGATGCACTGAATCGCCTTCATCACCGCGCCCGTGGCATCCTCCACGGCCGTGGCCCGCCCCATGGGCCTCCGCAGGCAACCGGCCGCGTAAATTCCGGTGCGTCTCGTCTCATAGGGAAAGCAGATGAAGTGGGAATCGGGGAACTCGTCGCGAAGGGCAGGAAGTTCGGGGCCTTGTCGGTACCCCAGGTTCAGGATATTGGACCGTCGAATTACGTCCAGAGGCACGTCCTCAAGATCCTCTTCCTCGGTTGATTCCTCCTTTTCCTCCTTTGCCACATCCTTACCGAACGCACTCACCGGTACCATGCCCGTGGCCAAGACGACTATATCTAGGTTGTCCAGGGTCACGGACTCGCCCAAGAGCTCGTCCTCGGCCTCTACGGTCAGGTTGTCCCCGTCGGCCTTGACCTCGGGGTCCTGACATCGAATAAATACCACTCCCTCTTCCTGGGCCTTTCGGTAGAAGTCCTCGGCCTGGCCCGGCGTGCGCATCTCTTTGTAAACCACGTACACGTTCGCGTCCGGGTCCTGCTTTTTGATCAACAGGGCCTGTTTCAGGGCCGTGAGGCAGCACACCGAAGAGCAGTAGGGCAGGTGATTGGGGTCCCGTTGCCCGGCACACTGGAGAAACGCAGCACTCTTCACGGGCTTGCCGTCGCTGGGCCGGTTCACCTGGTCCCCGCCCTGCAGGTTCTCCTCAAACCCCACATTGGTGACCACGTTAGGAGACTTGCCGTAACCGAGCTTTTCGTCGAGCTTTTCCGGGTCGTACGGGACCCAGCCCGCCGCCGTGACCACGGCGCCGATGCCGTGTTCCGCGCTTGTTCCGTTCTGCTTGATCGTGACCTTGAAGACGCCGGGTCCGCCGTCGGTATTCTCTACGGTGGCGCCTGTGTACACCGTAATCTTATCATTCCCTTTTACCGCGTCGATCAGCTGGTTCAGGTCGTTGTCCTTGACGTCCTTATACGGAAACGAAGCGATCTTTCCGACCTTCTTCTGGAAACCGCCCAACTCAGGCGCCTTCTCCACGAGCACGGCGTTGTACCCGGCCTTGGCCGTCTCCAGGGCCGCGGTCATACCGGTGATACCCCCGCCCACCACCAGGATGTCCTTGTACATCTCCTCCTCGGGCTGAAAGGCTTCGGGCAATTCCATCTCCCCCACCTTGGCCAGCCCCATGCGGATGTAGTCCTCGGCCATCATCTGGGTGTCCTCGTCCTGAGGCGGATGGGTCCAGACCACTTGCTCGCGCAGATTCACGCGATCCACAATGCACCCCGGAAAATCGAAGACATCGTACATCACGCGATGGGAACAGGCGGCCACCACCACCGTGTTGATCCCCTCGTTCTCGATGTCCTGCTGAATGAGGGCCGCCCCCTCTTTGGAGCACAGCGCCGGGTGGTTCTTGAGGACCGCAACCGATTGCTCTTCCGTCCCGTTCTCACCGAGGTTCTCTATATCCAGGGCATCTCCGATGCCGCATCCTGTGCAAATGTACAGTCCGACCTTTTTCTCGTCCATTGAGCTTACCTCCTGGCGATGGATTGAATGGCCTTTAGGGCAGCCGCCGTCCCGTCCTGCACGACTTCAGATACCGAATTGGGGGTCCGGGTGCAACCGGCGGCATAGATTCCAGGCGCGGCACTCTGCGAGGCCACGAACCCGTAGTCGTCGTAAGGAACCTCGATGGGGATCGGGTCTTCGGCCGTATTGGGCACCATTCCCGTGGCCAGTACGACCAGATCGGCGGGAATTTCTTTCAACTCCTCCGTGGTGGTGTCCTCCACACGAAGCAGAAGCTCCTTTCCTGCGTCTTCCTGCGTGATCTTGGCCACCTTGCCCTTGAAGAACTCGATGTTCTCGTCCTGCTTCACGTTCTGGTAAAAGCCCTCCAGCCGATCGGTCGCCCGAATATCGATATAGAAGATGATGATCTTGGCATCCGGGTACTGCTCCCGCACATAGGTCGCCTGCTTCATAGAGGCCAGGCAGCAGATGCCGGAACAGAACGGCAGGTGGTTCTCATCCCGGGATCCGGCACACTGCACAAAGGCCACGGTGTTCGGCGCCTCTCCATCCGAGGGCCGCAGGATCTTCCCCTGGGTAGGCCCGCCGTAGGAGGCCAGCCGTTCCATCATCACATTGGTAATCACGTCGGGGTACGTGCCGAAGCCATAGGTGTCCAGCTTGTTGGCGTCATAGGGTTTCCAGCCGCTTGCCCAGACAATGGAGCCAACCTTCAAGTCCATGGTCTGGGGGGCCATGTCCAGGTCCACGGCGTCGTACGGGCAGGCCTCCTTGACCTTTTGCGCCTCGTCGCTCTTGGCCAGGGCCGGGTCGATCACGTACCGCATGGGGAAAGCCATGTCATGGGGAAGGTAAGCCGCTTTCACCTTGTCCATGCCGTAGTTGAACGGGTTGTCGATCTCCATGGAGCAGGCTTCGGTGCATTTTCCGCAGCAGGTGCAGTTCTCGTTCACGAACCGGGGATTCAGCTTGATGCTGACGTCGAAGTTCCCCTCCTCTCCGGAGATCTTCTCCACCTCCGCCAGGGTGAAGAAGCGGATCTTGGGGTTGTTCTTTATTCGTCGGAAATTGATCTCCAACCCGCAGTAAGGGGGGCAGAGTTTCGGAAAGTAGTGGTGAAGCTGAGCCACCCGGCCGCCGAGATAAGGATTCCTCTCCACGATGTAAGTGTCGTAGCCCGCCTCGGCTGCTTCGATCGCAGCGGTCAAACCACTCATTCCGCCACCGACCACCAGGATACTTTGGGTCTCGTTGTTTGCCATGCTCTTCCTCCTAGGCTAATGGGAATATGCCGGAAACAGCCCCCGCCCCGGGGCCGCTTTCTCTGTACAGAAGCGCCTTTTCATCGCGGCATGCGCGTTGAGGGAGCACCCTGGTCCAGGGTGGGCTCTATATACAAAAAGTGAAGCTGGAATGCAAACAAAAAAAGAGGAAAATGCGTTACGAGCATTGCCACTTACATCGTTTTTCACCCTCGTGGGACGCCGGGAAACAACGCCCTCTCGATTCGTTTCCCTGAGTTCGTACGGACCCGCTGGCCCCGTCCTCAAGATGGATTCACAAAAAAAGAAACCCCGGCCGTTCCGCCAGGGAACGACCGGGGCTACAAGGGGTTCATTCACATGAAGTCGAAGGTTTGAACGCGGGGATTAAACACCCGGCATGGTCCAAACGTCCTTCTTCATCATCTCCCACTCGCCGGAATCGGGATTCCAGCGGCAGTTGGCAAAGCACTTCCAGTTCTCCTCATCCATCTTGGGCGTGTCGGCGCGGAAGTAGTAGCCGGGCCACCGTGTCTCTTCCCGGAAGAGCATGGTGCGGATGTGGGACTCTGCAATCCACATCCTCTGGATGTTCTCCCAGACCCTCATGAGCTCATGAACGTCACGGGCGCCCTGCTTGTCCGCGTCCTCCTTGAGCATGTCCATCAGCTCGAGGCCGCGCTCCAGGAGGGACTTGGAGGTCTTGAAGGCCGAGGTCACGCCGCCCGCGTACTCGTCCATGATCTTCTGCAGGCGGTGCAGGAACTGCCTCGGCATGATGTAGTGCGTGTTCACCTCGATATCGGTAAACTCGTCCTTGTTCTTCTCCACGAGCTCGAAGGGCTTCAGGATCTCGGCCTTGAGCTCTTCCACCTTGGCCATGTCCACGTTGGGCTCGGCGCCCTTCTCGACGATGTACTTCACCGCCGCCTTGCCGGCGATCCTTCCCTCGGTGTGGGAACCGGAGGAGAACTTGTGGCTGGACGCACCGGAGGCATCGCCCACCGCAAACAGGGCTTCCGCCGTGGTCATGTTGGCGTATCCCCACTTGTAGGGGGTGTCCAGATCCTCGGGACCGCTCACCCAGGCACCGGAGGCGCCGGAGTGGGAGCCGATGAAGTAGGGCTCACAGGCCGCGATTTCGGAGTGCTTCTGCTCGGGGTAGACGTTCATGGACGCCCAGAGTATGGCCTGGGAAATGGTCATGTCCAGGAAGTCCTCCCAGGCCTCGCTCTCGAGCTCCTTCATCTTCTTCTTGAAGGCCTTGGGATCGTCCTTGAAAGCATCGGCCAGGTTCTGGATGGCCTCGTGGGTCTCCATGTACAGGGGGCCCAGACCGGCATCCACGTCCAGCATGCCCAGGTAGTTCCGGAGGTTGGCCGGAATCGGCTTGGCCAGGCCGTAGGGAGCCCAGTTGTTCAGCTCTTCCTTGCGGACCACCATGTACTCGCCGCCCTCGGCGCTCACGGCACGGGACTTGAAAAGCAGGAACCACGCGCCCACCGGACCGTATGCGTCCTTGAACCGGACCGGAATGAAACGCACTTCCTGGCAGGTCATCTCGGCGCCGGCCCGCAGGGTGAAGTAGGCGCTGGACCCGGAGTTGAACGGAGGATACCAGGACCGGCCGAAGCCCTCACCCACGGACCGCGGACGGAACACGTGCACCGCGCCGCCCAGGCCCACGATCACGGCCTTGGCCTTGAACACGTAGAACTGGTCCTCGCGGGTGCTGAAGCCCACGGCGCCCACGCACTTGTTGCCGTCCATGAGCGGATCCACAATGAAGATACGCTCGTAGATCTCGCCGCCGGCGTCGGCAATGGCGTTCTTGGCGGCCTCGGCGATGAGGATCTTGTAGGACTCGCCGTTGATCATGAGCTGCCAGCGGCCTTCATGGACGTACTTGCCGTCCGCGTCCTTCCAGATCTTGAGGCCCCACTTCTCGAACAGGTGGACCGTTCCATCCACGTGGCGGGCAATGTTGTAGACCAGGTCCTCGCGGGAGATTCCCATGAGGTCCTGGCGCACGTACTGGATATACTCCTCGGCCGTGTTGTCACCGTCGCCGATGCCCACGTACTGGTTGATGGCCGAAAGGCCCATGGCCACGGCGCCGCTGCGGTCCAGGGCCGCCTTGTCCACGAGCGTGACCTTCAGGTTGTTCTTCTTGGCCCAATAGGCCGCCTCGGTCGCGGCACCACAACCCGAGAACCCCCCGCCAAGAATCAGGAGGTCGGTGCTGACTTCTACCGTTTCAAAGTTTGCCATAATGATCTCCCTCCTTCGTGCTTATCTCGTGGGAACCGCGTCCATTCCCAGGGACGCAGGTTCGGTGGCCAGGGCTTCGTTGTTCAAGTCGTCGTGGGTCGGGTAGCCGCCCAGCGGATCGGCCGAGCCTTCCGGCGTGGTCCGAATGGGGAACTTGAACCGCTTGATGGACCCATCGCGGAACTTGACGGTCCACATGATGTCCTCGGACCCTCTCAACGGGGTGGCGCTCCCGCCCAGGGGCACGAAGTCTGAGTAACCGCGGACGTCCATGGCCTGCTGCGGGCAGATCTTGACGCAGCACATGCACTCCCAGCACATCTGGGGGTCACGATTGTAGGCCTTCATCCGCTCCTTGTCCAAGACCATCAGGTCGTTGGGGCAGATGTACATGCAAGCGGTCTTGTCCTGCCCTTTGCAACCGTCGCATTTCTCGTTAATCACATAACTTGGCATTTGAACACCTCCTGAAATGTCAAAAAGGGAAATAACGCAAGTGACTCAAAGGTTGGTGACGCGTCCTCGTTTCCACCTCCTTTCTGAGTTTTCTGAGATTCAACGGGTTTGAGGGCTTCCCATCCGGGAAGCCCTCTTTTCTTTCAACGAATGTCCTAGTCCTTCTTCACATCGCCGGTCGCGGCGCCGTGCAGCTTGACCTCCACCTTCTCCTCCAGGTTCTGATAGTAGTCCTGGAGAATGGCCACCACCTCGGGACGGGAAAATTCCTTGGGCAGCTCGCCGCCCTCGGACAGGGTCTTGCGGACCATGGTCCCCGAGAGGAGAAGCCGATCATCCTTGCCGTGCGGGCAGGTTCTCATAGAGGCCATGCCCCCGCACTTGTAACAATGGAAAGTCCAGTCGATGTTGAGGTTCTCACACTTGAGCGCGCCCTCGGGAATCTCGTTGAAAATCTTCTGCGCGTCGAAGGGGCCGTAGTAATCCCCCACGCCCGCATGGTCGCGGCCGATGATCATGTGGCTGCATCCGTAGTTCTGTCGGAACGTGGCATGAAGGAGGGCCTCGCGGGGTCCGGCGTAACGCATCTCCATGGGGTAGCCGCCCTGGACCACGGTATCCTGAACGAAGTAGTTGTCCACTAAGGCCTGAATGGCGCGCACGCGCACGTCGGCCGGAATATCGCCCGCCTTCAGCTTGCCTACGAGCTGGTGGATGTACACCCCGTCCATGACCTCCACGGCGATCTTGGCCAGGAACTCATGGGAGCGGTGCATGGGGTTGCGGAGCTGGAGCGCGGCCACCCGGCGCCATCCCTTTTCCTCGAAGATCTTCCGGGACTCGGCAGGGCGGTGGTAAATCTCCTTGAACTGCTCAGGGTAGAAGCTCTCGCTGATGACCTTGACCGGCCCGGCCAGATTGTACTTGGCCTGGCCCATCACCTTTTCCACACCCGGGTGCTCCAGGTCTGTGGTCCCGAAGACCTGTTTGCACTCGTGGTCCTTATCGATGGTATACTTCTCGGTCACCTGCATGGTGGCAATGATCGCGCCGGTGTCCTCGTCCTTCAGCGCTACCTCATCGCCCTCTTTCACGTCCTCGTCGTCCGTGGAGAAAGTGATAGGGATCGGCCAGAACGTGCCGTCCGCCATGAGAAACTTGTCGCACACGCCCTGCCAGTCGGCTTTGCCCATGAACCCGGTGAGCGGCGTGAACGCACCGATGCCCAACATGATGAGATCCGAGGTCTCCCTCGATGTGGACGTCAGCTGTTTAAGTCCTTTGGCCTTTTCCTCCTCCGCCTTCAGGGCGTCGCCTTCCAGCAGCAGGGGCATGAGCTTCTCTTCTTTTCCATGGGGGGGAACAAGATTCGACATACACGGTCCTCCTTTTGATTTCATACGTTCGCGTGGCCCAACAGCGCCCAAAACCCTTTATTCTTCTAACCGGTTATTATATTGTGCAATTTGGAACAAGCATCTTTATATCGAATCGGAGAAATGTGTCAAGCAAAAACAAACAGGAATTCCATGGGAGCACTGGTGTGGAAACGGGCGCATTTTCCCTTCGAATTCCGAGGAAATCAGTAGCGTACTAACCCATTTGATTCATTAATGATTTTGTATAATGGGGAAGCCGTAACTCAGAACTCTGAAAACCCCCGAAACCGGCATCTTCCCTGGAGGTTTCTCCCATGCATCCTGGTGAACTTCATGTCCTGTTGATCGGCTCCGGAACCGCCCTGCCCCACCGGAATCGTGCAAGCCCCTGTGTGGTGGTTCGCTTTCAGAACGAAACCACGATCCTGGACATGGGCCCGGGCACCCTGCGCCAGCTCCAACGTGTCGG
>JASFQI010000103.1:0-14188 GCA_050115555.1 Desulfobacteraceae bacterium
AGCCTTCGCGCAATCCAGAATGGGGGTGAAAGAGCGAAACACTTTAAAAAAACGAACTTCATTTCGTTTTTCACCTTGACAATACGAATTATAGTTCGTATTTTTATCCGCAAATTAGGGATTCGACCCATTTCGGGCCGACAGAGAAAACATGAATGACGAAAACGGGCCTTTCCCGCCTCATCCTGGAGCGGAGGCCCTGGAAAGGAAATATCATGAGCGACGCGATGGTATGCCCCTGGTGGCTGGCCTACACCTTTGACCATCCCTTGAGAAGGCGATTTCACAGGGCGGAACGCATCTTCGGGCCCTACATACGACCCGGAGCCACCGCATACGACCTGGGTTGCGGCATGGGGTTCAACACCCTGGGCCTGGCAAGGCTCGTGGGCCCGAACGGGCACGTCATTGCCGTGGACGTCCAGGAAAAGATGCTCCAGGTCCTGATGAAGAGGGCGGTCAAAGCGTCTCTGGACGATCGCATCTCCAGCCTCACCGCCGAGCCGCACCGCCTGGGGCTCGACACGCCGGCCGATTTCTCCCTGGCCTTCTGGATGCTCCACGAAACGCCCGATCCCCCCGGGTTTATCGAGGAGGTATCGAACCACCTTTGCCGGGGCGGTCGCTTTATGATCGTGGAGCCGAAGTTCCATGTCTCGAAAAAACTCTTTCGGGAAACCATCGATCTCTGCCGCTCCCTGGGGTTGAACGCGCTGGACGAACCCCAGGTGCGCTTGAGCAGGGCCGTGGTCTTTCAAAAGGATTGAACTCACGCGCTGAAACTGAAGCGTATCGTTCGAGGAACCGCCCATGCCCAGAAAACGTCCCGTGCGGACCCCGAAGCAGAAGAGAAGCCTCGAAACCCTTCGCAGAATCGCGGAGGCCGGGGAAAAACTGTTCTCTGAAAAGGGCTTCCACGGCACCAATTCCAAGGAAATTGCAGCAGCCGCCGGGGTTTCCATCGGGGCGTTCTACGACTACTTCCCTGACAAAAAGGCCCTTTTCATGGATGTATCCAGGCGTTACACCCTGCGTGTCATGGACCGGATCTTTCCGAAAGGACCGCCTGCAGAGGCCAGGGAAGCCCGTCCTCATGACGTGGTGCTTGGCATCATACGAGCCGCCCTGGACGCCCACGACCTATCCCCCCAGTTCCACCGCGAAGCCACGGCCATGCGGTATTCAGACCCGGACATCCAATCCCTCATGGACGAGGAGGAGAAAGAGATCCTGGCCAGGCTTCGAGAAACGCTTCGGGCCACCGGGGAAAAGGTCCGGGTACGCGACCTGGAAGCCGGGATCATCGTCATGAAAAGCGCCATCGAGGAGGTCATTCACGGGATCAAGATCTTTACGCCGCCCGTTTCCGAGGAACGCCTCCTTCGGGAGCTCGCGGACATGGTGTCGCGGTATCTCTTTGACGTCCCCTGACCCGGGCCTGGAACCTGCATCTTCGGGAAAGGCTCACCCCATGCTTTTGCGCGTGTCTCTTCCAGGATATGACATGTGATCCTTCCGTCCTTGAAAATCCCGCAGAAAAAGTCCAAGATAGGTCGATTTCCACGCCGGGAGGAAAAGGCGGGACTCGTTTGAACGATGGAGAGGGAACGAAGGATCGCACTCCGGTGAACCGAACCTCGAACTGAAACCATGGAAGAGCTCAGCCGCCCCTGATGAAAACCTCGCTCGACTGCATTCCGTGCTTTTTCCGGCAAGCGCTCTTTGCCGTACGCGCCGCCACGCAAGACAAGGCCTTGCACAAGGAGCTCCTCGACCGGGTGGGGTCCCTCCTCCCGGACATTCGCCTGGACAGCACCCCCCCCGAGATCGCCGTCCTGGTCTACGGGGCGGTGAGTGAGGTCACGGGCCTTGCCGACCCCTTTCAGACGCTCAAGAAAGAGAGCACCCAGAAGGCCCTCTCCCTGTATCCCGCGCTCAAGCAGCGGATCCAAACCTCAGAGGACCCTCTCCTGACCGCCATTCGAGCAGCCATTGCCGGAAACGTCATCGACTTCGGCGCCAACCCGTCCTTCGAGCTGGAGATTGAGGTCGACGAACTGCTGCAAAAATCCCTGGCCATCAACCATTTCGAGGCGTTTCAGGATCGCCTGCAAACATCCGACTGGGTGCTCTACCTGGGCGACAATGCCGGAGAGACGGTGTTCGACCGGCTTTTAATCGAGACCATGGGCAGACCCACGGTGTATGCAGTACGCGATGCCCCTTTCATCAACGACGCGACAAAGGAAGATGCGGAAATGGCCGGGCTCTCCACTGTCGCCCGAATCGTTTCATCGGGCTGCAAAGCGCCGGGGACCATTCTGGAGAGATGCTCCGAAACCTTTCGGACGACCTTTCGAAACGCCCCGCTCATTGTTAGCAAGGGCCAGGGCAACTTCGAGAGTCTCTCCGAAGAAAGCGGCCCCCTGTTCCACCTGCTCAAGGTGAAATGCGGCGTCATTGCAGGAATTCTCGGCGCTCCCGAAGGCAGCTTCGTTCTGATGCAAGCGGGTCCTTGACGATGATTGCGAAGAATTCGCACTGACGCGCCATTCTTTATATTCTGGAGGTTCACACCATGCCCTGGATCAAAGTGGAGGATTGTACCGGCTGTGGGATTTGTGTGGAGGAGTGCCCTGCCGACGCCATCGCCATGGAAAGCGATACAGCCCTCATTGACATGACGGAGTGTATTCGCTGCGGGACCTGCCATGACGTCTGCCCTGAAGAGGCCGTCCGTCACGACAGCGAAACCATTCCCCTGGATGTCGCGGAAAACGTGGCCTATGCAAAACGCTGCGCTGAGGCCTGTGTCCGGCTGCTGGGAAACGCTGAGGAAGGTCCCAAGTGCTTGAACCGATGTATCAAGTATTTTACACGCGCCAAAAAGGTGGCGGAGAAGACCATTGAGGAGTTGGAGGCGCTCCGAAGTGGCGGGTGAGGCGAAAGCCACACCCTTTGGGTGATCCGGCGATTCATGAAGCGGACACACCGAGCCCCTTGGATGGCCGTCGCAAAATGGGGCGGCCTTTCCCCAGAGGGGGCATCAGGGGAGGCGGGCTGCTGCACGAAAACCCTGCGCGGGCCGAATAGGGAGACCCATGGCCGGGACCGAATCTATCAAGAACGTGGTCGCCGTTTCAAACGGTGAACCTCACCTCGGATAGTTGGCGATATCCCGGACGTAGGCTTCAAAGTCTTTTTCGAGAAGAAACTTGGAGATCATTTCTCCCACCTTGTCGGCCGTGTCGACCCGGTAGACCCCTTTTTCGTCAGGCCCTGCAATCTCCTTGGCGTTGTACACAATGGCTTGAAGGGCCTCGGGCGTCAGCTCCACATCGGCTCTCACCAGCAATGTCTGCTTCGATTCGCTCATAGAATCACATGCTCCCAGCGGTTTCTTTGGGCTTGCTGTTCCACAACTTATCTGAGAGGGCATCCTACCCGGGTGCACAACAGCCTGTCAATCCGAAGGGAACAAGGAAAAACCCATTGATGTTTTAGACAATTCATGTATTCTCTATTTTTCGATCGCATAACTCCCCAGCAGAAAATGGATGCAAGCTTCCCCTTGCATTTGAGGGCGAATGTGTGAACGATTCGAACCGGGGTGGAAGATGTCGGAACAGGAAAAGGTAAAAAAGCTGCTTAAAGAGGCCGTCATCTACAAGAAGCAGGGCCTCTTCCCCCAATCCAAAACGAAGTTCAGTGAAGCACTGGACATCATGACGAAAAGCGAGGCCTTACGCACAAACGAAACCTTGATCACGGCGATCAAAGAAAAGCTCCGGGACCTGGATGAGACCATCAGGGACGTCGACGAGGGCGCGGAAGCCCCCGAGCTCTCCGAGGAGGTCCAGGAGTTGATCAAGAAGTCGTTTTCCTTTTCCAAAGACAAGGAAGCGGCCGCGATCGAAGGGGCCATGGCCCTGGCGAAATTCGGCCAGTACGACAAGGCCCTCGATGAATTCAATCAAATTCTGGAATACGCTACACTCCCCGTTATGATCGCCAAGAATATCATTCGCTGCCACCTCTCCAAGTCCCCCCCACAGGCCGCAGTGGATCAGTTCACCGTCTGGGCGGGAGGGGAGCGTTTCAGCAGGGAAGAGCTCAAGCACCTCAAGGAGTTCCTCGAGAGCCTCCTGGACAGCCGTGGGATCCACCTGGTGATTCCCGACATGCCCGGTGGGGATGATCTGACGGATGAAGAGGCATTGGATGAGGACGAAGAGATCGATATTGCCTCCATTTCGATACGGTTCGACAGCGGCCCGAGAAAAGGTCAGGCACTGGAGTTCAATGTGGATCTTCAATCCAGAAACACGGTCAGCATTGTCATTCCTGCGAATGAAAGAGGCCTTGTCCAGGTATTCAAGCATGGTATGCGCCTGGCTGAAATTCAGTGTTTTTCCCCCATCGGCCTGTTCCCGAACAGTGGAACGGTGAGTGGAAAGACCAAGGTGCTTCACGGACCCAACCAAGGCGCTTTCATGGTGGATATCAAGCTGGACGAGTAGTGGGGTTGAATCTCCCTGCGGCCTTGCCAAGAGGGGACAGGGTATCCCAAAGGATCCATCATCCCTATCACATGTGCCCGGCTCTCCGTCTCTTCGGCCCCTTCAAAGGCTGGGCAGGGATTGCGCGAGCGAGGCGTTCCGAGAGGTCGAGATCAAAATCGTATGGCCCAGCAGGCGGGAAGACCAAGGGTGAGCACGGTTTTCGAGGTCTAGGGACGAAATGGAGGCGTACAGGCGGATTTCATGGCAAACTTCAACTCTAAAGACCGAACCATCGAGTGTAAGATCGTGTACTACGGACCGGGCCGTGGCGGGAAGACCACCAATCTGGAGTATATTTACAAGGCCGGCCGAAAATACGCAACCGGGGAGATGGTCAGCATCGACACCAAAGGAGACCGGACCCTCTTCTTCGACTTCCTTCCCATCGGACTCGGAAAGGTGAGAGGGTGCGAGGTCAAAATGCAGCTCTTCACCGTGCCCGGGCAGGTCAAATACGCATCCACCCGGAAAATGGTCCTCAAGGGCGTGGACGGGCTGGTCTTCGTGGCCGACTCCCTTGAAATCCGGCGCAAAGCCAACCTGGTTTCATTAAAGGACCTTCAAGACAACCTCAAGGAAGAAGGCAAAAGCATCTTCAAAATGCCCCTGGTCCTCCAGTACAACAAACGCGACCTGGAAAGGGAAGGCTTGCCTTTAATGCCCATCGAAATGATGGATCGGGATTTAAACAGCAAGCTGAAGGCCCCTGCTTTTCCAGGAAGTGCGCTGAACGGGGTAGGCGTCGGTCCCGCCCTGAAGCGATGCATGGAACTCACGCTGCGCTATCTTAAAAAGGAACTCGACTGGGCAGAATAAAGGAAAGTTGCCTGCTATGACCGGTCCATCCGTTCTTCAAGGAGAACTTTCGTTTCTTCACCTCGCCGATCTCTTTCAATTGCTGGGTGGCAACGTCAACACGGGCATCCTGCACGTGAGAACTCCGACCGTCCCCTACCCCGCCGTGGTCTACTTTGAGGAAGGCAACCCCATTAGTGCCTCATGCGGCGACCTCAGGGGAATTGACGCCATCAACGCCCTGTTCGGGTGGATGGAAGGGCGTTTCGAGTTTCAGGAAAAGGCGATCCAGGCGCCTCGAACCATCAAAAAGGGCCGCATGCAGATCGTGCTCGATGCGCTCCGGCTGCTCGATGAAGGGGAGATTGAAAAAGTCGGGCTTCCCGAAGACAAGGAAACCGCCCCGCCCTCTCAGAAAAAGGGGATCGGGAACCTGCTGTGGGAGTCCATGCCGGTCATCAAGGGACCGGTCATCGACTACATGTATGTGGTGGAAGAGGAGGAGTTCCCCGCAGGTCACCGGGTGGTCGCTGAGGGACGCCACGGAAGCTGGATCTGGGTAATCCTGGAAGGCGAGGTGGAAATCCTTCGGGAGACCCCCAAAGGTCCTATCACGATCGCCCGGCTGGGAGAGGGCAGCTACATCGGGACCTTTACCATTTTCCTTTTCGAAGGCAGCATTCGAAGCGCCCATGTTTCCGCCGTGGGAAACGTGCGCCTGGGCCTCCTCGACACCCAACGGCTGTACGGTGAGTTTGCCTCCCTCTCTGCGGAGTTCAGAGGCCTGCTCCTGAGCCTCTCAAGGCGATTGATCAAGACGTCCGATCGGGTGGTGGAGCTGTACACCAAGCAGAAGAAAAGGCCGATCTCCATCAAGGACAAGGACGTATTCCTCAAGATGGGAACCTCAAAGGAACAGGCCTATTCCATCACCTCCGGAGAGACCTGTGTGGTCACCAAGACGAAGAAAGGGGCCCTTCCCCTGATCTCCCTGGAAAAAGAGGATGTCTTCGGCAACCTGCCTTTTTTTCAGACCGGCCAGGAACCCTATGCCGCGTCGGTCTTCGCATCCAAGGATATAGAGGTCCAGGTGCTCGATACGGCTCAGCTTCAGAGCGAATTCGATCGATGCTCCCTGACGTTTCGAAGCCTGGTGGAAAACGCCTGCACGAGCATCTCCATCACGTCCCAAATCGCCTCCCATATCGCGGACGGATAGGCCCCCGGCTCCCCGCGCGATTCCCTTCCCTGCTTGACTCCCCGCGGTCTCGCCCGAGGCGGTACGGGGCATCAAGCCTCTTTGGTTCCTGTTTTCCTCACCTCATCCGCGGAGATGTTGTGCTTCTTCATGAGGGTGTGGAAGTTGGGCCGCTTCATGCCTACACGTTCTGCGGCCCGGGTGATGTTGCCGTTGGCGGCCTTGAGGGCCTTCAGAGCAAAGGCCTTTTCGATGCGGCCGAAGTGCTCCTCTATAAAGGCCTTTTTTCGGGCCTTGAGCTCCGCCGCAGACTCGGGGACATCCTGATCCGCCAGGGTGCTCTTGGACTGTAAGTGATCGAGCAGGTAGGGAAGGTCCATGGTGCCGCCCTCGCTCATGATGACGAGGCGCTCCACTACGTTTTTCAATTGACGCACATTCCCGGGCCAATCATATGTGACCAGCGTTTCCAGGGCATCGTTGGAAAACCCCTCGATTCGCTTTCCGGTTTTGCGACAGAACTGGTGGAGGAAATGATAGGCCAGCTTCGGAATATCCCCCCTCCGGTCACGAAGCGGTGGAATGGACAGAGGAAACACGTTCAGCCGGTAGTAAAGATCCTCCCGAAACCCCCCATCGGCCACCATGAGCTTGAGATCCCGGTTGGTGGCCGCAATGATTCTCGCAGACGTCTTGCGCGTCTTACTGGCTCCCACGGGTTTATACTCCTGCGTCTCCAGGACCCGCAGGAGCTTGCCCTGAATCTCCAGGCTCAAATTGGCCACTTCATCGATGAACAGGGTGCCTCGGTCCGCCACCTGAAACACGCCCGCCTTATCGGTCACGGCTCCGGTGAACGCCCCCTTGGTGTGCCCGAAAAGCTCGCTTTCAAGAAGACTGGGGGACAAGGTGCTGCAATCCACGGCTACAAAAGGCTTGCCCGCCCTCTGGCTTCGTGCGTGAATCGCCCGGACAAAGAGCTCCTTTCCCGTACCGCTCTCCCCATAAAGCAGCACCGTGCTGTCCATAGGCGCGACCTTTTCGATCTGATCAAAGATCCGCAGTATCTTTGGGTCCTCACCCACAATGTTGCTGAAGCTGAACTGGTCGTACAATTCCTTTCGAAGTGTGACGTTCTCATCCACCAGGTGCTTTTTTTCCAGGGCCTTATTCACAGCCAGTGTGAGCTCGTCGTCCTCAAACGGCTTGGCCAGATAGTCGAATGCCCCCAGCTTCATGGCGTCCACGGCGTTTTTGACCGTAGAGTATCCGGTCATCACGATGACATACGTGCGAGGATGCTCCTCTCGAACCTCGCGTAGGATATCGATCCCGTCGATATCCGGCAGCTTCATGTCCAGGAGGACCAGGTCGTACTCCCCTTCCAGGGCCGCATTCAATCCATTTCGACCCGTCATGCGAACATCGACGGAATACCCATGCTCCTTCAAGATCATCGAGCAGGCATCACAGATGACCTTCTCGTCGTCCACAACCAGTATGCAACCCGTTTCCATGGTGGTTTCCCGATATGTGCGTTGCTCTTCTTCGTTAGGATGTCACGCGAACCGGAAAACTGGAAGTCTCACCGGTATCGCGTTGCTTCCCGCCCTTGGACTGCGATGCCTTGATGGTGGGAAGCATGACAATGAATCGCGATCCCTTTCCCACCTCACTCACCACATCCATGTCCCCGTTGTGATTCCGAACGATCCCGTACGTCACGGAAAGCCCCAGACCTGTTCCCTGGGACTTTGTGGAGAAGAACGGTTCAAAAATCTTTCTCATGTGCTCCGGGGAGATGCCGCACCCGTTGTCCTCGATCTCCACCCAGGCGTTGTTTCGCTTTTGGTCCGTGCCGGATCGCACGCAGATGATCCCCCCGTTCGGTGTCGCATGAATCGCATTCATGAGGAGATTGACGAACACCTGCTCGATCTGGACCTCGTCGAGCAGGACGTCCTCCAGGCTTTCCGACAGTTGTTCTTCGAACTGGATGTGGTGAAGATGGAACTCGTTTTCCACGATACGCAGGGCCTTGCCCAGGACCTCGTTCAGGTCTGCAGGTCTTCGGTCCGGCGCCCGGTCGCGGGAAAACTCCAGGAGCTCCTCAATGATCTTCTTGCACCGCTTCGTCTCCCCGATCACCACATCCAGACCCTCTCGAAGGGGGCCTTTCTCCGGCACCTTTTTTCTCATGCTGGAGCTGTAAAGAAGAATCCCCGCCAGGGGGTTGTTGATCTCGTGTGCGATGCCGGCCGCCATGCGACCCAGGGCCGAGAGCTTGTCCGTGCGGACGATCAAATGATCCAGCTCGGCCTGCTTGGTTTCAATCCGCTGGGCCGTATTCAACGCGCACGCGCATTGCTGAGAAAGCGCC
Organism: Desulfobacteraceae bacterium; assembly: GCA_050115555.1. Lineage (GTDB taxonomy): Bacteria > Desulfobacterota > DSM-4660 > Desulfatiglandales > HGW-15 > JASFQI01. The sequence goes on from JASFQI010000103.1 coordinate 8,936, forward strand.
ACCATGAAATCCAGCTCGTCCTCATCGAACTCCCGTTCCTCGCCCAGGTAGATCCGAATGATGCCCAGGATGTCGTACTTGAGGGCCAGCGGCACGTCGAGCATCATCCGTACCCCCTCGTCCCATTTCTCCTGAGGGACCTCTACTCGGGGGGCGTTCCATAGATCCCGGATCACGAGGACCTTGCGGTTCAGAATCGCGTCGGTGAGCACCGAACGGCTGGAAACGGGGCGTTTGTGCATGTACTTCTCGCCCAGACCGCAAGCCGCAGCCACCTTGAACTCCTGGGTCTCGGGATCGCGAAGCCGCAGCAACGCCCCCTTGGCCTGCATCAGTTCACTCGCCTTGGTCACGGCAAGCTGCATGACCTCCTGGGTCCGGGTGCTCGAGTGGAGCTGCGTGCTGATTTCCCAGAATGTGCGGTAAAAATCCTCGATCTTCTTTTTCGATCCCATGGCGTTCCTCATGGCATGCGTTCGAAACCGTGCCCCACCGGCGTTTCACTGCGTGACTCTGCAAACTGTGTGCCGGTATCCCGAAACCGGAAATCGACGAACCGATCCGGAGCCGATCTCCCCTGGAACGGGCAATCCCGCGTGCATGGTGAATCTTCAGCGCCTAAGCGGAAACCTGTTCGAGCCGCTTTGAGGGCCTGTCTTCCACCCGCATGCATTGGAACGTATGTTTGCCTATACGACTACCCTTTTACGTATATTAAAATATTTCACGAAAACTCCCTGCAAATTCAGATGAAATGGATTTATGCCCCTTCGAGCCGTATATGTCAACATACATTCCGTTCGCGAGCCCCTCTTCTTTCCCCAAACCGGCACCATGCCACATCTCATGGATAATACGAGCTTTTCTCTATCTTTTCGGTTGAATTGGAAGTGGAAGGATTTCCTGGCACGCCGGTTGCTCTTGCAGAGGAACAACGATCAGTCGGCGCCTTGAACCGCGGGGCACCGACCTGCAAAACGGATCAAACCATCAGATGGGAGGAACATCACCATGGAAATGCAACCGATCGCGGAAGGAAATGCGGCTGTCGATCTCTCGCACATCCTGATCGTAGAGGATGAACCCAGCGTGGCCAAGGGCCTTCAGCTCGTGCTGGACGACGAGGGTTATCAGGTGGATTGGGCGGCGAACGGAAACGACGCCCTCGAAAAGTTCAAGGGCAACGGATTCAACCTGGTCGTGGCCGACCTCAGGCTTCCGGACATGAACGGGATGGAAGTGATCCGCGAGATCAAATCCGAGCGCCCGGAAACCGAAGTGGTGGTCATTACCGGATACCCCTCCGTGGAGACCGCTGTGGCCTCTGCAAAAATGGGTGTCCGGGACTACCTGAAAAAGCCCTTTACCGACGATGAGTTCAAGGCGGCTGTGCAGAGCGCCCTTCAAGTCCGCCCCGATCCGGCGGAAGAGCAGTTTCTCACGAGCACGGAGGAAGGACGCCTCATCCAGAAACGCGAGGTGCTCCGTGTCCTGAACCGCACGAGTGAGGATCGGGCGTTCTGGCGGGAGTTGATGGAAAACGGCTCCCAGGCACTCGACGGCTATCAGATTTCCCTCGAGGGCAAGGCGGCCATCAGCTCGGGGGACCTGCGCTGGATCAATGAAAACATCGGGGAGCTCACTCAGAAGCAGCTGCGATTCGTGCTGAAACGGATGGAGCGCGAGGCCTGGTAAACGAGGGAGATAAAAATTCAACGGTCCCCGTTCTTCGGTGACCTCGAAAAACGATTGGAGCGACCCCATGAGCAATTCCCCGAGCAAACTAAACCGAAACGGCTCCGTGCTGGTCGCCGGAGGCGGTATCGCCGGCATGCAGGCGGCGCTGGACATGGCCAATGCGGGCTATTTCGTGTATCTGGTGGAGAAATCCCCGGCCATCGGCGGTGCCATGGCGCAACTGGATAAGACGTTTCCCACAAACGACTGCTCCATGTGAATCCTCGCACCGAAACTGGTCGAGGTCGGCCGGCACGTCAATATCGAACTGATCACCCTGGCGGAGGTGGCAGGCATCTCCGGAACCGAAGGCGACTTCACCGTCCGCATTCGACAGCAACCCCGCTACGTGGACATGGAGAAATGCATTGCCTGCGGCATGTGTGCGGAAAAATGCCCCAAACGCGTGCCCGACCTTTACAACGAGGGGCTGGCCAAGCGCAAAGCCATCTACGTCCCTTATTCCCAGGCGGTCCCCCTCAAGTACGCCATTGACCCGAATTACTGCATCTACCTGACCAAGGGCAAATGCCGCGCGTGTGAAAAGTTCTGCCCTGCGGGTGCCATCAACTTCGAGGACCGGGAAAAGGAGTTCGACCTCCAGATAGGCTCCCTGATCCTGGCACCCGGCTTTGTTCCCTACGATCCGTCGAAAACCGATCTCTTCGGGTACAACCGGCTGCCGGACGTGGTGACCTCTCTTGAGTTCGAGCGCATTCTTTCGGCCACGGGGCCCTTTCAGGGGCATTTGACAAGGCCTTCGGATCCCAAGGGTCACACGCCTCCGACGAAAATCGCCTGGCTTCAGTGCGTGGGCTCGCGCGATCCGAACGGGAGCGGGAATGCCTACTGCTCCTCGGTCTGCTGCATGTATGCGGTGAAACAGGCCGTCATGGCCAAGGACCACAGCACCGGCCCTCTGGACTGCGCCATCTTCTACATGGACATGCGCACCCAGGGGAAGGACTTTGACCGGTACTGCGAAAAGGCCAAGGAAAACGGGGTGCGGTTCATCCGCAACCGCATGCACACGGTGGAAGGGGTTCAAGGATCGAACGATCTTCGACTCCGATACGTGGACGAAGACGGAACCCCCATGGACGAGACCTTCGACCTGGTCGTCCTCTCCACGGGACTGGAGATCGCAGCGGACGTCAAGGAGCTTGCCTGCACCCTCGGGGTAACCCTGGACGACAACGGTTTCACCCAAAGCCGGGGGTTCCTGCCGGTGAGCACATCCGTTCCGGGAATCTATGCGTGCGGGGCGTTTTCCGGCCCCAAGGACATTCCTCAATCCGTCATGGAAGCCAGTGCAGCGGCCTGTGCCGCCACGGAAAACCTTGCCGAGGTCCGGCACACCTGCACACGGTCCGTTGAGAAGATCGAGGAGCGGGACGTGACCCGGGAGGCCCCGAGAATCGGCGTCTTCGTCTGCAACTGCGGGATCAACATCGGCGGCGTGGTCCGTGTGCCCGAGGTGGCGGACTACGCGCGAACCCTGCCGCACGTCACCTACGCGGAGGAGAACCTCTTTACCTGCTCCCAGGACACCCAGGACAAAATGGCGGAGGTCATTCGAACCCAGCATCTGAACCGGGTGGTGGTCGCTGCCTGCACACCGCGTACGCATGAAGCCCTGTTCCAGGAGACCCTGATCCGTGCCGGCCTGAACAAGTACCTCGTGGAAATGGCCAATATTCGGAATCACGACTCCTGGGTCCATGGAGACGATCCGGACGCCGCCACGGAAAAGGCCAAGGACCTGGTGCGCATGGCCGTCTCCAAGGCAGCCCTTCTCGACCCCCTCCAGGAAACGGATCTCTCCGTACAGCAGGCCGCTCTCGTGGTAGGAGGCGGGGCCGCCGGCCTGACCGCTTCCCTGGCCCTGGCCGAGCAGGGATACCCCGTGCACCTCGTGGAGCGATCGGATCGACTGGGCGGTCATGCCCTTCGCCTCTACCGGACCTATGACGGGGGCGATGTCCCATCCTATCTGGCCGGCTTGATCGATCGGGTCACGTCCCACGAGAATATTACCGTTCACAAGGAAGCCACCATTCAAAGCGCCGAGGGGTTCGTGGGGAATTTCCGAACCGAGCTGGAAGAAGGCGGCGAACGGACCTTCTTGGACCACGGCGTGGTCCTCCTGGCCGCGGGTGCGGAGGAGCTTCGACCCGATGCCTATCTTTACGGAAAGCACCCCGATGTGCTGACGAACACCGAGCTCGACGGGCTCTTCCTGAAAGACGCCCCGCGTCTCGACGCGGTGAAGAGAGCCGTTTTCATCCAGTGCGTGGGATCCCGCAACGCGGACCGTCCTTACTGCTCCAAGGTCTGCTGTACCCACACGCTGAGAAACGCCGTGGAACTAAAGCGGCGGGACCCGGATACCACGGTCTGCGTGTTCTATCGGGACATCCGCGCGTACGGCAAGCGCGAGCGCCTCTACCAGGAGGCCCGGGCCCTGGGCGTGCTGTTCTTCCCGTACTCTTCCGAGGAGTCCCCCGAGGTGACCGAAGGGGAACAGGGCCTCCGCATCACCTTCCGCGACGCCGTGCTGGATCGGCGAATCGGTATGCAAGCGGACCTCCTCATCCTGGCCTCGGCCGTGACAGCCCGGGAAAATGGGGATCTGGCGAGGTTCTTCAAGGTCCCTGTAGATGCAGACGGCTGGCTCCTGGAGGCCCATCAGAAGCTTCGACCCGTGGACTTTGCCAGTGACGGCGTCTTTCTCTGCGGCATGGCCCACTATCCCAAACCCCTGGACGAGAGCGTGGCCCAGGCCCAGGCCGCAGCGGCCCGGGCCCTGACCTTTCTTTCCAGAGACCAGATCACCCTGAGCGGCGTGGTGTCGTATATCGACCCGGAGCTCTGCTCGGCATGCGGTGGTTGCATCGACGTCTGCCCGTACGGGGCCATCACCCTGGACGAGGCGGAAAGCACGGCTGTGGTGAACCCGGCCCTGTGCAAGGGTTGCGGCGCCTGCGCAGCCGCGTGCCCCTCGGAAGCGCCGATTCTCAAAGGCTTTCACAATCACCAGCTCTATGCCCAAATCAAAAGTGCGCTGACCGCCTGACGAGCGGGCGCGAAGGAGTGTCTCATGACCACGGAAACGTTCGAACCGAAAATCGTCGCCTTTATCTGCAACTGGTGTGCTTACGGTGCGGCCGACCTGGCCGGGGTGAGCCGCATGAGCTACCCGCCCAACATTCGGGCCATTCGGGTCATGTGCTCGGCTACCGTGTCCCCTCACCACGTGCTCCGCGCTTTTCAGAGCGGCGCGGACGGCGTCCTGGTCGGCGGGTGACACATCGGGGACTGCCATTACCTGTACGGTAATCACATGACCATCAAGCGGATGACCTTTCTTCAGGAACTGTTCGAGTTCGTGGGGATGGGCGATCGACTTCACCTGGCGTGGATCTCCTCGGCCGAGGCCCAGAAGTTCGTAAAGGTCGTCACCGACTTTACGGAACAGATCAAGGCCCTGGGGCCGAGTCCGATCAACGCCTTCAC
>JASFQI010000104.1:0-14124 GCA_050115555.1 Desulfobacteraceae bacterium
CCCCGCTTTGCCAGATGCTTCGTGATCGCCGCCGTCAAGGTCGTCTTCCCATGATCAATATGCCCGATCGTCCCCACGTTTACGTGCGGCTTCGTCCTCTCAAACTTCTGCTTAGACATGGTCTCCCCCTCTACTCCATCCGTCTTGTTCTCTGGGTCGAGCTCGTTGCACGCCCGCACCTCCGCGGGATCGGCGCGTCCAAGCTACCACCGGTAGTGTGCAAAGGCTTTGTTCGCTTCAGCCATCCTGTGAGTGTCTTCTTTTTTCTTGATCGCCGCCCCCCTGCCGTTCGCGGCATCCAACAGCTCACCCGCCAGCTTTGCAGCCATACTCTTTTCACCGCGTTGCCTCGAGTACGAGATAATCCATCGCAAGCTCAGTGCCTGGCTTCGGCCGGGCTTGACCTCGGTGGGTACCTGGTAGGTGGATCCTCCCACACGGCGGGACTTGACTTCCACGACTGGTTTCACATTGTTCACGGCCTTCTTGAACAGTGCCAGGGGATCCTCCTTGGTTTTCTGCTCCATGACCTGAAAGGACTCGTAGAGAATCGACTGGGCAACGCTTTTTTTACCGTCCTTCATCAGGTAGTTGATGAACTTGGCCACCAACGGGCTCTTGTACACCGGATCCGGAATGATCGTCCTTTTGTCTGCCACTCGTTTCCTGGACATGTCCTGCTCCTCTAAATGCCCTTGGGCCGCTTGGCCCCGTATTTGGACCGCCCCTGCCGCCGGTCGTTGACCCCCGAGGTGTCCATGGACCCCCGAATAATATGGTAGCGAACGCCGGGAAGATCCTTCACGCGTCCGCCGCGGATCATGACCACCGAGTGCTCCTGCAGGTTGTGACCCACGCCGGGAATGTAGGACGTCACCTCGATGCCGTTCGTGAGACGCACCCTGGCCACCTTACGCAACGCCGAGTTCGGCTTCTTTGGGGTGGAGGTGTAGACCCTGACGCAGACTCCGCGCTTCTGCGGACATTGCTGCAATGCGGGTGTCTTCACTTTCTTTCGGGTTTTCTCGCGTCCCTTGCGTATGAGTTGATTGATCGTCGGCATGTAAGGCTCTCCTGCTCTTGGTTGTCGCTTACGTCGTTCCGTTCGGGGTCTTCAAGCGGCGCGGCATTCCGAAATATCAAAATTCTTCTTTTTATGTTTTCAGGAACGGTTTGTCAAGATCATTGTTATAAAACCCGAGAAAATTTCCGTTGGACGGGAGACCCTCATCACGCTGCCGAGACCTCGCCCTCCCATTCGGGGACTTCGATCTCCTGATCGCGGTACTCCCGTACACCGGTACCTGCCGGGACCAGCCGTCCCATGATCACGTTTTCCTTGAGCCCCTTCAGATAGTCCACCTTCCCTGCAATGCTCGCATCGGAAAGTACCTTAGTCGTTTCCTGAAAGGACGCGGCCGAAATGAAGCTTTCCGTGCTCAAGGACGCCTTGGTGATCCCGAGAAGAAGCGGCTCGGCGGTGGCGGGCGTCCCTCCTTCCACCACGATTTTTCGGTTCTCTTCCTCGAACCGCCACTTCTCCACCTGCTCGCCCAGGAGAAATCCGGAATCTCCCACACCGGTCACCGTCACCTGCCTGAGCATCTGCCTTACAATGACTTCAATATGCTTGTCGTTGATCGCCACGCCCTGTAGCCGGTAGACCTCCTGGACCTCGTCCACCAGGTACTTGGCGAGCTCCTTGACCCCCCGAATTCGAAGGATGTCGTGTGGGTTCGCGGAGCCGTCCATGAGGGGTTCTCCTGCACGGACATAATCTCCTTCAAGCACGCTTACGTGCTTCCCCTTGGGGATAAAGTAGTCCACCGGCTCGCCCAGCTCCGGTGTGATGGTCACCTTTCGCCGGCCTTTGCTGTACTTTCCGAAGGAGACCGTTCCGTCGATTTCACTCAGGATTGCGTTCTCCTTGGGCTTCCGGACCTCAAAAAGCTCGGCAACCCGGGGCAGACCTCCTGTGATGTCCTTGGTCTTCGTGGTCTCGCGTGGAATCTTGGCCAGAACTGTCCCGGCGCCCACCTTCTCGCCCTCATCCACCACGATGATGGCCCCGATGGGCAGGTGGTATCGGGCCCGTCCCTTGCTCGTGCCCGGGATTGCAGCGGTCTTTCCTCCGTCGTCCTTGATGGACACCCGGGGTCTCGCCTCCGTGTCCCGGCTCTCGATGATCACCCGGCTGATCTTCCCGGTGACATTGTCACGACGCTCCTGCATGGTCACTCGATCGATGATGTCCCCGAACTTGACCTCGCCCGGCACCTCCGTGAGAATCGGAATGGTGAAGGGGTCCCACTCTGCGAGGAGTTGGCTGGGTTTGATGGTTTCCCGGTCCTCGACCTTCAGCAGGGCGCCGTAAGGGACCGGGTAGCGTTCGATCTCCCTTCCTCCCTGCCCTAGAACCGACACTTCGCCGTTGCGGTTCATCACCACGAGATCCCCTTCGGTGTTGCGGACCACCTTCAGGTTCACCAAGCTGATCTTGCCCTTGTTCCGGGCCTGCACCGTCGTCTGTTCCACGCTCTTGCTGGCGGTCCCACCGATGTGAAACGTCCGCATGGTCAACTGGGTACCCGGTTCGCCGATGGACTGCGCGGCCATGATGCCGATGGCCTCTCCGATGTTCACCTCGTGGCCATGCGCCAAGTCCCGGCCGTAGCATTTTTTACACACCCCGTGACGCGACTGGCACGTGAGCACAGAGCGGATCCGGACCTTTTCGATACCCGCACCCTCAATGCTCTTGACTTTCTGCTCGGTAATCTCCTCATTGGCCTGAACCAAAAGCTCCCCGGTGACCGGATCGTAGATGTCCTGAAGCGCCACCCTTCCGAGAATTCTGTCCCCTACCCGCTGGATGATTTCACCCCCCTCCACGAGGGAGGAAACCCAGATGCCGTCCAGCGTGCCGCAGTCCTCTTCTACGATGACCGTGTCCTGGGCCACATCCACCAGGCGCCGTGTCAGGTATCCCGAGTTGGCCGTCTTGAGAGCCGTGTCCGCAAGGCCCTTTCTGGCGCCGTGGGTGGAGATGAAGTACTGAAGCACGGTGAGACCTTCGCGGAAGTTGGACGTAATCGGCGTTTCGATGATCTCGCCGCTGGGTTTGGCCATGAGACCGCGCATGCCGGCAAGCTGCCGCATCTGGTCCTTGCTGCCCCTTGAACCCGAGTCGGACATCATGAAGATCGGGTTGAAGCTGTTGGTCTGGGTCTTCTCGCCTTTCGGGCCGGAGAGCTCCTCTACGGCCATCTCGGTCATCATTTCCCCGGCGATGCGCTCCGTGGACTGGGCCCAGATGTCCACCACCTTGTTGTACTTCTCACCGTCCGTGATCAGGCCCCCTTTGTACTGATCGTCAATCTTGCGGACTTCCTTCTCCGCCTTTTCCAGAATCTCGTCCTTGCGCGAGGGGATAATCATATCGTTCATGGAGATGGATATCCCTGACAGCGTAGCGTACTTGTAGCCGATGTCCTTCAAGCGGTCGGAGAGGATGACCGTGGCCTTGATCCCCTCCCTTCGGTAGGACGCGTTAATGAGGCTTCGCAGCTCCTTCTTGTTCATCACCCGATTGATCAGGCTGAAGGGAAGTTGGCTGGGAAACACCTCGTAAAGAAGGACCCGCCCGGTGGTGGTATCCTCAATCTTTCCGTTGATTCGAACCTTGATCATGGCGTGGAGATCGAGTTCCCCGGCGTCATGCGCGATCCGGACCTCCTTGGGGCTCGAGAACACCCGGCCTTCGCCCTTCATGTAGGGGCGCTCCCGGGTCATGTAGTAGATGCCCAGCACGATATCCTGGCTCGGCACAATGATGGGCTCGCCGTTCGCCGGGGAGAGGATGTTGTTGGTGGACATCATCAGGACCCGCGACTCGATCTGCGCCTCGATGGAGAGCGGCACGTGGACCGCCATCTGGTCCCCGTCGAAGTCGGCATTGAACGCCGTGCACACGAGCGGGTGGAGCTGGATCGCCTTGCCTTCGATCAGGATGGGCTCAAAGGCCTGGATTCCGAGCCGGTGCAGCGTGGGTGCCCGGTTGAGAAGGATGCAGTACTCCCGCACCACTTCGTCCAGGGCGTCCCACACCTCGTAGGTCTCCCGCTCCACCATTTTCTTGGCGGATTTGATCGTCGTGGCCAGGCCCTTCTCGTCCAGCTTGTTGTAGATAAAAGGCTTGAAGAGCTCCAAGGCCATCTTTTTGGGCAGGCCGCACTGGTGAAGCCTCAGGTCGGGTCCAACCACGATGACCGATCGACCGGAGTAATCCACGCGCTTTCCGAGCAGGTTCTGACGAAATCGTCCCTGCTTCCCTTTGAGCATGTCGCTCAAGGACTTGAAGGGACGCTTGTTCGCGCCGGTGACCACCTTGCCTCTTCGGCCGTTGTCAAAAAGGACGTCCACCGCCTCCTGAAGCATCCGCTTTTCATTTCTCACAATAATCTCAGGCGCGTTGAGCTCCAGAAGCCTCTTGAGTCGATTATTTCGGTTGATTACCCGACGGTAGAGGTCGTTGAGATCCGATGTGGCGAATCGTCCCCCGTCCAACGGAACGAGCGGGCGAAGGTCCGGTGGGAGAACGGGAATCACGCTGAGAATGGTCCACTCCGGATGGTTCTTCGACTCCCGGAATGCATCGATGACCTTGAGGCGTTTGGCAAGCTTCTTTCTTTTCGCGTCCGAGCGCGTTTCCATCATCTCGGTGCGAAGAGTGCCTGAGAGCTCCTCGAGATCCAGCCGGCTGAGCATGGTTCGAACCGCCTCGGCCCCGATTCCGATCTCGCACCGGTCCCCGTAGTCCTCCCGGACACGCATGAGCTGCTCGTCCGTAAGCAGGCTGTTCGGGGCGAGAGGCGTGTCCTTGGGATCGATCACGATGTAGTTCTCGAAGTACAGGACGCGCTCCAGGTCTTTCAGGGTAAGGTCCAGAAGGTTGCCGATCTTGGAGGGCAGGCACTTGAGAAACCAGATGTGGGCCACGGGTGCGGCAAGCTCAATGTGTCCCATGCGCTCCCTTCGCACCTTGGACTGGATCACCTCCACCCCGCACTTCTCGCACACGATACCCCGGTGCTTCATGCGCTTGTACTTGCCGCAGTTGCACTCGTAATCCTTGATGGGTCCGAATATCTTGGAACAGAAAAGACCGTCCCGCTCCGGCTTGAAGGTCCGGTAGTTGATGGTCTCCGGCTTCTTGACCTCTCCATAGGACCTCTCGCGGATTTTCTCCGGCGAAGACAGGGAGATTTTCACGGCATTGAAGCTGGACGGGTCTTTCGGCTTTGAAAAAAAGTTGTATAGTTCTTCCAATGTTCGCTCCTTTTCCGAAGCAGGCATCAGCCTCATACCCCGGTCGGTTGCGGGTGGAGTTCCCGATCTTCACACAAGCTGGGCCTCTAGGCCTGGCTGTCCTCGAACAGCTGGACTTCCAGGCCGAGGCTGAGGAGCTCCTTGATGAGGACCTTGAAGGACTCCGGCAACCCGGCCTCAAGAATGTTGTTTCCCTTTACGATGCGTTCATACATGCGTGTTCTTCCCGCCACGTCATCGGACTTCACGGTCAGGAACTCTTGGAGGGAATAGGCCGCACCGTACGCCTCCATGGCCCACACCTCCATCTCTCCCAATCGCTGCCCTCCGAACTGGGCCTTGCCTCCCAGAGGCTGCTGGGTAACAAGGGAGTAAGGCCCGATGGAACGCGCGTGGATCTTGTTGTCCACCAGGTGATGGAGCTTCATGATATACATGACACCGACGGTCACCTGTCGATCGAAGGCTTCACCAGACCTGCCGTCATACAGGGTCGCCTGCCCGTTGACGGGCAGGTTTGCCTTTTCCAGGCATTCCTGGATCTCGTCCTTGGCTCCGTCGAACACCGGTGAGGCCATGTGGACGCCTTCACGAACGAGCATGGCATTTTCCACGAGATCGTCATCGTCGAGCCCCTTGTAGGCCTGGTTGAATTCACGGGTGTCGAAGGCGTCCTTGAGCTTCTTGCGAAGGGCGGTGAGATCCTTTTTCGCCTGCTTCTTCCTAAGGGTTTCCAGAAGCTCGCTCACCTGTCTTCCCAGTTCCTTGGAAGCCCAACCCAGGTGGGTTTCGAGAACCTGACCTACGTTCATTCTCGAAGGTACGCCGAGAGGGTTCAGGATGATGTCCAGTGGCGTACCGTCCGCAAAGTAAGGCATGTCCTCGATGGGCAGGATTCTGGAAAGGACACCCTTGTTCCCATGGCGTCCGGCCATCTTGTCCCCTACGGAGAGCTTCCTCTTGACGGCCACATACACCTTGACCATCTTAATGACGCCCGGAGCGAGCTCATCTCCCTGGCTGAGCATCTCCAGCTTCAACTCGAAGAGATCCTCGATCCTGCGGATTCGCTCCTGGTACTTCTCCACGATCGTTTCCATCTCTTCGATCAGGTCCATGGACGCTTTCAAGTCCGCACCCGCCCAAAGCGCCACGGGGAGGCGCTCCACATCCTCTTCCGTGATCGTCTTTCGATTACTCAGGGCAGCCTTGCTCTTGCCCTTTTCTCGAAGGTTGGTTTTCAGCTTCTGCCCGATCAGGATCTCTTTCAGCCTGGCACGTGCACTTCGCTCGACGATCTTGGTCTGGTCCTCCCGATCCTTTTCCAGCCGGGCCTTTTCCGCCTCTTCAATGGACAGGGATCGCTGATCCTTTTCCACGCCGCGCCGTGCAAACACCCGGGCGTCGATCACAGTTCCTTCCGCTCCGGGCGGGACCCGCAGAGATGTGTCCTTCACATCCCCGGCTTTGTCTCCAAAGATGGCCCTCAGGAGCTTCTCCTCCGGGGAAAGCTGAGTCTCGCCCTTGGGAGTGATCTTCCCCACCAGGATGTCCCCTGGCCCAACCTCGGCGCCGATCTTGACGATGCCGCTCTCATCGAGGTTCTTCAGGGCCTCCTCGCCCACATTGGGAATGTCCCGCGTGATCTCCTCTTTGCCAAGCTTGGTGTCCCTGGAGACCACCTCGAACTCCTCGATGTGAACGGACGTGTAAATGTCCTCCTTGACCACCCGTTCGCTCACGATGATGGAATCCTCGAAGTTGTAGCCCCCCCAGGACATGAACGCCACCATGACGTTCTGACCCAGGGCCAGTTCCCCGAGTTCCGTGGCCGGACCGTCCGCAATGATCTGGCCCCTTTGAATCTCTTCGCCCTTTTGAACGATCGGCTTCTGATTGTAGCAGGTGTTCTGGTTCGACTTCTTGTACTTGACGAGCTTGTAAATCCTGACCTCGTCCTCTCCTTCGGCCGGTCTGCTCGTCCGAACCACAATGCGTGAAGCGTCCACGTCCTCCACCACGCCGTCCGCCTTGGCCACAACGCTCACCCCGGAGTCCTGTGCGACCACTCCCTCAATGCCGGTACCGATCAGCGGGGACCTTGCCTTGAGAAGCGGGACGGCCTGCCGCTGCATGTTCGAACCCATAAGGGCCCGGTTGGCGTCGTCGTGCTCCAGAAAGGGGATGAGAGAGGCGGAAACACTCACGAGCTGATCCGGGGATACGTCCATGTATTTCACTTCACTTACCGGTGCTTTGCTCGCCTCACCCTCGATTCGAACCGCCGCTTCCGGATTCACGAAGTTGCCCTTACTGTCAAGCGGGGCATTGGCCTGGGCAATAGGGAAATCCTTCTCGTTCAGGGCCGAAAGGTATTCGATCTCCTTTCCCGCCCGACTTTCCTCCACCACGCGGTAAGGGGTCTCGATGAAGCCGAACTCGTTGACCCGAGCGTATGTGCTGAGCGAGACGATCAGCCCGATATTGGGTCCTTCAGGGGTCTCAATGGGACAAATCCGTCCGTAGTGGGTGGGATGAACGTCGCGCACCTCGAACCCGGCTCGTTCACGGGTCAACCCTCCGGGGCCCAGGGCACTGAGCCTCCGCTTGTGGGTCACCTCGGATAGCGGGTTGGTCTGATCCATGAACTGGGAAAGCTGACTCGTGCCGAAGAACTCCTTGACCACAGCTGAAACCGGTTTGGAGTTGATGAGGTCGTGCGGCATGAGCGTTTCCACCTCTTGAAGGCTCATCCGCTCCTTGATGGCCCGCTCCATCCGCACCAGGCCGATCCGATACTGGTTTTCCAGCAACTCTCCGACGGACCGCACCCGGCGATTGCCCAGGTTGTCGATGTCGTCCACCATCGCCTCATTGGTCTTGAGCCGAATGAGCTCCTTGACTGTGGCGATGATGTCCTCCTTGAGCAGGACGCGGGTGTCGAGGGGTTCGTTTCGGCCGAGACGATGGTTCAGCTTAAGCCTCCCCACAGGGGAGAGATCATACGTTGTCAGCCCGAAAAAGAGGCTGTTGAAAAAGTTATTGGCCACTTCCTGGGTAGGCGGGCTACTGGGGCGCATCTTGCGGTAGATTTCCAGGGTGGCCTCTTCGCTTGTTTCGATCTTGTCCAGAAGCATCGTGTCCCGAATGGTCGTGCTCACCTCGGGTCCTTCCAGCACCAGGCAGTGAATCTCGTTGATCCCATGCTCCGGTAAGGACTGCAGCATATCTTGGGTCAGGGGCTGGTTCCCACTCACCAGGACCTCCCCGGTTTCGGAGTCCAGAATGTCCTCCGCGGCCACGCGCCCCTCCATGTCCTCGTAAGTCACGGGGATATGGGAAATGCCTGCGGACTCGAGCTGCCTATGAAGCCTCTTCGTATACTTGTCCCCGGTTTTGGCCAGTTTTTTCTTGGTCTTAGGATGAACGATCTCCATGCTGATCCGGTGCTGGTACAGCGTATCCAGGCTCACCGGCCTCAGGCACTCCTCCTTTTCAAGCCTTATGGTCTCCGTATCGTAAAATTCCCGGAGAAGATCCTCCACGGAATACCCGAGCGCTTTCAGGAAGGTGGTCGCGGGAAACTTCCTTCGCCGGTCTATTCGAACGTAAAGGAGATCCTTGGGGTCGAATTCGAAGTCCAGCCAGGACCCCCGAAGGGGAATCACGCGTGCCGAGTAAAGGAGCTTTCCGCTGGAATGGGTCTTCCCTTTGTCGTGATCGAAGAAAACACCCGGTGAACGATGCAGCTGACTTACAATGACACGCTCGGTACCATTGATGATGAACGTGCCGCGTTCCGTCATCATGGGCAGGGTTCCGAAGTAGATTTCCTGCTCCTTGATATCCCGAATGCTCTTGGTCCCGTCCTCCGTGTCCATATCGAAAACGAGCAGACGTACCGTGAGCTTGAGAGGCGTTTCGTACGTCATCCCCTTAGCCAGGCATTCCTCCTCGCTGTACTTGTTCTCCTCGAAGGAGTACCGGACAAATTCCAGGGAAGAGGTCCCACTGAAATCCTGGATCGGAAAAACGCTTCGAAACGCTCCCTGCAGGCCGACCTCCTTGCGTTCCTCGGGCTCGGCCTCTTTCTGCAGAAAGCGCTCGTAGGACTGCTTCTGCATCTCGATCAGGTTCGGGATATCGATGATCTTCTGAATACTCCCGAAATTCCTTCTCACGTGGCGGCTGCTGCCGTTCTCATTCGACTTCATCAGATCTCCTCAGGACTCAAAATGCGGAGTTCCTTCCGTGGCGGATTTGAAAAACCCACGGAAGAGGATCACGCCCGAAAACTACGAAATGCGCGAAGTGCATGAAGAACCCTGGACTGTTCCTCATGGCCCCCACGCACCCCGTTTTCATTTCGATGCAAGCTTCTTTTCTTCCGCAAATACGCCCGAATTCGGCCCCGCCTTTTGCGGGCAGGATATCCTGCCCGCGGGCATCAGGCCCGCGGGCAGTCAAAGGCACTACTTGATCTCGACCGTGGCGCCTGCCTCTTCCAATTGCTTCTGGATGTCTTCCGCCTCTTCCTTGTTTACAGCTTCCTTGACCGCTCCGGGGACACCGTCCACCAAAGCTTTCGCTTCTTTGAGACCCAGCCCGGTAATGGCACGCACGACCTTGATCACCTGAATTTTCTTGTCCCCCACCCCGGTCAGCATGACGTCGAACTCCGTCTGCTCCGCCGCCGCTTCCTGGGCGGGCGCTCCGGGGCCTCCCACAGCGGCAACGGCCACAGGGGCGGCGGCGCTCACGCCGAACTTGTCTTCCAGCTCCTTCACGAGCTCCGAGAGATCGAGAACGGTCATATTCGCGATATATTCAATGACGTCTTCTTTCGTAATGTTGGCTGCCATCAGTTTTTTCCCTCCGTACCTCTATGAGTATCTTTTTCGGAATCAGCGCCGTGAACTCGATCCGGGGATCTACGCTTCCGCGCTTTTCTTTTCTTCCAGGGCCTTCAAGGCGTTCAGGAACTGAACGATCACGCCATTCAATACCCGCACAAACGAACCCGGCACGCCCTGCATGGCCGCAAGGACCTGGGCCAACAGGTCTTCCCGCCCAGGCAGCTTCGCCAGGCGCTGGATAGCGTCGGCATCCAGCATCTTTCCCGACATCTGCCCTGCCTTGAGTTCGAGGTTCTTGAGGTCCTTGCTGAGATCCGCCAGAACCTTTGCCGGTGCCACAACATCTTCGTATGTGATGGCAACGGCCGTTGGACCGACAAAATGCTCCTTCAGGACGTCCGTATCCGTCTCCCGGCTCGCCAAGGCCAGAAGGCGGTTCTTGACGACCTGAAACTCGGTTCCCGTATTACGAAGGGCGCTGCGGAGTCTGTTGATGTCTTCCACATCAAGCCCTTTATAGTCCACGAGAAACGTCGCTTCGGCGCGATCCAGACGTTCTTTCATGTCGGCCACGAAGGCTTCTTTCTGTGTTCTGTCCAAAAAACAATCACCCCCTCTCTGGTAAATTGATGGAGTCGTAAAAAGCCCGGTGACAAAAACTCTGCCCCTGCAGTTTCAATGGATCACAGTATTGCCTGCAGCGGTAGAGCGGGTTCTTACGAGACCGTCAAAATCTGGAAGTACGACGCCAGAGTCAGGGGTGCCTCCGGGATGATTCACGATATCGTGGTCTCGGTAGGCTTAATCATTCCAATTTAAGCCGTTCAGGCACCCACTGTCTTTGACCGTATGTACGCCCGGGTGAACCAACGCCTTGCTCCCGGGCGATTTTCCCAAAAATACAATATGAAATCGTTCGGGCATTCGTGGTTCCGCGTCTTTCCTGCTGCTGGAGAACGCCTGAACGTCGAACAAAATAAGGGAACGGTTCACAGGATTCCAGGCTCAAAGGTCCTTTGACCTTCTCGCAGGGGCTACCGATCGCTGCAAGCCCTCGGAAGCCCCACGGATCGGCTTCACCTCGTTACTGACGCATGGTGTTTACGGTACCCGAAGCCCGATCCCGGCGAACCGAATGACGAAACCCACAGAATAGTCAAACGCGATTACAGACCGGACAGATCCTTCAGAGTCGACGGGTCCACCTTAATACCCGGCCCCATGGTCGTGGAGATGGCGATTCCTCTCAGATAGGTTCCCTTGCTTGCAGGAGGTTTCAGGCGGAGAATGGTGTCCATGAAAGCGCCGATGTTCTGGAGGAGTCCGTCCACCCCGAACGAAACCTTGCCCATAGGTGCGTGCACGATGCCGGCTTTTTCCACACGGAAATCGATCTTCCCCGCCTTGACCTCTTTGACGGCCCTGGCCACGTCGAATGTGACCGTCCCGAGTTTGGCGTTGGGCATCAACCCCCTCGGACCGAGGACCCGTCCGAGTTTGCTGACCGATCCCATCATGTCCGGCGTCGCAATGGTCTTGTCGAACTCCAGCCATCCCTGCTGAATCTTCTCTACGTACTCATCCGAGCCCACGTAGTCCGCCCCGGCCTCAGAGGCCTCTTTTTCCTTCTCGCCCTTGGCGAAGACCAGGACGCGGACCTCTTTGCCGACCCCGTTCGGAAGAACCACGGTCCCCCGCACCATCTGGTCGGCGTGCCTTGGATCGACCCCGAGCCGGACAGCAAGATCTACGGTTTCGTCAAACTTCGCATACGCGCAATCCACCGCCAGCTGCGCAGCGTCCTTAAAGCTGATCCGCTCTCCCCTGGCCACCTTGGCCGCAGCTTCCTTGTATTTCTTTCCTCTCTTGCCCATACCCGGTTATCCTCTTTGACGCTAATCCGTCACCGTAAGCCCCATGCTTCTCGCGGTGCCTTCGATAATCCTCGAAGCGTTCTCAATGTCGTAAGCGTTCAGGTCCTCGAACTTCACCTTGGCGATCTCCTCGACCTGCTGGCGAGTCACCTGTCCCACCTTTTCCTTGTTGGGTTCACCCGACCCCTTTGCGATCTTGGCGGCCTGCTTGAGCAACACAGCGGCCGGCGGGGTTTTGGTGATGAAAGAAAAGGATCGATCCGCATAAATCGTGATGACCACCGGGATGACGGTCCCCGCCTGATCCTGGGTTTTCGCATTGAAGGCCTTGCAGAACTCCGCGATGTTCACCCCGTGCTGGCCGAGTGCCGGCCCGATAGGAGGAGATGGATTGGCTTGGCCCCCTTTGACCTGAAGCTTTACGCTGGCGATAATTTTCTTTGCCATGGGTTTCCTCTTGACTCCCTGATCATGTACCGCAATCCCGCTTCCATAACAGTCCCCCGGCAGCCGACGCGTCGGTGAACCTTACGACTACGGGTGAAATCACACCTTGTTTACCTGAATAAAGTCGAGTTCCACGGGGGTGGCACGGCCGAAGATGGTGATGAGAACCCTCAGCTTCTCTTTATCCTCCTTCACCTCCGAAACCGTCCCCTGAAAATTACTGAACGGGCCGTCGATGACGCGTACCTCGTCCCCTTCCTCGAACGTAAATCTCGGCTTGGGCTTGCTGATCCCCTCCTCCATCTGCCGGATGATCCGTTCCGCTTCCTCATCCGGAATGGGAGCAGGGCGCATCTCCCCGCCCACGAAACCGGTCACCTTGGCGGTGCTGTTCACCGTGTGCCACGTATCGTCGTTCAGAACCATCTGGACGAGGATGTACCCGGGATAGAATTTTCGAGAAGTAGTCCTCTTCTGCCCCTTCTTGAGCTCGACCACCTGTTCCGTCGGAACCACGATTTTTCCGAAATGGGTCTCCTGGCCCAGGGTTCGGATCCTCTCCTCGAGGTTCAACTTCACCTTGTGCTCGAACCCCGAGTACGTGTGTACCACGTACCATTTGAAATCAGGGCCGGTATGCTCGCTGTTCTCGTTCATCGTATCCATCCCAGGGCTTCATGCCGATCCGCCCTGTTTCCGCCTTCCGCCACTTAACTTAAGGGCGTGCGCCCTATCCAACGACGGTCTTGATCACCTTGATCAGGCCGAAATCGATCACCCCGAGGAAAAGCGCTGCGATGAGAACCAAAAAAATGACCATCGCCGTGGATGCAAGCAACTCCTTTCGCGTCGGCCACTTCACCTTCTTCAGCTCGATACGGGCATCCCGAAGAAACTGCACCGCCATGGAAATATAGTTCCCTACGGACTTCTTCTCGGCCTTTTTCTTCTCGGGCTCCTTTCGGACAACCGGCTGCACCGGCTTCTTCGGAGCAGGAGGTTTCTCCGGTTTTTTCTCTTCCTCCTCCGGTACGTCAGGTGCCTCCGCAGTGACCGCAGCCCTCGCCTGGGAATCCGATTGGGAACGTTTCCGGCTGCTCCGTTTTTTCTTTTTTTTGTTGGCCGGTTTTTTCATCGCTGTTTCCGGTAATCCCTTCGAAAAATCGAACACCGTATGGCGGCGTCACGCTTTGACGAAAAAAGATGGCAGGCCAGGAGGGATTCGAACCCCCAACACCCGGATTTGGAGTCCGGTGCTCTAGCCGTTAGAGCTACTGGCCTGCAAAGTCTCAGCGCGCTTACTTCGTCTCCCTGTGCAAGGTATGGGTTCTGCACGACGGACAGTATTTGCGAAACGCCAGCTTGTCGGGCGTTTTCCTCTTGTTCTTCGTCGTCGTGTAGTTCCGATTCTTGCATTCCTCGCAAGCAAGTATGACAATGTCCCGCATATCCATTCACTCCGTGCCCGTTCCTCAACGAACGGACCGTGTGCCGTTACTCGATGATTTCGGCGACCACACCGGCGCCCACGGTTCGACCGCCTTCCCGAATCGCAAACCGCAGCTCCTTCTCCATGGCAATCGGCGTGATCAGCGATCCTTCCAGCGTCACGTTGTCCC
>JASFQI010000105.1:0-14018 GCA_050115555.1 Desulfobacteraceae bacterium
GTCTGACTCGTCTCAGGCTCCAGACCCGGAATAAATCGACTCAGCTGTCAAAGGTGAGAGGTTATTCATCAGGCCATTAGCTTTCGGGACAAACTGCCCATTTACAGGGAATGCCAGTTCTGTTTTCTGACTCTTGACATGGTGCCCGTTTTATTTGAACCGCATCTCATATGTACCCACCAGTGGATGGCTTGGTTTTCATTGATCTGATAAAACGCCGAAAATCTCGACTGCTCATGCAATATGTCAAATATAGGCATCTGCACCGACCGGTTCGCCTACCCAGATCGCCTGCTTTGGCTTATGGTCGATAGGGCGGACACGGCTTTGTCGATATAGTCCTCTTTATTGAAAGGCCCCGGGCTGAAACGAACCGCGCCCCTGGGAAAGGTGCCAAGGGTTTCATCGACCAAAGGGGCGCAATGCAGACCCGTTCGTACGGCAATACCGAAATCACAGTCAAGAACCGCCCCCACGTCGATGGGATGCATTCCCTTCACATTGATTGTCAACAGTGTCGTGTACTCCTTGCCTCCGTCGGCGCCGTACATTTCGACATTCTCCAAGGCCTTCACTCCCGAATCAAATCTCTTAATCAGGGCCATCTCCTTTTCGTGGATTGTATCAAGGCTGTGAGAGGTGATGTAATCCAGGCCCCCTGACAATCCGATAATACCAATGAGATTCAATGTAACCGCTTCCAGCGGATGGGGCATGGGCTGGGTGTGAAAGAGGCTTCTTGAATCAATCCCGGTACCGACGAAACGGCTGGGTTGGATCTCGATACCTGTTGGACCACCAGCCCACCGATTCCCGTGGGACCAAGAAGGGATTTGTGGCCGGTAAAGGCCAGTACTGAAATGCCCATGGCAGTCATATCAATGGGACTGACACCGGCGCTTCGAGCGCAATCAACCAGGAGTGGCACGCTGAACTCGGCGCATATACGGCCGATATATTCAATGGGCTGGATGGTGCCTGGGACCTTGGAGACATGGCTGACCACTACCAAACGGGTGTTCGGCCTGATGGCTTTTTTTACCGCGTCGGGTTCCACGTAGCCTCTGGCGTCGAATGGTACCAAATCATAAGAGATGAGGCCCTGTTGCTGAAGGTGGTAGAGTGGCCTTAGCACAGAGTTATGCTCCAGTCGGGTGGCGACCATGTGATCGCCCGGCCGGGCAAGGCCCTGAATGGCCAAGTTCAAGGCATCAGTGGCATTCTGGGCGAATATAACCCTTTCGGCATCCGCAGCACCGAAAAAGCGGGCCAATTTGCCTCGGGTCTTGTCCACCAACGCCTGGGCTTCGGTGGAGAGATCATAGCTTCCCCTCCCCGGTGACACCCCCACCCGCTGGAAGGTCTCCACCATACCCATCAATACTTCCCTGGGCTTGGGAAAGGTGGTAGCTGCGTTGTCAAGATATATCATTTACATGCAGGATTTGGGATTGGGCAGCCTGGCTATACGCCGGGCACACCCTGTTTGATCCCGCCGGGAAAAAGAGCTTCCAAGGCCAAGAGGCTCATCCCGGTACCGTTTTTCAATTCCACATTTAACGCCGTACGACCGTTGTAGATAAAGTAGTCACGGAGATAGTCGATGACTTTCCAATGGTCGTCACGCAGGTCGGCCAAACCGGCCTCTTGGGCCAGAATACGGGCTGCCTGCCGGGTCCAGTCCTCGGCATGCATGAAAAAGCCTTCTCCATCGAAGAAAATTTTACGACCATCCAGCACGCGCTGGACCCGGCGCTGCACCGGTTCCTGGTCTGAATACGCTGCTTCCGGCTGTGTTTCCGGCCCACTCATTGTTTCTACTTTCCTTCCGCCAAAGCGGCCTTGATTTTCTCCGGTGTGGCCGGCAGGTGACGGATCCTCACACCGCAGGCATCGGCAATGGCATTGATCACCGCGGGCGCAGTAGGAACCATGGTCATTTCACCGATACCCGTACTGCCCAATGTTCCTTTGGGACGCGGCGTTTCACGGGTAAGGACCTCCATATCAAAAGAGGTGCTCATTTTCGGGAATTTAAAGGTTACCCAATCCTTGGTCTTGCCATGGATATACTCCTCCCTCAGGGCATACCCCACACCCTGGTCCATCCCGCCCTCCAACTGGCCTTCCAGATTCTGAGGATGAATGACCGGTCCGGCATCCACAGCGGTAACCATGCGGAGGAGCCGTACCTCGCCGGTTTCTGTATTGACTTCCACTTCGGCCATTTGAATGTCGTGGACCTGGGACTCGAACGTGGGGCCTTGGCCGGTTTCAGGATCCAGTGGCGCTTCGGCTTCCACTTTCTTGTATCCCATATAACGGGTCGGTTTGCCGGCTTTCTGCAGGGCTTTGTAGGTCTTGCCCCCTGCTTCCTTCATGGCCTCCTTGAGCTGTTCGATGGCGTTGACCAGCGCGCCCCCTGATATATAGGTCTGACGGCTGCCGGCCGACGGCCCGGTCTGGGTCGTCTTTGCGGAGGTGCGGGAAACCAGACGCACCTTCTCAAAGGGCAGGTTCAGCAGATAGCCTCCGATTTGAGTGAGCATGCTGTCGTTGCCTTCACCCGGATCGGCCACGGCCGCGTAAATGGTGATGCCATCATCGGGATCCAGCTCAACAACAGCTTGCCCTGAATCACCGGGATCGGCGATGCCGAAGGACATGCCGGCCACACCCACGCCCCGACGGACGACGCCGTTTTTATGGGCCGCAGCCTCATTTTTTGCTTTCTCGTAATAGGGTTTGATCGCTTCGCACACTTCTGGAAACGGCCACAGCTCAACAATGTCGCCGGTGGAGACGCTCTGCCCGGGTTTCAATGAATTCTTGATCCGGAACTTCAGAGGATCCATACCGACCTTTTCAGCCAACATGTCCATTGCCGATTCCAAGGCAAAGATGGCCTGGGGGGGGCCTGCACCACGGGCCGCTCCGCCGGCGGCATCATTGGTGTAAACCAATCGACAAAGCACATCGATGCTGGGAATGTTGTAGGAGCCCGACATCATCAGCAGGGAGCGGATGGCCACAACGATGCCAATAATTTGATAGGCCCCGTTATTGATGATGAAGTCATTGCAGTATGCGGTCAGATTTCCCTCTTTGTCCGCCGCCAGCTTGACCTTCATCTCAAAGGGGTGACGTTTGGAGGTCAGCACCATGGATTCGTGCAGGTTGGGGATGTAGCGGGCAGGGCGTTTGAAATGCAGGGCCGCGGCACCGGTAATTCCTTCGGTGGTGATGGCGGCTTTGATGCCAAACTGGCCGCCGGTAAAGGCTTCCTCGTAGCGGATGTTGTCCCATCCCAAGGCTCCTTGGAGCATGGCCAGATGAGAGTGGATCTGGATGCTGCGCCCGATGACGACCAGCTGAGCATCCTCGCCCTCACCCTCGAGAAAGGACACGCAGTTCTCAGGCTCCAGGGCTGCTTGGTGGTTCATCTGGGTGGTGAAGTCCGCCTCCACTACATAGGCGGCTTCGCTCAATGCCTTGGCTGCATCGCCCTTGATCTGGGATTGCCTGTAACACAGATTGGGATATTTTTCATGAATCTGTAGGGCATCCGGGGCCATGGCTTCGGTCGGGGTCATCATTACATTGAGGGGTTCATAGGTAACTTTTACTGCCTGGGCAGCGGCTAGGGCCTGAGCCTTGGTTTCAGCGGCCACAACGGCGATGGGATCTCCCAGGGTGCGCACCCGATCGCTGCAGAGGACCGGCTGATCGTCAAAGACCATCTGGAGGACGTTGGTGCCCTTGACATCCCTGGCCGTCATCACACCTGCCACACCCGGCATCTTCTCTGCAGCTGTGCTGTCAACGGAGTTGATCAGGGCATGGAATTCTGTGCTACGGACAACGGCGAGCTCCAGGGCGTTGTCCACCTGGATGTCCCCAGAGAACTCGGCCACACCGCAGGCCTTGATCATGGCGGTGGGACGCGGATGGGAGACACCCATCATAGAGCTTCCCTCCGGCGGCCGGATCTGATCCGGAGTTTTCTCACCACGCAAAAAGGCAGCAGCCAGTTCAACGGCATCGATGATTTTGGCATAGCCTGTACAGCGGCAGATATTTCCGGCCAGGGCCTTCTTTATCTCTTCCCGGGTGGGAGTGAGATTCTCGTTCAGCAGGGCCTTGGTTGCCATGATCATGCCG
The DNA here is from genome assembly GCA_050115555.1 of Desulfobacteraceae bacterium. Taxonomy (GTDB): domain Bacteria; phylum Desulfobacterota; class DSM-4660; order Desulfatiglandales; family HGW-15; genus JASFQI01. Next base: position 4,162 of record JASFQI010000105.1, read on the forward strand.
GGAATGCAGTAACCGCATTGAACAGCGCCGGCCAGCACATAGGCATGCTGAATGAGGTGAGGGTTGTCCGGCGTACCCAGACCTTCCACGGTGATGACGATAGCGTCATCCAAATCAGCCACCTTGGTCAAACAGGACAAGACCGCCTTGCCGTTGACAATGACGGTACAGGCGCCGCACTGTCCCTTGCGATCACAGCTTTGCTTGGCACCGGTCAGGTGGAGATCCTCGCGTAATAGATCCAGAAGAACCTTCTCCGGGCCCACCACGAATTGCCGCGGATTTCCATTGATCACCATGTTGACTTTTTTCATTTCAACATTCCTTTTTATTGAAAACAGAGTGAATTAAAACCACCGGTTCAGCTATTCCTTGTCCCTCCGCAGCTGCCATGTGAAGGCATGTGAAGGCCTATCTTCAAACAGGAAAGGAATGTATCTCATTCAGCAGCTCCGAATGCGTTGGACTAAATACCTTTGGTAACATCAGCGAGGATCTCCACGGCTTTGTCGCAATGGCTCTTTGAGATGGTCAGTGAAGGCATAAACCGCAGTACATTTCCATTACGCCCACACGGAACCATGATCACACCGCGATTCAATAACCCGAAAACCACTTTTCCAATGTCTTCCTCATCCAGGGGCTCCTTGCTCTCCTTGTCCTTGACCAGTTCGATCCCGATCATCAAACCTCGGCCTCGCACATCGCCAACGATCCTGGTATCGCACGTCTTTTCCAGTAATTTATTTTTGACATAATCACCGAGTTCCGCGGCCCGGTTGATAAATGCGTTGTCGTTTTCGGTGAGGATATCAATATTGGTCATGGAGACCACCGCCGAAATACCGTTTCCGGCGAAGGTATTGGGTTGGCTGCCTTCTGGAATTTTTTCAGCCAGCTCCGCCCTCATGGAAAGTCCGGCCATGGGCATATCGCCGCCCATCCCCTTGCCCCACGTCAGCATGTCGGGCTTGACCGTACTGTGTTCGACAGACCACATTTTACCGGTTCGACCCGCACCTGCCTGGACTTCATCGGCCAGGAACAAAGCACCGTGTTTATCACAGGCCTCTTTGAGTTTTTCCAAGTATCCAGGCGGCGGGGGCACATAACCACCCTCTCCCTGTTGCGGCTCTACAATCATCATAGCTACATCATCACAAGCCGTGTAAGGCGTATTAAGGACGTAATCCACATACTTAGCGCATTGAAGGTCACAGCTTGGATATTCCATATTAAAACAGCAGCGATAGCAATAGGCATAAGGGACATGAATGACACCAGGGATGTGAGGATTGAAACCGTAATGGTAGCGTTCACCAGTAGTAAGAGATCCGCTACCGCACCAAACCCCATGGTATGCTCCATGAAAAGCCACAATTTGTGACCGTCCCGTTATGCGGAGAGCGAATTTTATGGCCGTTTCCACAGCTCCGCTTCCACCTTGGGTGAAGTAGGTTATACAATTATCCCGCAGCCCTTCAGGCATGATCTTGGAGACTTTTTTAGCCAGCTCAAGTCGCTGGGTGCTGCTCATGTCGGATGCATGCATGAGTTTCTTCAGCTGCTTCTCCATGGCCTCCACCACTCTCGGGTGTCTCCGGCCCACGGAATTGACGGCTACACCGGCCGTGATATCAAGGAAAATGTTGCCATCCGGATCCTTAATGGTGGTTCCAAAACCTTCATCATAGACACAAGGAAAACGGCCCGCTCCCCGAGCCATGGATTCAAATTTTAATGAATCCCCGAGCATTTTTTCTGTTTTTGGACCAGGGAGCTTGTCCGTTACAATCTTAGGGGCGTCCGGATAGGATAGTTTTTCCAATTCTTGTTCTGAGATCATGGTTTATTCTCCTTTTGAAAAGTTATCACTTGTTTTATAGGGAAAAAGGTCAAAACATTTTGTCGGGCAACCAAAGGGCGATATCCGAAAAAAGCATGGTCAATATCAATACAACGATTTGGATTGCTACAAAGGGAGGTACCGCGCGCCATATGTCCCTGGTCTTTACACCAGGTGGCGCCACGCCGCGCATCAAAATGAGCGCCCAACCAAAGGGAGGCGTCAAATAGGCAACCTGCATGTTAAGTATAAATATGATGGCAAACCAGATGGGGTCAAAGCCTAGGAGCGTCGCAATCGGAACGAAAATAGGCGCACAGATGGTTACAACGGCATAATCGTCCATGAACATTCCAAACATCAAAAGAATAACCTGCATAATGATGAGGATCAGCCAGGGATTTGCGGACGTTTTACTCACCATGTCCATGACCATACCCTGAGCCCCGGCGCTGGTGTAGAACACACCAAAAAGGGTGGCCGTGACCAGCACCCATAGGGCCATGCCGCTGATTTTTAACGTTTCAATGCAGGAGTTGACGATTACTTTTTTACTCGCTTTGCGGTAGATGATGCAGATCAGGAGGGAGCCGCATGAACCGACGGCTGCCGCTTCAGTAGGGGTCGCAATTCCCAGAAAGATCGAACCCAGCACCATAACGACCAGCAGTGTCGGCAGGAAAATTTCCTTCAGGGCCTTGAGCCGATCGCGCCAAGTCACTTTTTCATTCAATTGGGGTGCCATTTCCGGTTTCAGTCGGCAAAGGATGAGGATATACAAGGAATACAGAAGTGCTGTGATCAGACCGGGAATGGCGCCTGCAAAAAATATTTTTCCAATGGAAAGTCTAGAGATGTAAGCAAAAATGATCATGATAATGGCCGGGGGAATGATTTCACCCAACACGCCTCCCGCCATCACGCACCCCAGGGCCAATGATTTGTTGTATGATTGCTTCAACATGGCCGGTACAGCAATAAGGCCCATTGTAAGAATCCCGGGGCCGAATCCTCCGCACATTGCCAAGGACACGCAGACCCCGACAGAGACCAACGCCAGATTTCCACGTAGGCCGGAAAACCATAGATTCAAAGCCTTAAAGAGACGATCGGATATCTCGGAATGAAGCAGGAAATTACCCATTAAAATGAAAAGAGGTATCGTAATAAGATTAGGGTCGGTAATCTCGCGATAGGTGGTTGTAGCTACGATATAGAGCCCTTCGGGCCCACTCATGAAATAGGTCAGTATGACGGTAATACCGCCCAGTGCAAAGGTTACAGGAACCCCGAGTGCAAGCAAAATAACCAATCCACCGAATAACAATATGGTAATCCATCCTGTTGCCATAATTGCAACCTTTTTAACAGGAACGGTTTGGTTTTATGAGGTGATAGAGAATCGTTCTAAGATCTTTTATTCATAGGTAACATGACGACGAGGCCCTCCAGAAGAAACAGGACAGATACAATAGGAATCAAAAGTTTGAATGGATACATTGGAACTCGAAACGCTCCGCTGGCGACCTCCCTTGAAGTAAAAGAATTCCATCCCATCCAAGTGCTTTGCCATATCAAAACCCCCATAAATAGAATGAAGCACAGTATGGAAATTATTTTGGCAACCCTTTTCATTTGGGGGGGGAGAAAATCATAAATAATTTCTACTCGAATATGACCTTCTTGTGACATTGTATAAACACCCGCAAAAAGGATAAATATACCGAAAAGCTGTCGATTGATCGGCCATACCCATTGCGTAGGATGGTTCAATAAATATCTTGACAGGACTTCCCATGTGGAATTGAACATGATGAGCAATACAACGTAGCTTACAGCCTGACCACAACTTCGGCTTAACTTATCGATGGATTTTCCAGCGCATTTTGCGACCTGTAATGTATCCATCCGGTGTGCTCCTCTTTCTTAGGGCAGGGGTGGCCTCTCCCCGCCGGCGGGGAGTGTTGGTACAGGACCCGATCACCTCGGACCGAGAGGCCGTAGGGGCGGGACACCGAGAATGCGATGCCCGCCCGCACCGGAATGAGTTATTCCAGACCTCGCCAAGTCTTTATCATTTCAATTGCCTGGGCGTTTGCAGGATCTCTTTTAGAGATTTCCTCCCATATTTCGAGCGCAGCCTCTTCATGCTTTTTAATGCATTTCATTGGTAATTCTATTGCTATAACATTTCCTTTTTCTTGGAGCTTCTCAACCTTTTTCAGTTCACCGTCATAAATGTCAACAAGTTCGTCGAAGTACTCCTTGGCCGCATTAGTAACAACGGTTTTGAGGTCTCCCGGCAACTCTTCCCATGATTCCATATTCACCAGCATGTGCCCGATACTTTGGAGGTTTTCCCCACCAAGGATTCGGTAGGGTGCCACTTCCTGCCATTTTAAGGCCGTGACGGCACTCAAATCCCACTGGGCAGCGTCCAGAGTCCCCAGCTTCAAGGCCATGTAAGTTTCCGTACCACTGACAATGGCTCCTCCAGCCCCGAGCTTGTTGTAGTACTCGTTGAAGGATCCCTCGGCAGAGATCTTAAGGCCTTTAAAATCATCACAGGTCTTGATGGGTTTCGTGGAAAGGATGAAGCCGGGACCATAGGTGTGCAGATCCAGCCAATAGAGCCCTTGCTTGGCGTATTCCTTACGGAGCAGATCAACAAAGCCGCTTTCGTAGAAAAAGTCGCGAATTTTCTTGGCCCCATCTGTAAAAGACTTCTGTTCTGTCAAGTGGTAGGCATAAGGAATACCGAATTCAACTTCAGCCACAGGGACGAGCCCTGCCCACATGGCACCGAGCCCGTGGAGCATATCCAGGGTGCCTCGCTTTGTGGATTCAAACAGCTGCTCACCGGGAACGATTTCAGGGTCTGCGAAAACCGATATCTTCAACCTGCCATTGCTCATTTTGTCGACATTTTCAGCAAACTTGTCGAGAAGTACCATGGAAACGTCCCCCCGGGGAAAGGCCGATTGGATTTTCCATCGGAATTTGTCTTTTGCATGGACTGTGGGCGCCCAACTGATGGTGGTCACAAAGGAAATTGCCATAAAAAGGATTGATACAAAAATGAACGTCTTTTTTTTGGTCATGTTCGCCTCCTTTAGTTGTCTGTTAAATGATATGATTCTGCTTAATACACCTAAAATTCCATAAAGTTAAGCATATATTAGTGCTTATATGTCGAACCATATTTAACAATAAATGCATTCGATAGAGGCTGCGGACGTTCCGTGCTGAAAGTTCACGAGGTGATTTTGAGCTTGACATACAGGCTGTATGTATGTCAAGCTCAAAATCATTTTTCCCACTTGAACTTCTGAATTCTATTGCGAAGAGTACTGAAGAAGCAGAAATATCAATAAGTTATCGAATTAGAGCCGGGCCTGACGCGGATGAATTGGCTTCATTATGGGCCATAGATAAGCTTTTTCAATGCAATATCAGTGGTGTCCGGGGAAAATCAGGGGTTTCCCATATAACCCGTTAATTTTTAGACAAAAATCGCGATTTATGCCTGTTACCGACTTGAACTTTTCGCTAAATACTCCCTATGCTTCTGCCACACCCTGCTGGCAGGAGGATCCGGCGAATGTACACAGGCAAACTTGTCTTCAGCCAAGTCATAGAACACCTGCCTCTTCATACCCTCAGACGGCATGTCCGCCGATATGGAGGCAACCGCTACGTCAAACAGTTCAGCTGTCTCGATCAGTACCTCTGTATGGCCTTCACTCAGTTGACCTACCGAGAGAGTCTGCGAGACATCGAAGCCTGTCTGCGCGCACAGTACAACAAGCTCTATCACATGGGCATTCGTGCGAACGTCTCAAGGAGCACCTTGGCCGATGCCAACGACCGCAGGGACTGGCGTACCTATGCCGATTTCGCGCAATCCGTGATCGCCATCGCCCGCAAGCTCTACGCGGACGATCATTTTGGAATCGAACTCGAGAACACCGCCTATGCGCTGGACGCCACGACCATCGATCTCTGCCCGTCCATGTTTCCTTGGGCTCGTTTCCGGAAAACCAAGGCCGCCGTCAAACTCCACACGCTGTTGGACATGAGGGGCAGCATCCCCAGCTTCATTCACATCACCGATGGAAAGGTACACGACGTCAGGGTGCTCGATTTTCTTCTGCCGGAACCCGGCGCCTTCTACGTGATGGATCGCGGATATCTCGACTTTCAACGGCTCTATTTTCTGGCGAGTTCCGGAGCGTTCTTTGTGACGAGGGCCAAGTCCAATACGCTCTTTCGAAGGAGATACTCGCATCCTTCAGACCGCTCACAGGGCGTTCTGTGCGACCAGACCATCGTGTTGACCGGAAAGAAGGCCGTCACAGACTATCCCCAAGCCCTTCGACGCGTAAAGTACCACGACGCGCAAACGGGCAAGATCTTCAACTTTCTGACGAACAGCTTCGCCATTCCATCAACGACGGTAGCCGAGCTCTATCGATACCGCTGGAAGGTGGAGCTGTTCTTCAAGTGGATCAAGCAGTACCTTCGGATCAAGTCGTTTTATGGGACCTCCGAGAACGCCGTGAAGAGCCAAGTTTGGATTGCGGTGTCGGTGTATGTTCTCGTTGCCATCATCAAGAAACGTCTGAAAATCGAGGCCAGCCTCTACACCATGTTACAGCTTTTGAGTGTCACCGTTTTCGAAAGATTGCCATTAATCCAAGTGGTTACGGGAACGAGCAACAGGATCAAAGACTTGGTGCCATCTAACCAATTAAATTTATTCGGGGATTTCCCCGGACAGTAGTGAATTAAATAGATTTATTATGGGCATATTTTATCATTTATAATGTTTTTTGTGAGGGTTGTATGAATCAGAAACAAAAACTGACGGGCAAAAGAATATTGATTGTCGATGACGAAGTCGATATATTGGAGGCCCTCAAAGAGCTGCTTCCCATGTGCCATGTCAAAGAGGCCGAAACGTTTGAAGAAGCCGAGAGACTTTTACATCAAGAAACGTTTGATTTGACAATACTGGATATCATGGGAGTCCGAGGGTACGAATTACTTGAAATAGCGAATAAAAACGATGTAATAACCGTTATGCTTACGGCAAATGCCCTGACTCCCGAGAATCTTGACCGTTCAAGGAAAGGAGGGGCGGCCTATTTTGTGCCAAAGGAGAAGATATCGGAAATCGAGACATATTTGACGGACGTTCTCGAGGCGCAAGAAAAAGGCAAAAACCTGTGGTCACGCTGGCTTGAGCGTTTTGAAGACTATTTTGATCGAAAGTTTGGTGGGGACTGGAAAGAGAAACATTATATGTCTTTTCGGTAGCGGCGTGAAAAAGAAGACTCTCTATACAATAGATTAGATGATGGAACAGATAAATAATAGAAAAATTATTAAGGGAAAAAGAACGTTATTTAAGCTAAAAAAAACAGCTAAATCGCTATTTAGCAAAAAAGGCTATGCAAAAACTTCAACAGAAGATATCGTTTCTGAAGCGAAAGTCACGAGAGGTGCTCTTTATCATCATTTCAAGGGTAAAAAAGATTTGTTTAGGGCTGTGTTTGATGATGTTCATGTTGATATTGCAAATGAAATAATTAAACAATCAAGGCCAGAAAAAAGCTCGTGGGATCGTTTATTAAAAGGCACTTATACGTTTTTAAATGTTTGCATGGAACCAGAGATCCAGCGTATTGTTTTGATTGACGGGCCCGCCGTTTTAGGATGGCAGGAATGGCGTGAGATAGACACACAAAGATCCGTGATTTTTTTAAAGAAAATCCTCAAAGACTTGATGATGGAACAACAAATCACCGGAATTTCGCTCGATGCCACAACGCATTTGATCTCGGGCGCAACCAATGAACTCGCACTTTGGATCGCTCAAGCGAAAAAGCCGGAACAAGCCCTCGAGGAAGCCCGTTTGACTCTTAGAACGATGTTCGAAAAACTCTTCCTTTCGGAATAGTTCCTGTTTTAATTTCATGGATAGCTGGCGACTTTCCCATTCATCAACTGCTTTTCCATTTATCATTTTACCCCACTACCTCGTTCGTTTCGTTCGAGTTCCCTTTATATGTCTTTTTCGTTTATCGGGTCCTCAACTTTGACACCTGCAGCGGCGATTTCGGGTCCGATGTCTTGAAATTACTAGGATAATGCTACTCCCGAAAGCCCCAAATGTAGTACGTACACGAAAACACTAGCTCAATAAAATGCTTGACATAATTGGGTCTATATGCTAATCCGTGTAGCACTATGTTCGTCCGCGTCGTCACCAGCAAGCAGAAGCACGGCACCTACCGCTCCGTGCAGATCGTGGAGTCCTACCGCGACCCCAAGAAGAGCAAGTACCCCATCACCCGCGTCATCGCTCACCTCGGCCAGGTCGACAGCCTCTCCGACCGCGACGTGGACAACATCATCAACGGGGTCTGCAAGGCCATCGGACGCCCTACCTCCAAGGACGCCGCCTTGGAGTGCGCCTGGGACTTCGGCCATGTCTTTGCGCTCCTGGAGATCTGGAAGCACCTCAAGGTCGGCACCCTCCTCAAGCAGAAGGCCGGGGAGACCGGGCAGAGCTTCGATTTGGAGGCCCACATCCGGCTCATGGTCATCAACCGCCTCTGCGATCCCACAAGCAAGCTCGGTCTGCTTCAGTGGCTCGAGGGGGTCTACCTTCCGGGGATCGACCGCCATGAGGTGGAGTACCACCACCTGCTCCGGGCTATGGACTGGCTGATCGATCACAAGGAAGAGCTGGAGAAGAAGATCGCCAACCGGCTCCTCACCCTCTTTGATCGGGAGGTGGATCTCGTTTTCTACGACATCACCTCGAGCTACTTCGAGGGGGATCACTCCATTACCGCAGACGACATCCGCCGCTACGGCTACAGCCGGGACCACCGGCCGGAACGGCGGCAGGTGGTGATCGGGGTGGTCATGACCCGGGACGGGATCCCCCTGTGCCACCACGTCTTTCACGGGGCCACCCCGGATAAAAGCACGGTCCGGGAGGTGGTCCGGGATCTCAAGGAGCGCTTCGGGCTCAAGAGAGTGGTGTTTGTGGGCGATCGGGGCATGCTGAGCGAGGAGAACCTGGAGTACCTCCTGGCAGAGGACCTGGGCTTCATCGTGTGCCACCGCCTGAGGCAGAACAATGAGATCAAGGATCTGGTCACCACCACCCATGAAGCGCTCAACACCGACCCCAAGGCCGGGGAGCAGTACCGGGAGGAGGAGCGGGAGGGGATCAAGTTTGTGATGGCCTACAACCCGGAAGTGGCTTCGGCCGTGCGCAAGCGCCGGGAGGCGGCCTTGGAGAAGGCCAACGCCTTGATCCAGGATGTGCGCGCCCGGCTCCGCAAGGCCCAGGAGGGCAAGGCTCGGGGCCGACCCCTGACCCCGGAAGGGGCGCTCCTCCAAGTACGCGACTACCTCAAGCGGCACAACCTCCTGCGCTGCTACAAGCTCGAGCTGGGGCCCCGGAAGGGTTTGCGGGTGACCTCGGACAGTGCAGCCCGGCACTGGGAGAAGCTCATCGACGGAAAACTGGTGGTGGAGACTACGCTGACAGATCTTCCCCCGGAAGACGTGATCCGGCGCTACAAGGAACTCCAGCTCATCGAGCGGGGTTTCCGGAGCATGAAAAGCAGCCTCAAGCTCCGGCCGTTCTACCACTGGACCGAGCGGCGCATCCGGGCCCATGTGTTCCTCTGTGTGATGGCACTCCAGATGGAGCGGTACATGACATCTCGGCTCCAGCCCCTGAAGATCTCCGCCCAGACCGCGCTCGAGAAGCTGAGGCAGATCAAGGCCGGGCAGGTGGTGCTGAACGGGGCCAAGGCCCCGGTGATCACCGCCCTGGGCGAGGAGCACAAGGCGATCTTCCAGCAGCTGGAGCTTTCCTTCCCGAAAATCAAGCAGTTGCAGGATTTGTAGTACGAAAATCGACATCGCGAAAACGCTAACCCTTCAAAATCAAAAGGAATCCGCCATTTCAGCTGTCAAAGTCGAG
>JASFQI010000106.1:0-13938 GCA_050115555.1 Desulfobacteraceae bacterium
GGGACACTTGCTCGGCCGGTTCCTGGGTGTCTTGCGGCTCGACGGTTGCGGGATCGGGTCCCTCGAAGAGGCGCACCGCGAAGTGCCGGCCCTCGGACGTGGATGTCTGGGCCACGTGAAACGGTGCGTCCGGTTCAAGATCGAGAACGGTTCGCAGCTTCTGTTTCCGGGAGTCGAACCGGGTTCGTATTTTTTTTACAAAACGCGCGCCCACATCCATGGTGGAGACGGTGTCCGCCACGGATGCGGCATCCTCCACGTCAACAACCAGGCGCAGAGAGCTTCCGAACGGGTTCTCTCCTTCGAGTCGAAAGACCTCGGGAACGAACGATCCGTCCGCACGGATGCTCACGATCTCGGAGCCGTCTTCCGCCTTCTCGAAAGTCACGGCCTGAACGTGAACCGGTCCGGACGGTGTCCAGTCCGCGGCTCGGAAATTCTCTTGCGGAAAAGGAGGTTCCGGAGGGGAGACTTTCGGTGGTGGAGGCGCGGGTGGCGAGGATTGCTCCGGCGGGGGTTCCGGAGAGAGGGGCTTTGAGTACGACACCCCCTTCAACGCACTCCACGGATCGTTCGGTGTGCTGAGCAACGGAGAAGAGGGGGAAGAGGACGACGCGGTCTCGGAAGGGAAGGAGGTCCGGACATTGTCCAGCCGCGAAAAAGGGAACAAACCAAAGCCGACGGCGACGAGTGCTGCGACGGCAGATGCGGCCATCAGGATGGAGAGGATCAGGAGAAGGGTATTCCCTGCGGAAATATTCGAATCCGTACTCCGGACTCGGGGGCCTCGCTGAGATGGGTGCAGAATGGAAGATCGGCCATGCATGGATGGGGTTCCTTTGCGCTGCCCTCTCCCGGGGTTGCGCATGCCGCCTTTTGGCGCAAATTCATCCGTGGCTTCAAATAGAAATTATATTTAATTATATATGAATTATATTATTAATGCAACCATTTTTTATCAATATAGTATTTTTATGTTAAAGGGAGTGGATGGTCAAGCGGGTGTATAGGGAAGGGGAGAGGCATCCTCCAGGAAGATCAGGGTGCGATCCTGGAAGGCCACGAGGAGCGGGTCGGCATCGGGGGTGACCCCTGCGCCGGGCAGAGGGGGCAGGTGGACAGCCTGAAGGGCAATGCGTCCCGACGAGAGATCCTGCGGGGCAAAGTCGGCCAGGGCTTCCGCCCGAGAGGATAAGGCTTGAGAATCCGCGGCCGGGTCCTTTCCAAAGGAGAGCAGTAGGTCCTGGAGCTCCCGGGGACACTTTTTTGTGAAATGGGTTTTTTTGAGCTCGATGATCCTTTCCACGGAGTGGGCGGAGAGATCCGGGTAGGAGAACGCCAGGGAAGGCGGTGGAGAGAACGGCGATTCAGAGGCCTCCATCCACAGGCCGGCGAGGTGGTCCACATACCTTCGGTCCAGGGTGACCAGGAGACTGCGTGCGTCGATTCGAGTGCCGAACAGACGGATCCATGCACGAAGCACCGGGGACGGATCGGACGATGAGCTCTCCGGGGCCCAGTCAAAGCTTGGCAGGTCGTCGAACAGGCCGTGATCCTCGTCCAGGTCGTCTGTCAGCCCTTCCAGGGGTGATTTCTTTCGGCGCAGCGCGTTCAGGATGCGGTCCGCCTCTTCCCTTTGGCTTTCCAGCTCCCGCGCCAGATGGAGGACCAGGTGCCAGCGCAGCGTGTCGTCCTGACCCTCGGGAGGGCGCGAAGGCCCGTGCTGGCGAATGTGTTGTCGAATGTCCCAGAGGGGGTCTTCCTCACCATGGGGAGCGGCACCGGTTTTCAGGAAGGAGCGAGAGCTTTGGTCCGGATGCAGGCGGGCCCAGGCCCGGTACTCGGCAAGGGCCCTTCGAAAGGCGTCTTCCGGGGGTTTTACATCCTCTTGGGGGCGAAGAACGCAGACAGCGTCTTCAGGCGGCGCATCGAGCAGGGCCTCGGAAGGATTCATGTGCCAGGGCAGGGGCACCGTGAGCGGGCCGAGCAGCGACAGAATTTTTCCGAGCTCTGTCCGCGACAGATCGGAATGGAGGAGCAGGACGGCGGGGATGTTCGACATGGAAAAGTCACTCCCTTATCACTGATTGGAGTCGCAAAAAGTCCGTGACCTGGAGACTGGCCTCCAGCGATTCCAGTGACGTATCGTGTAGTCAACAGGCGGTCAGCGGTTTTTTGTGAGACCGTCAAAATGGCGCGCCGTTCCGGAAACCCGGTCCGCCCACCCGCCGGAAACACGACGCTGGGATCGAGCGGACCGGTTCTCAGCCGATCAGTCCTCCTGGAGCTCCTTGAGACCGGCGTAATAATCCAGGATTTCGGGGTTGCGCAAGGCATCCCGGTTCAGGATCGTCTTTCCTTCAATGGCCTTTTTGACAGCCAGTTCCACCTTTTTCATGTTCAAGGTGTAGGGGATGTCCGGCACGGGAAGGATTTTGGCCGGCACGTGCCGCGGGGAGGCGTTGGTGCGGATCAGCGTCCTGATCTTCGCCGCGAGCTCGTCTGTAAAGTCCTTTCCCTCGGCGAGCTTCACGAAGAGAATCACCCGGACATCGCCCTTCCAATCCTGCCCGATTACCAGGCTGTCCTCGATCTCGTCCACGCTCTCCACCTGACGGTAGATCTCGGCCGTGCCGATCCGCACGCCCCCCGGATTGAGGGTGGCATCCGACCGGCCGTACATGATCACGCCTCCGTGATTGTTGATCAGGATGAAATCGCCGTGGCGCCAGACACCGGGATAGACGTCGAAGTAGGCCGCGTGATACCTCTCGCCGTTCGGGTCGTCCCAGAAGTAAATGGGCATGGACGGGGCCGAGGCGGTGCACACAAGCTCCCCCTGCTCATCGATGACCGGTTTGCCCTCGTCGTTCCAGGCCTCCACCTTCATGCCCAGGCACCGGGCCTGAAGCTCGCCCGCGTACACGGGCCCCATGGGATTGCCTCCGGCAAAGCATCCGTTGATGTCCGATCCGCCGGAGATGCTCGCGAGCTGGATGTCCTCCTTGATGTCCCGATAGACATACTCGAAGCTTTCCACCGAAAGAGGGCTCCCCGTGGAAAGCACCGCTTTCAAGGGCGACAGGTCGTAGCTCGTCCCCGGTGTGACCCCGGCATTCTGCAGGGCGGAGAGGTATCCGGCGCTGGTTCCGAAGATGCTGATCTTTTCGTCCTGGGCTATCTCCCAGAGCGCCCCGGGATGGGGGTGAAAGGGGTTGCCGTCGAAAAGGACCAGGGAGGCCCCTGCGGCGAGTGAGCACGTGAGCCAGTTCCACATCATCCACCCGCATGTGGTGAAGTAGAAGATCGTGTCCTCCCGCTTGAGGTCCGAGTTGAGCATGAGCTCCTTCATCTGGTTGATCAGGATGCCCCCGGCGCTCTGAACCATGCACTTGGGGAGGCCCGTGGTCCCGGAGGTGAACATGATGTAAAGGGGGTGCTCTGCGGGGAGCTGCTCAAAGTCGATTTCGAGGCCGGATTCCGAGGACTTGAAGTTTTCGTAGCCCACGGCATTGGGGACGGCCGAGATGTCCGGCGACTCCTCGGTAAACGGGACGACGACCACCTTCTCGATGGTCGGGAGCTCCTTGAGGATGTCCGCGACCCGGGTCAGGCTGTCGAAGGTCTTCCCCTTGAAAGCGTATCCATTGGCCGTAAACAGGACGCGCGGTTGAATCTGGCCGAACCGGTCCAGCACCCCCTTGATGCCGAAGTCCGGAGAGCAGGACGACCAGGTCGCGCCAAGGCTCGTGGCCCCGAGCATGGCCACAATGGTCTGGGGGATGTTGGGCATGAATCCCGCAACGCGATCACCGGGCCGAATGCCCAGATCCCGAAGGGACCGTGCGACCCGGGCCACTTCGTCATAGAGCTCCGCGTAGGTCATTCGCACGGGTTCGCGTTCCTCCCCTCGAAAAATCAGGGCTACGTGATCGTCGCGGTACCGAAGCAGATTTTCCGCGAAATTGAGCTCCGCACCAGCGAACCATCTGGCGCCCGGCAAGCGGAGAGGGTCGTCCACCACCTGGTCATAGGATCGGGATGCTCGAACCCCGGCAAAATCCCACATGGCGGCCCAGAAATCTGCAATGTTCTGAATGGACCACTGGTACAATTCGTCGTATGTTGAAAAATTCTTCCCGAATTTTTCATTGATCCCGGTCATGAACCGGTACATGTGGGTGTTTTTGATCCTTTCCTCCGAAGGTTGCCAAAGCAAGTTTGCCATCGTTCCCTCCTTCGACGCGATAGGGTGAAAAAGGGGCGCTCGCGCATCCTTACGAGCGTGTCCGAGCGAAAAGAAAAACCCGTTCCCGGGCAGGCGGTTGAACGGCGCACGGCCCGATCAAAGAGGCGTTTTTCACTCCTCTTGCCCCGGTCCAGGTGTTACATACCACCAACCCGCCCTCATTTCAATGAATTGTGCCGACCTCTCCCTTTCCGCCGGGTTCGGTCCCACACCCCCACTCCCGGGGGCCCTGCGGACCCGAAGGAGCGTGCGAATGCGGGTTTTCTTTTGCCTTGACTATCCATGTTACATGGACTAGAAAGATATGTTCAACTTATGTAAATGACTAAGGATTGCCAAGTAGGGCGCAAGCTTTGCGAGCGCAGGTTGCACGGACCCCGATGCCCACCCCGGTTCCCCGCAGGACACCATGACGGCGGTGAGGGGGCAGGATCGTTTTGCAGGTCTCTCTTCCCGATCCCGGGTTGAAAGAGATCTGCCGTCGATAGGTCATGAGACGATAATGGAATTGAATCCATCGATTGTGGAAGAACGCAGAAAAAAGGCCCAGGCGCTGCAGGAACTGGGTATCTCCCTGTATCCCGCCGGTTACGATCCGGATATCACCGCCGCCGGGGCGCTGGAACACTACGGGGGCCTGGACGCCGAGTCCCTGGAAAAGAACTCCGAAACCCATGCCATGGCCGGCCGCATCATGTCCCGCAGGGACTTCGGCAAGGCCTCCTTCATTCACATCAAGGATCGGACGGGCCGGATTCAGGCCTATATTCGCAAGGACAAGGTAGGGGAAGAGGCCTTTCAGGTTTTCAAGCTCATGGACATCGGCGATATCGTCGGCCTTCACGGGCGATTCTTTCGGACCCGGACGAACGAGCTGACTCTGCTGGCCGATGATGTGCACCTCCTGACCAAGTCCCTTCGCCCCCTGCCCGAGAAGTGGCACGGGCTTTCGGACAAGGAGACCCGTTACCGGCAGCGCTACGTGGATCTCATCGTCAATGATCCCGTGCAGCGGGTGTTCGTAATGAGAAGCCGAATCGTCCAGGCGATCCGCGAGTTCTTCATGGGAAGGGATTTCCTGGAGGTGGAGACCCCCATGATGCAACCCATCCCCGGGGGGGCTACGGCCAGGCCTTTCAAGACGTATCACAATGCGCTGGGCATGGATCTCTATCTACGCGTGGCGCCGGAGCTTTATCTCAAACGGCTTGTTGTGGGAGGGCTGGAGCGGGTCTTCGAGATCAACCGGAACTTCCGGAACGAAGGGGTCGATCTGAAGCACAACCCCGAGTTCACCATGCTCGAGTTCTACATGGCCTACGCCACATACGAGGACATGATGGCCCTCACCGAGGCGTTGTTTCTGGAACTTCTGGACGGGCTGTTCGGTACGCAGACCATTGAGTACCAGGGAAGGACCATCGACTTCACGCCTCCCTGGCCGAGATTGCCCCTGGCATCCGCGGTGCGGGATATCGGGGGAGTGGAGGAGCGCGTGCTGAGCGAACGGGAGGCCGCCGCCGGGCTGGCCCGCGAGCTGGACATTCCGATTTCGGACCGCGACGGTCTGGGCAAGATCCTGACCAAGCTTTTCGACCGTCTGGTGGAGCCGAAGCTGGTGAACCCGACGTTCGTCACCGGATACCCGACGGAGACGTCCCCCCTTTCCCGCCAAAACGATGAGAACGAGGCCATCACGGACCGGTTCGAGCTCTTTATCGGGGGGCGCGAGATCGCCAACGGATTCACGGAGCTCAACGATCCGGACGAGCAGCGAGAGCGCTTCGAGCGGCAAGTGGCCCTCCGTGAGGCGGGGGATCGGGAGGCCCTGTTCATGGACGAGGATTACGTCACGGCCCTGGAGTACGGCCTTCCACCCACAGGCGGTGAGGGGATCGGTATCGATCGTGTGGTGATGTTGCTCACGGACGCCCCATCCATCCGTGACGTGATCTTCTTTCCGCACATGCGTGCGAAGCAGGACGGACCCTGAAAAGGATTCGCTCGCTGCATTCCTCCCCGCCCGCGGCGGGATTGCGGGGAGATTCAATGACAAAACCGCCGGCCGAAGTGAACGCTTCGAGTCGGCGTCACAGGCGAAGCGCCCATGGTTTTCGAGCTGTTCCTCAGCCTGCGGTACCTGAAGGCTAAGCGGAAACAGACATTCATATCGGTGATCACCCTGATCTCCGTAGTGGGGGTCATGGTAGGCGTCATGGCGCTGGTGGTGGTCATCTCCGTGATGAACGGGTTTCGCGAGGACCTCATGTCCAAGATCCTCGGCGTGAACTCCCACGTGTGGGTCTTGAGCTATGACGGGGCGTTCTCGGATTACGAGGCCGTGGCAGACAGCGTGGCGGCCGCGGAGGGGACCGTTGCGGTCACCCCGTTCATCTACAGTCAGGTGATGGTGAACCACGCCGGCAGCGTTTCCGGGGCGGTGTACAGGGGATTGGGCACGGAGAGCGCAGGGCGCGTCATCGGTGTGGAAAAGATGCTGAAGAACGGGAGCCTGGATGCACTGGTGGAAGACACCCAGGGACGTCCCGGAATCATCCTGGGCGTTCAGCTGGCCCGCCGGATCGGGGCCCGGATCGGGGACGAGGTCACCGTGATTTCCCCCCAGGGAAAGCTGACCCCCATGGGGCGGATGCCCAACGATCGCACGTATCGAATCGTGGACTTGTTGGACTCGGGGATGTACGAGTATGATGCAACGCTGGTTTATGTGGCCCTGGGAGAGGCACAGGATTTTCTGGGGATGGAGAACCGGGTCACGGGCCTGGAGGTCAGGGTGGACGATGTGGAACGCTCGGATACGATTGCATCCGGGCTGGAAAAGAAGCTGGGCTACCCCTTCTGGACCAAGGACTGGAAGTTGATGAATCGTAGCCTCGTGTCCGCCTTGAAGCTTGAGAAAATTACCATGTTCGTTATCCTGAGTATGATCGTCCTGGTAGGGGCGCTGAACATTATCAGCACCCTCGTGATGGTCGTCATGGAGAAGACACGCGACATGGCGATTCTTAGGGCCATGGGGGCGACAGCCAGAAGCATCATGGCGGTGTTCATGCTTCAAGGCCTCCTCGTGGGTTTCGTGGGGACGGTAGCCGGTCTTTTGTCCGGGCTGGGCATCTGCCACCTGCTGTCGAAGTACCAGTTCATTTCCCTGCCCTCGGATGTGTATTATATTTCCACGCTGCCGGTGCAGGTGGAGACATTGGATGTGGTCCTCGTCGCAGTGGCTGCTCTGGGGATCTCCTTTCTGGCCACGATTTACCCGTCGCGGTATGCGGCCAAGACGAATCCGGTGGAAGCCCTTCGTTACGAGTAGACAATAAGGCGGCGGCAGGGATCACGTGCTAGAACTCGAGAACATTCACAAGTCGTTCACACACAACGGGAACGCCATTCATGTCCTTAGAGGCGTGGATCTCGTGATCCGTGAAGGGGATACGCTGGCCTTGCTCGGGGCCTCGGGCGTGGGCAAGTCCACCCTGTTGAATATCATGGGCACGCTCGAACCCCCTACGAGCGGCGATGTACGTTTCGAGGACCGGAGTGTGGGGGCACTGAGCGAGGCCGAGCTGTGCAGGCTCAGGAATCGGGATATCGCGTTCGTGTTCCAGTTCCATCACCTCCTGCCGGAGTTCAATGCCCTGGAGAACACGCTCATGCCGGCCCTCATCGCCCGCATGTCACAAAAGGAAGCCAGGAAGCGGGCGGAAGGAATTCTGATCAAGGTCGGACTCGAGCAGCGTCTGAGCCATCGCATCGGCGAGCTCTCCGGAGGGGAACAACAACGGGTCGCCATTGCCAGGGCCCTGATCATGCAGCCCAAGCTGCTTCTGGCCGACGAGCCTACGGGAAATCTGGACAGGGTGACCGGTGAAGAAATCGTGGATCTTCTCCTGTGGTTGAACCGTGAAGAGGGGCTCGCAATGGTCATTGCGACGCACAATCACCACTTGGCGAGCAAGCTTTCCAATCGAACGGAAATTGTGGACGGTCGAATCCAATTCCAGCAATAGGGGATGCAGATGACATTCAGACGCAGACCAACGTGTTTTGCCCGCGAGGTTGCCCTGGCAACCCGGATGATCACCCTCATCGTGCTGATCGGATGGATCGCCCCGGAAGCGTCCAGAGCGGATATCCTGCCCCGCATCGGGGTTCTGCCGTTCCGGGTTCACTCCCTCCAGCCCATGGAGCATCTTCGCGAGGGCCTTCAGGAAAGGGTCACGGGGCGCCTGGCGGAGATGGGGTTTGACGTGATTCCATCCGAACGGGTCAATCAGCATCCCATGGCCTACCTGCCCATGTTCGAGATTCAGGATATCCGCACCATCGGGCAAGAGCTGGGGGCCCGCTGGATGGTCTCCGGAAGCATCACCCAGGTGGGGCGGAAGATCAGCCTGGACATCAAAGGTGTCGATGTCACGGGGGAGAAGCCGCCGTTTTCTCTCTTTATCGTTGAGGAGGACATGGACAGTCTTCCCCAGGCCACGGAGCGGGTTGCGGACGGCGTGTACAATCAGGTGGCCGGCGTGGTTCAGATCGATACCATCGAGGTGCGGGGAAACAAGCGGATCGAGAAGGAGGCGGTGCTGGCCGCCATCCAAAGCCGGGAAGGGGACAAGCTGGATCAGGACGTGTTGGATGAGGATCTGCGTATCGTTTACAAGATGGGCTATTTTACCGATGTGAACATCGAGGTCGAGGACGGCAAAGAAGGAAAGATCGTGATCTTCAATGTTACGGAGAAACCTTCCATTGGAAAGATCGAGTTCAATGGCAATGAGGAGTTCGACGACGAAGAGCTCAGGGAGGAGATCGGGGTCAAGCAGTTCGCCATCCTGAATCGGAGCGAGGTGACGCAGAGTGTCAACCGGTTGCGGGAGTTCTATCGGCAAAAGGGGTACTACAACGTCCAGATTCAGGAGAGCATCGAGGAGCGGTCCGACAACGAGGTGACCGTCACCTATGAGATCGCAGAGGGGGAAAAGGTCTACCTCGAGCGGATCGAATTCGTGGGCAACGAGACGTTCGCCGACGATGATCTGAAGGAGCTCATGGAGACGAGCGAAAGGGGCTTGTTGTCCTGGTTCACCAAGTCGGGCCTGCTCGATCGAAAAATGCTGGAGTTCGACCTTCACAAGATCACGTCCTTTTATCACAATCACGGATACATCCAGGCAAGGACCGGTGAGCCGGAGGTCACCTACGAGGAGGGCCAGGGGCTCACGGTGACCATCGAGGTCATCGAAGGGCCGCAGTACGGGGTGGACGAGGTGGAGGTCACCGGCGACCTGATCATGGATCGAGAGGAGCTTCTAGGGAAGCTCAAGATTCGGGACGAGGATTACTTCAATCGAGAGACCGTGCGACTGGACGCCACGGCGCTACGAGAGCTCTATGCGAACAAGGGGTTTGCTTATGCCGACGTGGATCCCAGGGTGATCCAGGACGATGAAGAGCGAACCGTGGATGTGACCTATACCATAACCAAGGGCGTGGAGGTTCAGTTCGAAAGGATTAATATCTCGGGAAACGATGTGACCCGCGACAAGGTGATTCGAAGGGAGCTCAAGGCGATCGAGGGGGAGAGATACAACCACGAAGCCCTTCAAAAGGGAACGCGAAACCTTCACCGCCTGGGTTTTTTCGAAGAGGTGGATGTCCAGACCGAGAAGGGAAGCGCGGAAGACAAGATGGTCGTCAATGTGCGGGTGAAGGAACAGCCGACCGGGTCCTTCAGCGCGGGTGCGGGGTACAGCTCCTATGACAGTGTGCTGGGAATGGTGCGGGTCTCGGGACGGAACCTGTTCGGATACGGTCAGAAGCTTAGCTTGGCCGCCAGGTTGGGGGGGCGCTCGCAGCAGTTCGATATCGATTTTACGGAGCCCTGGTTCATGGACCGGCCCATCACCGCTGGGGTGAACGTCTTCAAGTGGGAGAAGGAATACGACGAGTACACCAAGGACAGCCTGGGAGGCTCTTTCCGCTTCCTGTTCCCAATTGGCTTTGACGAGGATTACACCAGGGCACTGGTGAGATACGAGTACGATGATGCAGACGTCACGGAGATCGAAGAAGGGGCCGCCACCGTGATTCAGGATATGGCGGGGCGCACGGTCAAGAGCAGCATCACACTGGGCCTGCAGCGCGACTCCAGGGATCACTCGTTCAATACGACCGAAGGATCGCACAACCGTATCAGCTACGAGTGGGCGGGCGGTTTTCTCGGTGGGGACTGTGCGTTCCAGAAGGTCCAGCTCCGTTCCGGTTGGTACTTTTCGCTCTTTATGGATACCGTGCTCCACCTGCGCGGGCAGTGGGGATGGGTCAAGGAACGATCCGGGGGGAGACTCCCTCTGTATGAAAAGTTCTATTTAGGTGGGGTCGACACGGTGCGCGGTTTCGAGTACGCCGATATTTCCCCCAAGGATCCGGAGACCGGCGACGCCATCGGCGGGGAAAAGATGATGGCCTACACCGTGGAGTACCGTGTCCCGGTGTTCAAGGAGCATGGTATTGTGGGCGTGGCTTTCTTTGACACGGGAAACGCGTACACAGAGGACGAAGGATACAGCTTCGGCGATATGCGGAGAGCCATTGGTGCCGGGATCCGGTGGTATTCGCCCTTTGGCCCGCTTCGCATCGAGTACGGGTGGAAGCTGGATCGTGAGGAGGATGAGGAATCCGGAAACTGGGAGTTTTCCGTGGGTGGCACCTTCTAGCCTTGGGGCTCCTGGTGGCGGCTGGACGAAACGTTGGTCGGTCTGTACCCGCTGGGTCAGCGCACGTTTCATCGGTGACAGAAAGAGAAGGGGCTCTTTCTACAAGCACGCTTGGCAATTATCTCAGGGGCGTTGCAGGATCCACAGGACGGGAAGTGGGGCTGTACGCTCCATCATTATTGTACGGAAAATCAAGGAGGCGTTATGAATCGGTTTTTCATTGGATGGATCTCGTTTTTGCTCGTTTTCGGCATCCAGGCGGGGGCCCTGGCCGAGGGTCCGGTCAAGATCGGCGTTGTGGATGTCAAGGAATTTCAGGAGAAGTCCATCGCGTTTCAGAAGATCCGAAACGAGCTTCAGAGCAAGTTCCAGTCCCTCCAGAAGAAGCTGGAGGATGAGAAAAACGCCCTCTTGAAGCTGGAGGAGGACTATCGGAAGCAGAGCATGATGCTCAGCCTCGATGCCAAGGACGACAAGAGGAACGAGCTGGAGAAAAAGAGGCGGTACTACAAGTACCTGTACGAGGACCTCTCCGAGCAGATGAAGGATGCGGAGCGCGATGCCACGCGTCGTATTTTAAAAGAGCTCGAAGGTGTGGTCCAGAAAATCGCGGATGAGCAAGGCTACACCCTGATCCTGGAGCGTTCGTCCCCCGGGTTGGTCTTCGTCGACAGTACGTTGAACATTACCGACCAGGTGATCAAGGCTTACGATCGGCAAGAGCAACAAAAGTAGGTGCATCGAAGACGATCGAGGGCGTGTGAGGCCTTTCACGTCTCACCGACCTGAAAATGCTTCGCTTGCGCATCCCTCAAGCTTGCCGCGGGAAGATTCAATGGAGGGTCCCTTGGCTCCAACACTCCAGGAGATTGCCGAACTCGCGGGCGGTCGCGTCGTCGGCGGGGAGGCAACCTTCCGGGTGAAGGGTATCCGGTCGCTCGAGGAGGCGACGGAGGAGGAGATCTCCGTCTACTCGGATTCCCGATACAAGCCCCTGCTTGCGGAAACGCGGGCCGGGGCTCTGATCGTGGGTGAGGAGACGGACCTGTTCAACGGGCCTCAGGTCGTGGTGGGACATCCGGGCCTGGCCTGTGCACGAGTCGCCGGGATTTTTGCACAGCCCGCATCGGCGTTCCAGGGGATCCATGAGGGGGCCTTTCTTCACGAAACCTGTCGAATCGGCAAGGACGTGACCGTTTTCCCCTTTGTGTATGTCGGAGCGGATACGGTTATCGAGGATCACGTCACGCTGTTCCCGGGCGTCTTTGTGGGGGATCGGGTGCGAATCGGCAGGGGCACGATGATCCACCCGAACGTCTCCGTTCTTCATGACTGTACCGTCGGCAGGGACGTGATCATCCACGCGGGGGCGGTGATCGGGTCGGATGGGTTCGGTTTCGTGCGGGAAGGCGCTCGTAACGTGAAAATGCCACAGATCGGGAAGGTGCAGATCGACGATTCCGTGGAGATCGGAGCCGGCAATACCATCGATCGTGCAACCCTGGGAACCACCCGGATTCACCGCGGCGTCAAGACCGACAATCTCGTGCAGATCGCGCACAACGTGGTCATTGGCGAGGATACGGTGATCGTCGCGCAAAGCGCGATTGCCGGGAGTGCGGAGATAGGGAAGGGTGTGATCATCGGCGGGCAGGTCGCGGTCAGCGATCATGTCAAGGTAGGGGACGGGGCGATGATCGGGTCCCAATCCGGTGTGCCCAAATCCCTCGGGCCCGGGGAGGTGGTTTCGGGGACACCGGCCATGCCCCACCGCCTCTGGTTGAAGACAAGCCTGCTGTTGCCCCGGCTGTCCGAAGTGAATGATCGGCTGCGG
The DNA here is from genome assembly GCA_050115555.1 of Desulfobacteraceae bacterium. Taxonomy (GTDB): domain Bacteria; phylum Desulfobacterota; class DSM-4660; order Desulfatiglandales; family HGW-15; genus JASFQI01. The sequence continues at coordinate 12,824 of JASFQI010000106.1, forward strand.
ACGCTGGAAAAGAAGGTGGACGAGCTGGCGAGACGCCTGGACACGGAGCCGTGATCCGTTCGGCAGGAAGTATGATTCGTGATGTGACGACCGTTGCTCGGGGGGAGTCGGTGTTCTTTCGGGCATCCGAAACGCGCAGGGAGTCAGGGAAATGATCGAACTGCCTCTTACGTACCAGGACATTGTGAAGATTCTTCCGCATCGCTACCCCTTTCTTCTCGTGGACCGGATTACGGAGCTCGAACTGCGGAAGCGGGTGGTGGGCCTGAAGTGTGTGACCATCAACGAACCCTTTTTTCAGGGGCATTTCCCTGGGGAGCCCATCATGCCGGGAGTTCTGATCGTCGAGGGCATGGCGCAGACAGGGGGGGTGCTCGGGCGTCTTTCCGTGATGGATTCCATGGACATCGATCCTGAGAGCGCCACCTACTTCATGGCGATCGACAAGGTCAAGTTCCGGAGGCCGGTGATTCCCGGAGATCAATTGGTCTACGAGGTCGAAGCACTGAGGACCGGCACCAAGGTCTGGAAGGTCGCAGGGAAGGCACGTGTGGGAGACGAGGTGGTCGCGGAGGCCGAACTCGTGGCCCTGGTGGGGTAGCTGCTCACCGGGATCTTTAGGGGATCCGTTCTTTGTGGTGAGGATATTTCGCTCGCGCATTCCTCAAGCTTGCTGCGAGGGAGATTCTAAAAAAATACATCGTATCTGCATTTGTACGTAGGCAGGAGGGATCTGCTTGACCCCAATATTGCAAGGCAAGGAAGAATCGAGGAGCAGTATGGAAATTCATCCTACGGCGGTGGTCAGCCCGGGAGCCGAGCTGGCCGCCGGCGTTCGCATTGGACCGTACACGATCATCGGTGACCACGTGGTCATCGGTAAGAACACCGTCATCGGTCCCCATGTCAGCATCGAAGGGCACACACGCATGGGGGAGGAGAACCGGATTTCTCCTTTTGTCTCCATCGGCTCCCCCCCTCAGGATGTAGGATACCGGGGAGAGGACACCCGGGTGGAGATCGGGGATCGCAACGTCATACGGGAGTATGCAACGATCAACCGGGCCACCACCAAACAGGATTGGGTCACATCGATCGGGGACGACAACTACGTC
>JASFQI010000107.1:0-13881 GCA_050115555.1 Desulfobacteraceae bacterium
CCTCCAGGGTATAGGCCCCGTCGAGATCCGGAGAGACTCTGCCCGCCTCATAGACCCAGTTCGAGCTCGTTCCCACAATGTGAAGGGTTTCCCCGTAAATGGTGGTCTCCTCTCCGGCGCCGCCGGTTGAGAGGCCGGCGATCCTGGCGGCCTGAAGGGTCAGGTCATGCGCAGGTCGAAGATCGAACCCGCCCTCAAAGACCAGGTCCCCGCCCTCCACCAAGGAGTCCGGTTCTCCGTCCCCGTCCGTGTCCGCATATCGGCCGCTTCTCAGGGTGAGATGCCTAAAGGAGTTCAGGGCGTCGAACAACTCCGTGTCCAGGTAGACCCCGTTCTCTCTTGTGATGGAATCGATATCGGTCACGAAGTAGATGTTTTTTCCCGCCAGAGTAAGGGCGCCGTTGTCCGACTCGATTCGCCCTCCGCGAAGGTCCACCTGGCCGTCCAGCACGACCTCGTCCGTAGCATGGATCAGGCTGCCTTCGTGAAGGACGATGTCCCCATCCCTCGAGTACAGCTCGGCCTTGCCGTAAGGCAGGGCGTAGCCAAGATTGAACTCCTCCGGAATCAGGTCCAGGAGGGCCGTCAGTTCCTCCTCGGTCAGGGACATCGCGGAGAGCCCGAGACCCTCGAGATCGGGATCATCCTGCTCCGCCACCCATTTGAACGACCCGTCCTCCGTGTAGAACTGAAGAGCCACCCCCCCCTCGGCCGTCCTTCGCATCATGGTGCCGGCCACATCCTCGCCGTCGCCGATTCTGTGAATTTCCGAGGGGCTCATGATACCCAGGCCCACCTCCGGATCGTAGGTGTACTGATAGGTCAGTTCCGTGACGGTCACGGACTCGTCTACCGCATGGATTTCGGCCCCGTCATTCAGGATTACGTCCTGGGAGGCCGTCAGCGTCACGGTCGGGGCGGAGGTTTGGCCTTCATACACGTGAATCTCCTCGGTCTCCAGCTCGTCCACCAGGTCTCGTTCGGTGGTGGAGAGCACGCCGATCCGGATCTCCTCCAGGTCCATGTTTTCAAACAGGGAGTGGTCCAGCTGGAGTGAGGCGTCGAACCCGTCCGTGGAGGTGCCGATCGAGATGCGCGAGGCGCTCAGCTCGATCACACCCCCCTGGAACAGGGGCAGGGAGGTGAGCTCGATGGTCCCGCTCAGAGTCAGGGTCTCCGCCACGAGGGAGACCGTGCCGGCAGAGCCGGTAATGCTCTCTGCGATTTGAAAGGTTCCTTCCTGGAGCACGTCCTGGGCGGACCTCACGGCGTAGCGGTGGTACTGGGAGGAACGTGCACCCGTGCCCGTCTCGGTCTCGTATCCCAGTACGGCCGTGTATCCCTCCTCGGTCCGGACGACCTTCTCAAGGGAGCTCGTTGTGCCCAGGTCCTCGATCACATAAGCCCCCGGAAGAAAGGCGTACTCCGCCGGGAGCAGCGTGTAGACGCCCTTGGGCAGGCTGCCTCCGCCTGCCAGGTAAACGGCCTCTCCCGAGTATGAGGTCCCGGGTACGATCACATACCTTCCCTCCACCTCGAGAGGGTTGGACAGGCCCTCGATCCCGGCCTGGAACTCATACGCATACAGGCCGCCGCCGCCCGAGGCATCGATGAGTGCCCCCTCCTGGAAATCGATCCCGGATGCGCGGACAATGACACCCGTCTCAGGAGAGGCGGAGACGTCAGGCCAGTCATTGGGATCCAGGGACCGAATAACGAGCCCGCGGGACTTGTTGGGGAGCTTCCAGCTCGTGCCAGTGAGCAGGCCGTAGGAGACCTCTGTGTCACTGTGGGTGGTGGTCACGCTTTCACTGCCGAGGACCACGCTGCCGTACGCGCCCCCAAGGGAATCCACGAGGACCTTGATATCGACATTGTAGAGCCCGTCCTCGGCCGTGATGGCCACGTCACGGGCTGGTATGAGATCTCCCCCGTCTTCCACCAGAGGGGCGGCGACCAGTACGATCTGCCCCAGGGGCGCGGCCAGATATCCATAATGCTCGATCTCCGGCGCCACCACGGCCAGCACGCCCCCGGCGGAGAGGATGGGGTCCTCTAGGGCCTCTTCCCCGGGAAGGATGGTCACCGTCCCGGTATCGGACCGGATGACAAACGCCGTGGGTGTCAGGACCCGGTCCCCGTCCGAGGATGTCACCTCTTTCATGGCCGGGTAGATGCGCGATGCCTTGAGCGTGAGATCGCCTCGGGTCCGAAGCTCGCCCGCCCACCGGTACTCGGTTGACGTGTCCGTGTTCAGGTACTCCTCATCCAGGACGCGGATGTCCCATACGGCTTCGAGGGATACATCCCCGAAGCCCTGAATGGCCACGGCCCCCTCGATGTCGATCCAATCCCCTGAGAGGGCCAGGGTCGCATCCCCGGCGATGAGCTCGGTTTCGTCCGTGACCAGGTTGGATTCCGAGGCATTGGAGGACTCATCGATGTATTTCTCGCGGGTGTTGCAAAGAACCACATCGGTGGCAGAAAGCCGGATCGCCTGGTCGCCCAGGGATGCGAGGCCGGTGATGAGGGGGGCGTCCAGCTCGAGGTATCTCCCCAGATCCAGGTCGAGGGCCTCTGAGAACAGGATCCCTTCCTCGCTCTGAAAGGTATAGCTGTCGAACCCGCTTCCAATAAAAAGATCGAAAAGGTCCTGGTCCAGCAGGAGGGTATTTCCTTCCCCATGCCGGCTCAGAACAAGGGATGCCCCCAGGGACTCGGAGAGCGCGGCCTCCCCTTCAATGGTACCGTTCAGAATGAGATCCGTCCTGAAAGCGATCTCGAGGGCGCCGGAATCGCTGGCAATGGTGTCTGTCTCCAGCGTGTTGCCCGCACCGAGCACAAGCGTTTCAACTGGCTCGGACCCGGACACGTCAATGATCGCACCCGGATCCATGGTCACAGCGCCTGCTGTGGCCGACAGGGTCACAGTGCCTCCGTCCAGGGCCGTGTACCCCACGGGCAGGCCGGAGATCAGGGCGGTCTCCTCGGGGATGTTCACGCCTTTCGCAAGGATGCTGCTGATCCCGGCGAGGTGGATGTCGTCCAGCCGGGATGTGAGTTCCATGCTTCCGGCCGGGGCCTCCAGCATGCCCTCCAGGAAGAGGAGGCCCACGCTGGAGAGGACGATCTCCCCTTGGGGGGCCGTTTCCAGCCGTACTCCACCGGGCACGATCACCCGGGGATACTGACCGGATTTTATGAAATCCTCATCGTCATCCTTGTGGGACCGGGTCACGCCCTCTCCCGCCATGGCCGCGATGAGCGTAGCCCCCATCACCTCGCTGGACACGCGCACGAGCCCCTGGGACAGGAGCGCCGCTTCGGTTTCTTCGGAGCCCCCGCTGTAGTTGGAGAGCCCGAAGGAGGAGAGCAGGGTGGCCTCCGGACCGGGAAGCGCCAGTCTCACGTCCGAGGGAGTGAACACAACCCCGTCCTCGAACGTCAGGTCCTCGAAGCTCTTGAGCGTAATGCTCGAAAATCCGGTGTCTGCGAGCTGGTCCTGGCCAAGCACCAGGTGCTCCTTACGCTCCTCCGGGATCTCGGAGTCGTTGTCAAAGTCCTTGGACAGAGATCCGGGGGTCTCGGTGCTCACGGTGATCCGGGTGGCGTGCAGAGTGAGGGACCCGCCGTCATAGCCGGAGAGAGCATATCCCCTCAGATCTCCGTCCAGCAAAATGCTCGAGCTTTCCAGAGAAAGAGCCCCGGCCGTTCCGGCCGTCAGGGTCCCTTCCGAATCCAACTCGTAGCCGGCACTCACATCGAGCACGGCGCCGGATCGGATGATGATCTCCGCTCCATGTTGGGTGTCGTTCGAGATGGAGATTTCCCCTCCATCGATGAACCCGGTCTCCACGGATCCCAGCTCCCCGGCGTAGAGGTTGTTGATCCGTTCCCCGTCTGTACTCATGGTGCTGCCGTCATCGAAGTAGGCGCGGCTCGGAAGCTCGATGACTGTATCGGCCTCCCCGTTTGCGAGAACCGTGTCCTTGAGGGCCACGCTGATGTTCCCCGACGGGATAGCTACGGTACCCAGGTTCTCGAAGGCCCGCGCCCAGATCGTAAGGGTCGCAGGATCCTCGCCGTACAGGGTGTCGTACTGGACGGCCATGGTCGTCTGATAATCGACACTCTCGTCAATGAGGTATCCGCCCGGGCTCAGGGTCAGGAGGGCGTCCTCCTCGATGGTCACCGAGGTGTTGGAGTAGATGCGGATGTCGCTCAGGCCGGAGTTGTTCAGTGTATCGGTGGAGAGCACCGTGCGATACAGGGGGTCGCCGTTCTTGTCCGCGTAGTAGGAGGTCTGGGACGTTTCCCCGGCGCTGGAGCCCCGGAGTTCGTCCCCCGGCTCGAAATCCTCGTCCAGGAGGGCGCTCTCTGCAGTGATCACGACCTCGTCCAGGACCAGGTCATAGGGGTCGTCGTCGGCCGGATCGTCCTCCACTCCCAGGACGAGCTGCCCGCCGCGGGAAAGCTGGGTTCCCTGGGTCAACTCCAGGTAAAACTCCCCGATCTGTTCCTCGGTCACGGCCAGTTCCGTCTGGTAGAGGCCGGCCTGAGCCGAAGCGATCAGGGTTCCGTTCAGGACCACGCCGCGGGCCTCCACGGTCAGGCTCCCGGCGTCTTCCCCTGCCACGTAACTGGAGAGAAAATCGCTCACCGGGCTGGCGCCGCCCAGGTAGAGACCTTCGAAGTACTCTGTCAGGCCGAATCGCTCGTGCTCGGTCTCCTGGGAGCCCAGGATCTTCTCGTATTCATACCACTCGGGCGCTAAGCTGATATCGTACACCTGGTTTCCAGCCAGGAGCTTGGTGCCGTCATAATGGCCTTCGGTGTAAATCGTGCCGCCGCCGGCGATGTCGATCACCGCCCCTTCCCTCATGATGAACTCCTGAAGGGACGTGTCGTCATCCCCGTGGATCGTGATATCCCCGCCCGCGGCGTTCATCTCCAGGGCGCTCAGGTACTCAGAGGTCAAGGCCTCGGAAGCATCGCCGATGGTCGATCCCGCGTACCCGATGATCTGGACCTCCTGCCCCTGGAGCACACTGTCCTGCTGGCCGTAGTCGTTTTTGAGCTCCATGGAGTTGAGTTGTAGGCCGATGATGCTGGCGTCCGCCGAGACCTGAACCCATTCGCCGCTCACATCGATCCGGCTCTCCGTGTCCAGGTAGATCCATCCGGTGGCGCTCATGTCCACGGCTCCGCAAGGCGCCAGGATCTCTCCCTGGTGCAGGATGCGCTCGGTTGCGGTGGCTTTGAACACGATGCTGCCGTCGTTGCTCTCTGTGGTGGTTCCCAGGCCTCCTATGATGATGGAGCCCTTGGCCCCCTCGTAGCTCTGATGATAGGTCTCCGTATCGTCAGTGATGGGTGTGGCGGTGAGGCTCAGGGAGCCCAGGAGCACCCCCTCCGAGGCGAGCAGCTCGATGGTTCCTCCCGCCTCCACGGCCGTTACCGAGCGGATCAGTCCCTCCTGGCGAACGATGCGGCCGTACATGCCGGCTACCCCCGCATCGGCGACGAGAAGTCCGGCCGAGCTGTTGACAGCCACGCCCGTGTTCCCGGGGTCCTTGAGGGCCACGCTCTCGCCGACAAAGACGTGGGGGAGGGTGCGGTCCTCCAGGGCCATCACCTCCACCTCCCGCCCGGCGGCCAGGGCGATCTGGCCGGAAGGGGCGATGATCAAGCCCCGGTTCACCACCTCGGGCGCGATCAGCAGGACCGTCCCCGCGTCATCCACGTGGATGCCTATATCGGAATCCGATGAGGAGACGGCCCAGTTGACCACGGGACCCGGCAACGGGACCATGTCCCCGTCCACGTTCTCTACCCAGGTGAAGATCTCGTCCTCGGGGTCGAGGTCCAGGGGATCCCGGTAATCCTCGGCCTCGAACCGGAGGGTGCCTCCCCCGATGAGGTCGTCGTCGATATTGAGAGACGTGGCCACGAGAGAGTGGACGTTCACCCTGGCCGAGGAACCGAATAGGATCCCGTTCTGATTGATGAGGTAGATCTTGCCGTCCGCAGTGAGGCGGCCATAGATCTGACTCGGGCTCTTGTCAAAGATGCGGTTGAGGGCCACCCAGTCCGAGTTCCCCTGCTGGTCGAAGTGGGTCCAGGCGTCTTCTCCGATGTCGAAGGAATCCCACTCGATGATCGCAGTCTCCTCGTCCTGGTGGATCTCAAGCTTGTTTTCGGATGCAGTTTCCTCCACACCGGATACACCCTGAATAATGGCCTTGAGTTGGGGAAGGGCGTCCGCAGCAGGGGCGCCGAAATTGGTGAAGTGGTTGTTGTTCGCCCCGAAAAAGCCGGCGGCCCTTACCCCCTGCGGCACCGTCAGCGCAGAAACCAGCAGGGCGCAGAAGAGGAGGGTTCGCCAGCGCTTCATGCCGGATCGTTTTCGTACCGCCGGTTTCGTTTTCATGACAGCCTCCGTTCTCGATCCCTCGGAAAAAGCTTAGAAGGCATATTTCAAGCGCCCATGCACCTCGATGTCCCCGTGTTCCACCTGATCCGTCTCTTCCAAAGCCATGGCCCCTTCCATCTGAAACGTCCAACGCTCGGCGATTCGACCCTTGAGGCCGATGCCCGTTCCCAGAAGATGAATTTTCTCTGCCTGATCCGGGAGGGGTTCCGTGATCTTCAGGTACGCGTAATCGCCGAATACGTAAGGCGTAAGCGCAAACCCGTCTCCCGGGTTGATGAGTCGGGTCAGATCCGGGCCGGACAGCTCCAGGACGGCGTGAAACGCGTGGTCCCCAAAGGCCTCGCTCTCCTTGTAACCGCGCACGCTTTCCATACCGCCTGCCGCATACTGCTCGTTCGAGACCAGGGGGCCGTCGGCGATCTGGCCGTCGATCTTCCCGAACAGGCCGAAGCCCCCCGGGAGCCTCTGTGTCCGCTCCGCCCCCAGTGTGGCGTAAAGGTAGTTGGCCCTTGCCTGGTACCGCTTGATGGCGAACTCCTCCGGGTCGGTCACGAGCCCTCGAAAGGCCAGGTGGATACCTCCGCTGAACCGGGTGAATCCTGTTTTGTCGGCATGGGATGCGCTGTAGGAAAGGGACAGGGGGAGGTAGGTCAGGGGGGTCTTCAGGGTCTCTTGTCCCTCGGTCTCGAAGCCGAGTGTTTCATCAAAATCCTTGTAGTCCAAACCGATGGTGAGGTTGTGGTTGTAATCGCCGTTCGGAGGCAGGGGAATCACATAGCGCGCCCCGAAGAGGTTCCCCTCGCCGTTGACTTGAAACCCCTCGCCGAAGGCCGTCTGACTCTCTGAGACGACACCGAAAAAGGCCAATAGATGATTGGGGTTCCAGGGCGTGGGAAAGACGTAGGACGCCGCCATGACGTGGACCTCGTCGAGATCCAGAGGGGCCGTCTGGTACTGGAAGGAGACGGAATGCTCCTTCTGCCACAGATTGTCGTATCGGATCATGCCGTTGAGACGCAGTTCGCTTGTGTCGTGGGTGTTCCGGTTGTTCACCTCCATACTCGCGTGAAGGGGAAACTCGTCTTTGACGTTGAGCTCCACGTCCACCAGCCCGATCTCCCTGGCCGGGCTCAGGATCGGCGACGCCTTGAAGTCCGGGTTCCGGTTGAGGCGCGCCAGCTCCTCCCGGACCCTGGGTACGAACAGGATCTCTCCCTGCCTCAGCGATGGAAGTGCATCGAGGATCTTTTCCATGGTGAAGTACCGGTTTTCGGTCACCCGGACCCGCCGAATCCTGCTTTCGATCACCTCCAGCCGGACCAGTCCGTCTTCCACACGCTGCTGTGGGATGTTCACGAGGACCGTTGGATACCCGCTCCTGTGGTAAAGGTCCTCCAGGGCGTCCCGGGCCCCCTCAACATCCTCGGCGGTCATATGGGGACCCGTGTGCCCCTCCAGGGTTCGGTAGATCTCCTTTTCCGTGAGAACGCTGTTCCCCGTGACCTCGTACCCCCGGATGCCGAATGAGACCTCATTCCCATCCTCCCGGGGGTGTACCGGCGATGCCAGGCAATGCAGGCAGAGGAGCAGAAAGATGAGAATGTGAAGTGAGGGTTCTATGGACCGCACGTAGACCTGATTTCCCATTCGGCTGTAGGGGACCCCCTTGTTCCGCTACCCGGGACGACCTGGCTGGAGGGGGCACGAGCAGCCTCCCTGTCCGGTGCGTCCGGGGAGACAACCTGCGGGTCTCCTGGATGCGCTGTAACGTGTCGGATTGTCCCGCGGCGCGAAAGGCCGTCCTCTTCCGCATTGGGCGCCGCAGGGCCCCGGTCATTAAATCTCCCCGTCCCGCCGGAGGAGAGACAGGAAGTCCGAAAAGAAAAGGCAACTCGCCGATATGAATATCGCCCGCAAACTCCGCAGTCCCGCTGCTGCCGGGTGAGGATTGTGCGAGCGAAACCTATTCAAGCTACAAAAAGCTATGCTCCCCTACCTTTGTTAGGCGGATTTCAAGGGAGTTTGAATGTTGTGTTAGCCTTCCGCGCCCGGGTCGCCCACCGACAGCGTATTGCCGCCGGCAAACTCCTTGAGCTCCTGATACAGGAAGGCCGCGTCCTTGTACCCTTGGATGGTCTTCAAGATGTCCCCTTCCGGGTTCAGCACGACCATCATGGGGTATCCGTTCTGTTCGTAGAGTTCCTTGAGGTCCTGCTGCTTGTGGGAGTCCACCTTTACCCACACGAACTCCTCCGCAAGAAGCCGGATGCGGGGGTCCTGGAGCGTATGGTTCAGGAGCTTCTTGCTGTACCCGCACCAGTCTGCGTAGAGCACGAGAAACATGGGCTTGCGGCGCTCCATGGCTTCGGACAGCCCCTGATCGTAATCCTCGATCCAGGCCAGCCTCTTGCCGTCCAGCTCCGAGGCCTTGGTCAGGGAGACCACCTCCAGGTCCAGCATCAGGGACCTGCCGGCAAAAGGATGGTTGAAGTCCACGGTAAAGGTCCGCTCGTCCGCGGCCACCACCCGGCCCTGCCTGCCCTCGACCTGGTAGGGGATGCCCATCCTGGGAAGAAGCGCGACCTCGATGAAATCCCCCTTTTCGCGGACAGTCGTCGAGCCCAGCTCGTCCTCCACGGTCTCGCTGCGGGGAGTCAACTGCACGCTCACCCCACTGGCCGAGACCCCGGTCACCCGGGCCAGGACATAAGGGTTGAGGGGGTAGGTCTCCCCTTCCACGGGAAAGCCCTTCACCTGCTTGCGCCACTCTTTCGGCGTGAGCGAAGCACGTCTGGGGAATGTCTTTACGGCGTCGTACTCCTTGACCTGGGACGGGGCCCTTATCCCGAAGGTCCGTTGGGGGGGGAGGGTCACCCGGCGGGACTGGCCGGGGTGCATGCCGAGCACGTTATTTGCCAGGCCCGGCACAACGGTGGATTCTCCAGCCTTGATCAGCTCTGGCCCGAGGGTGGCAGGACGATAGAATCCCTCTACCTTGAGCCGATCCGGATCGTCGGCCACACCCGGCAGGGTGGTGTGGAGGAGGGCACCGTCGGTAAACGCGGCAATGTAGTCGATCTCCACGAGATCGCCGATTTCCACGACACCGGCTAGGTCTTCTGCGCTCTCTTTTTTGTCGGCCGAGGGCGATTCCTGCACCTCGGGCTCCTGGTGCGTGTGTTGCAGATCCGGCGGCGCTGTATCCGTGGCAGTGCTTTGAACGTTCTTGGCCGGCGTCTTTTCCTCTTCTGCCGGGCCGGTGTCATCTGAAGGCCTCACAGAGGCCGAGGTCACAGGCGACGATGGCATCAGGTCTGCTGTTACCACACACTCCAGGGTCCTGCCCCCGAACGGGTGCCCGTAATCGATCAGGAACATTCCGCCCTGAACCTCGGAGATTCTTCCGATCTGGGGTCCGGTGCGCACGAGGTGCCCGGGCTCGGTTTGAATACGCGTCACCCACCGGTCGCCCTGGTCGATCAGATCCTTCTCCCCAAAGGGAGTCTGGATAGGCCCCTGCTGTCTGGGTGTAAATTCCACTACCACCTCGTCCTCGGTGATGGAGATCACCTCGCAGTCCATGCCCTGGACCATGTTTAAGCTCATGCCCACAAAGGGCGGGCGGCCTGCTCCGGTGCGGGCCATGAACTCGTCCCGGGAGAGGCGCTGGGTCTTGGGAAAGTTGAAGGCCCGGCGAAGGGAAATCACGCGCTCCCGATCCGGAACCTCATCCTGGTACTCTGCGGTCACATCCACGGAGAAGGCATCACCAGTGGGCCTTCCCACCACGGCCTCGGCAAGGGCCTCGCGGATCACAGTGTGGAGCCCCTTGAGCATGAAGGCCGGTTGCTTGCGAAGGCGCTCGTCGAACGGGCCCTCGGGCGGCTCTCCAGCCACCAGCTCTTCCGGACCATAGGTCCGGCGGGGCAGGAACAGCCTGGAGGCATCGGGGTCACCTGCAATGCCTTCAGCCACCTCTTCTAGAGTCGTGGTCACCAGGGGACCGTCCTGAATGCGGCAGGTGTAGTGGACCTGGACGGGTTCGCCGCGCTGGATGGGCGGCCCTGCCGGGCTCCCGCCATGGGCACAGCTTAGAAAGGCCGGCAGGGCGAGAAAGAGGCTCAAGCGTGCCAGATGGTTAACGAGTTTTGGTTTGAACGGAAAGGACTTGGGGTGCATGGTGCATCTCCTTGTGGGGTTTGGTGTGGTATCGGATCGCTCGGGCCGAGCCGATCCGTGAAACGGCACAGGTCTGTCGGGCGTACCAGACTTATAATGTCAAGGAGTACCGGGCTTGTGTTAGGAGGAAATGAGGCATGCATTCGGATCGTGTAACAGGACGGCGGCCGCCTGGTCCAGGCCCTGAGAAAGGCTTCTATCTCAGAAGTGACGGCCCGGCACACTGTCACGCCCGGGGAAAAAGCCCTCGACGTGACAGTATGACCAGCCGAAAAAGAGCGAGCCGCGCACATGCGCGGCCCGCCGGGGTCAGAGGCCGGTTATGAAACCCGGCCGGAATGGGCGATCGTTATTATTTGCTCGGATAGGCTGCATCCGAGGACTTCGATACGGTCATCTCGTTGTCCGTGGCCCAGAAATTGGCCTTTTGGCCGAAGTCCACGTTGTTCAGGTTCGCAGGATCCTTGGCAAAGTCCATGAGGGCGGTGGCCAGGTTGGCCTGGACCGTGCTGATGGCACCCGTATCCCAGAAGCACTTCTGCCCGGCCCAGAAGGAGTACTCGCCGAACTTGACCTTCTCGCGGGTGGGCTCCACACCCTCGAACTTGACCTCGTGGCAGCTGTTCACCGTGTCGTTGCCCAGGATCTTGTCCGCGTCAATGTAGCCGACCGCGCCGTAGTAGAAGTCCAGGCAGTCCTCGGTCAGGTCCGTGGAGGACTCGTAGTGCCAGACCACCGGCTCGCTGCCGTTAGGATCCGTGGACTCAGTGGACTGAAGCACAGTCCAAGTTGGTGATGCGCCGCCGATTGTGGTATCCCAAACGTTGGCGTCACCGCGGAAGACGCCGATCTCCAGGGTGGCGTGGGTTCCGGATCCGGCATGCCGCATGCACTGGACAATGGGCAGGTCCGGGTACCAGGGGCCGAACTCCCTCCAGTTATTCACCTTGTTGGAGAAGATCAGGATGGCCTGGAGGCGGCTCAGGTTGTCGATGGGCATCTGGGTGCACGTAGTCCCGGAAAGGTCCCCGATGGCCAGGCTGGGGCAGTCCTCGGCCGCGTCGCAGGCGTTTCCGCTGTTGGCGCCGCCTGTACAGAAGCCGTCCACGCACTTGAAGTAGCTCACGCAGTCGGACGAGGTATCCGTGTCCGAGACCGGCGGGCACGCATCCGGCATGAGCTCGAAGTCGCCGGTTGTGTCATTTACCCAGTACCGGGTGTCGTGCTTGCACGAATCGCCCGTGATCTCACAGGTTTCCGTGTCCGTGTCGCAACGCTGAGCGCCTTTGACGCACTGCCATCCCCAGTGGTTGTAGGCCACGTGATCGTCGCTGTCATAGATGGGCCCGGTGCAGCGGGTCTTGGTCACGGCATTGTTCACGCCGAAGCCGAAGGTCACGTTAAAAGGGCTGTCCGTTACCATATTGGGGTAGGTGCCCGTATCCCAGGCATAGCCGTTCGGATCGCCCCAATCCTTCTGATCTTTCAAGCAGTTTCCGGTTTCGCAGTTCTCCACATAGTTTTCGTTGTCGCCGTAGTCCGCACGCCGCCCGTCTTCCCATCCTTTGGTGGTTTGGGTCAGGGACGAGCACTCCACGTCCGCACATCCGATGGTGAGGCTCACGCTCTTTGTTCCTGTGCAGTCCCAGTCCTCTTCTGTGGTAAAGTCGCACGTGGCCGGGTCTGCGGCCTGAAACGGCTGGGCGCCCGGAGCGTTCTGGCAGCCCCAGTAGGAGGCCTTCTGATAGTACCAGAAGTAGACCTCGTCATTGCCGGTCCCGCCGGGGACAGACGTGCAGCCCTGACCCCAAGTGAAGGCGTCCTTTTTGCTGGTTCCCTCGATCTTGGCGCTGGTGCAGCCAAGGACGTTGGTCATGAAGGCCTTGCTGGCCGTCTTCCAGAAGCTCCCCTGGGCCGAGGCCCCGCCGATAGCCACCTCATAGGTGGCTGCAGAGGCGGTTCCCGCAAAGGCCAGCAGGGCCCCTGCGACGATGGTTCCGGTGATCAGTTTTTTCAGCATAGCTTTTTCTCCTTTTTTTCAGAGGGCCTTTTGACGTGCCCCCCCCTGATTTAGTATTCGGTGTTTATGTGACGTGGTTCAGCTTCTCTTCCGGCGGATGCCGAAGAGGCCCAGGAGTCCGGACCCGAGGAGCAGCACCGAGGCGGGCACCGGGACCGGGGTGTAGTCGATCAGGAGCGAGTTGTCCGTGGCGTCCAGGGACAGGGTGAAGGTCCCCAGAAGGGCCAGGCTTGCCTCCCCGTCGTCGGTGTAGTTGAACCCGTAAAGATAGGTGTCGCCCAGGCCTACGAGCTCCGCATTCCAGAACTCACCGCTGATGTTTACAAAGTCGTTGTAATTACCGAGCTCGGGGTCGGAGTTCTTAGACAGGTAGCTGTCTGCATTGTCCATCTCATACTGGCCTTCGTCCACCCCATCGGTCCCAGTCCAGAGGCTTTGAATGGCGGCGGATCCACTGAGATTGTCTGCGGTGACCTGCACCGCCGAGGTGAACACCATACCGTTGCCGCCACTCGTGGTATACTCGGTACCGCCATACCACAAGGCATCCCAGCCATAGGCCGCAAAGTAGATGTCGTCCCAGCTCGTGGCGTCAAAGTCGCCCAGGGTCATAACCGTGTCCACGGTGCCGGACCACTCGAACATGCCAAGGGCCTCTCCGTCGCCCGTGCCGGTATAGTCACCCCAGTTCGTGGCATTGAAGTCGCCCAGGTCCACGTGGTACTCGTAGGTACCGTCGGCTGCATCGTGTTTGGTGGTGCCGTCGCTGTCCTCAATGGCTACGAAGTGCAGGTTGCCGTATTCGAAGTCGGCCGATGCCTGCCCCGCGATGCCGAAGACGAGCATGGCGGCCATCGCGATTCCTAAAAGCTTTTTCATGGTCTATCCCTCCAGAGAAAAATGAATGTTTCAGTGTTTCTTTTCTCCCTCAGGCGGCCCGGCTGTCCGAACAGGATGGCGTCTTTTGGGTCATGGTGTTCCTCGTTCCTTTCACCTTGATCCTTTCACCGGTTCCTATTTTCGGACCCGCGGCTTTCCGTCCCCCGGTTGCCCGGGGTTTGGCTTTTTCTGGAGGGGCGGGTTCTCAATGCTTGACCACGTCTTTATTCAACCGAGTTCCTGTTGCCGATCACCTCCTTTCGGGTTTTTGAGCGACCGTCTGAACGCAAAAAGCCCAAACCAAGCGCACGCGGCATGCTCTTGACTCGGGCTTTCTGGGGCCTGGTCACGCCAGGTCAGCAAAGGACCC
>JASFQI010000108.1:0-13700 GCA_050115555.1 Desulfobacteraceae bacterium
CCCGTTTCCGGGCGGGACGTGGATGAAACAGTGAATTCGGTCCCTGCCTCAGAGTCCGACCTCTGCCAATTCCGGTCCGAGGTAGGCGCGCTCGTTCTCGCCCAGACACCCCATGGAGAGGCAGATGAGGGTCCATAGGTGGACCGTGTAGTACCCGGCCTCGAAGTGCTCCGCAAGGTCATGAATCTGCGAGTGGCAGTTGTGACACGGTGCAATGCAGTACTGGGCACCCGTGGACAGGATCTGGTTGAGCTTTACGGTCCCGTACTGGTGTCTGGCCTCGGTATACCCGCTCTGGAGGTACCCGCCGCCCCCGCCGCAGCAGAAGTTGTTGGAGCGGTTGGGCTGCATGTCGATGAAGTTCTCCTCGCCCACCACCTTCTTGACCACGAATCGGAGGTCCTCAGCCACGGGATCGCCGAAGGACTTCCTCACCAGCTGGCAGGGATCCTGGACCGTAAACTTGATCTTCAGGTCCTTGTTCCAATCCGAGCTTACGGGCAGCTTCCCCTCACGAATCCATTTGGCGTAAAGTCGAATGATGCTTTCAATCTCAAAGTTGTGCTCGACGTTGAATTTCTGCAATCCGGACCGGAATGCAAAGAGCTCGTGGCCTCATTCCGTGTTGAGCCAGTACTTGCACCCCAGGTCCTCCACGGCCTTGGCCTTGACCCGGGTGATGTGCTCCCAGGCCTCCCAGTCCTGGAGGAACATGCAGTAGTTCTCCGCGGCCCAGCCCTTGGTCCCGTAGGTCCAATCCGCGCCCGCGAGGTGAAGGATCTTCCACAGCGGCACCATCTCGTCCGGCTCGGTTACGGGCTCGCGCGAGTTCTGATTGAGGAAGTACTCGGCGCCCTGCTTGTTGACCGGGGCCTGCAGGTTCTCCCATCCCGGCTGCGTTTCCCGGACCTCTTCCACAACGTCCTCCACCACGAACTGGAAGTCCTCCTCCGAGGCCCCCATGGCGCTGCAGGCGTCGCTTCGAAGGGCCATGTCGCAGGAACCGAGGATGCCCTTGGGCCGTTCCTCCCTGGGCCAGGTCTGCCGTGCAAGGCCCACCATCTGCGGGATGTCCACTTTCATGGGGCAGGCGTGGATGCACCGCTGGCACATGCTGCACATCCAGACCCAGGGCGAGCTCGTGGCCTCGTCGTAGAGCCCCAGGGCCAGCATCCGCACGAACTTTCGAGGGTCCATGCCCTCCAGGCCCGTGGCCGGGCAGCCGCTCGCACACGTCCCGCAGGTCAGGCAGAGCTCCAGATTGCTGTCCGGCAAGAGCTCCTTGATCTTGTCGCGGAACTCGTGCTTCTGATCGCGTAGTTCAAGAACTTCGTTCTCTTCCATACCCCTTCCCTCTCTCGTGTTTGAAATCCTGGACTTGCTCTCGGCGGTCTCTCGACCGCCCTGGAACCGGGCCGAAACAGGCTCTTATCATGAAAAAGCAGCCTGCAGTCAACCTGAATTGTGATGGAGTCGCAAATAGCCCGTGACCTGGAGATTTGCCTATAACGATTCCAGTGGCTTATGCGTAGCCAACAGGCGGTCGAGCGGGTTTTGCGAGACCGTCAATAATCAGCGTGAGAGTATCCCCCCTTGTGAAAACATTGTCAAGGGATTATGCCTCCTCCTGTTCTCCGGCCGGCGTGATTCGGGCACGGGATCCGGGGAATCCAAGTCATCGCATTTTCCCTTTCAAATCGCCTTCTCAATCCCTTACGTGGCATTCTCCACATGCAACAGGCCCTTTTTTCTCTTTTTCATGACATTGCTTGCATCTTTTATGATACGCGCGAAGCCGATCCACGGATCCGTTCGATGCGTTCAGCTTGTGGCACTCGCCGCAGGGAACGCCGTCCGAGGACTCCCCTTCCAGAAGCATGCCGTCTTCGTAGACGTGGTGGCACACGTAACAGTCCTCGATCGCATCGAAGACCATGTGCTCCTCGTGGGTGAATCGGGAGACCGGGCGTTGCGGGTCCGGAAAGAGGTCCTTTGGAAACACCGAGTAGGACTCCTCCGAAACGGCCCAGGGAACGCCGGCCAGAAACATCAGAAGTGCGGCGATCACGGCAATTGCGTGCCTCTTTCTTTTCATGTCCTGCCTCGACGGTATCCGTTGAAAAAAACGTCTCCCGGGCCCTCAGCCTTCCAGGGCATTGGGCTTTTCCATGCACTCGTAAATGATCTCGGAGAAGAACGAAAGCTCCATCCCCACATCGTAGGCCTCGATGATGTCCTTGAGCCCGCTGTGACAGTTGTGGCAGGGCGCGATGACCACCTCGGCTCCCGTGACCTTGAGCTGCTCCGCCTTGATGCGGTTGCCCTCCACCCGGACCTGCTTGTAGGGCGGACCGCAGTTGATCACACCGCCCCCTGCACAGCAGCAGTAGTTGTGCTCGCGGTTCGGGTGCATCTCGACAAAGTTCGGGCAAAAGGCGCGCACGATGTCCCGGGCCTTCTCGTGCAGGCCCCGCCCGCGGACGATGTTGCATGGATCGTGGAGAGTCACGGTCTTCTCATAGGATTTGGACACCCGAAGCCTTCCCTCCTCGAGCATCTGCCAGTAAAACTCAATGGCGTGCACCACCTCCACCGGGGTATCCCGCCAGCTCAGCCACCGGTTTCCCACGTCGTAAATCGAACGATACGCGTGCCCGCACTCCCCCATGACGATGCGCTTGACCCGGAGCTCCTGGGCTTTCTCGAAATGCATCCTCTTGAGCCTGCCCATGATCTCCACGTCACCCGTAAACATGGCCATGTCGCTGTTGTCCCAGCCGGGAAGGGACGGCAGGGTCCAATCCATGCCGCATTCGTTCATGATCACGGCGGCCATGTAGATGAGCTGGGGCTGAAACTTGGGCTCCGGGGCGATCACGGAGTACATGATGTCCGCCCCCTCCTTGTCCAGGGGAATGCGGAGCGTGGGGATCTCCTCCCGGGCCTCTTCCTCCTGCCAGAGGATGCTGTCGATCCACTCGTCCTCCTTGACCCACATCTGGTTCATGGTGACCGAGTGGCTGTGGGCGGTGTCCTGGATGTACTGAGGCGTGATCCCGAGCAGGTGGCAGAGCCGGCGGACCACGCTGATGATGTAAGCCGTGTCGATGCCGATCGGGCAGTACATGGCGCACCGGCGGCACAGGTTGCACTCGGTGTAAGCTACCAGGGCGACGCGTTCCAACTCCTCGGGTGTGATACGCCCCCGCTTCTTCAGAATTTTCCACAGCGTCTGCTTGACCTTGCCCACCGGTGAGTAAGCTGGATCGCCGTCATGCGAAAGGTAATAGTGGCACCCTTCGGCACAGAGCCCGCACCGGACGCAGATCTCCTCGTAGGCCTTGAGCCTTGCTCCGGTTTCGGCGCGGAACACGCGGTCGATCGCCTTTTCGACCCTCTCGCGGGTCAGGCTCTGGAGGCCTTTCTGAATCCCGACGTCCACGTGTTTTTGTTTTTCCGCCTTTTCAGCCGCGGCTTCCATTGCAGTCTCCTTGGTGACGGTTACCAATCCCTGGCCTTGCGCACCCCCCCGAACTCGGAACCGATGTACCCCCTGGAAAGCGGGGCGAGGAGCATGTGACTGAGCCGCGTGAAGGGAATAGCCGCCAGCATGATCTCGCCGAACAGGATATGAAGGAGGATCATCACCCGATAGGGGCCGATCTGGTGATAGGCCAGAAATCCCGAGAGAAAAGGAAGGAACACGATCCCCAGGACGATCCAGTCCATAGTGGAGGTTACGTATCGAACCTCCCGTGAAAAGAGGCGCCTTCCCGCAAAAAACAGACAGGAGAGTATCACCAGCACGGTCATGACGTCCGCCACGGCCTCGGAAAGGCTCCAGAAGCGGATGCCATGGTAGTAATCCCAGAGCAGGACATGGGCCAGAAGGAAGATCGGCACAACCAGGAGGCAGACGTGGAAGGTGAAGGTGACAATCGTGATCACGGGGTGCCGTCTCGAGTTCACGGGCCAGAACGGCACGGACCAGTGAGCAATGGATCGGAGGGCATACCTGGAGTCCCAGTAGACCAGGACCTGGCCATCCCGAAGCTTGGCCGAGCGATACATGCTGACGACCTTCCAGATCGATCCCAGCAAAAATGCGGCAAAGGCGATCCAGGCCATGGGCCCCACGACGATACCATAGATGGCGTGCATCTCCCTTCCTCCTGATCGTGCGGTCACCGGATTTTGGTTCCCGGTCTAGAAGGACTCCACTTCGGCGACGATGCGATGGTACACGCCCCCCTGGACACCCCGGAGGAGCACCCTGTCCCCTTCCGGGCTGAACAGGGGATCCCAGGCGCGTTCGAACGCCTCTGGATGCTCCTTCCCGTCCAGGACGACCACGAAATGCCCGTCACGCTCTGCCCGCAAAGCCGCATGCACTCCATCGGGGCTGAAGACCAGGGGATAGGCCCTTTCGTAGCGGCCAGGCCAGGGGCGGTCGTCCACGACGACACTCCAGGCGCCGTCCTCCTTGCCCAGGGCGCCCACATGCCGACCGTCCGGGCTTACGGCCAGGTCCGTCACCACGCTGAAGGTGGTCTGCCATGGCCGGTTATTGACCGCCACGGTAAAACGGCCGTAGCTCGGGGCCGCGATCGCGGCCAGCATGGAGCCGCTCTCATCAAAGGACGGATGCCAGAGCTGGCCGTAGCGGGCCGGCCAGATCAGGAGGCCGTTCTCCGCCATGCCCCATTTTCCCTGACTTCGCACCGGGGCCACGACCGTGCCGGTCCCGGGGTGAAAAGCCGGCTCCCAGACTCCGGCAAACTCCTGATCCCAGGGCACACCGTCCACCGCAATCGTGTAGTCGTAAAGGGTTCGGCGAACCTGGGCGGCTACCCGACCGCCTCCGGCATCGAACACCGGGGTCCAGACGTTGACAAAGGTGTTCTCCCAGGCCCGAGCATCCACGGCCACGGAAAAGCACCCTTTCTGGAACGCTTCGATATCCGCCGATCCCATGGGCGCGACCTGGACCACAGCCGCGGCATGCCCGCCGTCGGGACTGAGCGCGAAATCTCCGGCATTGTCGAAGAACTCGGGCCAGGGGTGATCGTCCACAGCCACGCCGTATCGCATGTCCTGCTGAACCGCCGCGCCGATCCGGGCGCCCGATCCGGAAAACTGCAGGTTCCAGGCGAACCCGAAGTTCGTTTCCCAGGTTTGGCCGTCCACTGCCACGGTCCACTCCATGTCCCGGCTGACGAGCGCTGCCAGGCGCCCGTCCGGAACAAAGCGGAGGCCCCAGATCTTTTCAAACGTTTCCTCCAGGATCGTCCCGTTCACGCAGAGCCCGAAAACGGCGTCCTCCAAATTCACGACCGCTGCCAGTCGCTCACCGTCCGGGCTGACCACCGGCTCCTCCATCCAGACGAAGTCGCTGGAACAAGCCCCCACTTCCTGGATTTGCCGCTTTCCCGGCTCCCAATCCCAGGAGCGCTGTCCGTTCATTCCAGCCTCCTTTTCCCAAGGGGGAGATCGTTGTCGGCCGTGGCGTTCCGGTAGGGTCGGCTCCAGGGGGAGGGTGCACTGTCGCGCTGCTTGTCAGAAAAGAGCAGGAACGGGCGTACGAGAAGCTGCACGTGAGGTTGGCTACCGGTAGAGAGGTCATTCATCCTAAAACAGGCGCCTCCATCCGTCAAGATGGACCTACTGAGATGAACCTGCCGCGGAATCGCAAAAGAAACCCTTTTTCAAATCCCGACTCTACACCCCATGAGGAAGAGAAGAGATGAAACCGGGACGGGGAAGGGTGCACGCGAACCGCTTCCCTTCTCCCATGAAATAGATATCCTACTATTTTCGTTTACTTTATGCAAGACTTCGCGATATCCTTGATTATTCAGTGAGTTCTGGCCATAGGGCTGGAGAGGCGAGGAAGTTTCAATCTCCCTGCCGCCCCATCCCAGGTGGGGGATATGCCAGAGAATCTTTTTTGCCCCGCACAAGAAAGACTTCGACAAAGTTGGTCTTGAAATGGCAACCACGTGCGGGATCCTTTACAGCCGAATGAAAAGCAGAGCCGAGGCCCGGCCCGTTTGTAAGGGAGAGAGAAATCCATGCCGGATCACAGTGTGTTGATTGTTGGAGGGGGTGTAGCCGGTCTTTCCTCGGCACTCGAGCTCGCTCGTTTCGGCGTCCGCACCCATGTGCTGGACAGCGCAGCTTTTGCAGGAGGGCACGCGATCGGGTTTTCCTGCAAGGCCACGGACCAGTGCGTGAGGTGCGGGGCATGCCTGGCAGAGGATCTTCTTCACCGTGCAGGACAGAGCGAACACATTCGGATCCTCCCCTCCAGCCGGCTTCAAACCGTCCGCAGAGAAGGCCGGCGTTTTATGGCAACGGTCCATCAGGGTCCTCAGCACATCGATCCGGACCGCTGCATGGGTTGCGGCCGGTGTCTTGTTGTCTGCCCGGCACCCGGGGCCCTGAATCGTGGGCCCTCGCCGTTCAATCGTCCTCCCTTCGTCCTGGATTCAACCCGATGCCTTCGATCCTCCGGACAAGACTGCATGGCCTGCGTAGAAGCCTGTCCAGAGGGTGCAATCTCTTTGGAACGGGAGGCCTCCAAGACGACCCTGGAAGCCGACGCCATCGTTCTGGCCACAGGGTTCCTCCCGTTCGATCCCACGGACAAGCCTTACGGTTACGGGCGCTTAGACAACGTGATCACGAACCTGGAGCTGGAGCGCATGCTCCGGGAGAACAACCGGGTCAAGCGCCCTTCGGACGGGACTCCCCCTTCCAGAATCGGGTTTGTGCAGTGCGTGGGAAGCAGGGACGAGCACCTGGGAAACCTGTGGTGCTCCCGCGTATGCTGTGGATCGGCCCTTCGCATGGCCCGTGTCCTTCAACATCGGGATCCATCGGTCGAGGTAACGGTCTTTTACATCGATATCCAGTCGTTCGGGCGGGACTTCGAGACCGTACTGCCGCAGCTCCAGGACACGATTCACTGGGTTCGGGCCCTGCCTGCGGAAACGGCTCTAGCGGAAGACGGTTCCGCCCTGAAGGTGAGCTACTTCGATTCGGAGTCGGGCGTGCCGGCGGCGCAAACCGTAGACCTGCTCGTGCTGTCCGTGGGCATCACGCCGGGGGAGGGCCTGGAGGAAACGGCCGGGCTCGTGGGTTTGAAACCGGGATCGGATGGGTTTCTGAATCGTTCCGATGCAGACGCCCCTGCCAGGTCGGGAGTGACGGCGGCAGGGACCGCCCTGGGCCCCATGAGCATTGCAGATGCCGTGAAGAGCGCCGAGGCGGCTTCCTGGCGTACACTGCGGTTCCTGCAGGTGGTTTGAGGTAAAAAAAGCGAGGGATCCGTGCAGAAACACATCCTGATCATCGGCGACGAAGAGAACGGGCAGCGCGTTGCAGACGGACTCGCAAGCGGCGGTTTCGAGACCCGGCTGCTTTCCCCGTCCTCCAGGAGTGCCTCCCAGGGACTGGGCCCTGTGCAGGGAAGCTTCGATGCCTACCACGTGGAAGTCACCGGTACGGAGAAACCCGAACCTCTGGTGGCATCCCGCGCAATCTTGGCGCCGACCCCGATCCTGGAGCCGACCTTTTCCAGCCTGGGGCTTCAGCCTGGAGAGCACGTCCTCTCCCTGTCGGCGTTCATGGATCGTATGCCCACCCTGCCGCCTTCCCCTGACGAGACCCGGCCGGGTCCTTCCGTGGCCTTTTTCCTTGGGCTGGCAGGGGAGACCCGGCCCTCGGTCCTGAGAAGGGTGCTCGAGGTCCTTCCCTTTCTTAGAAACGAGCTGCGCCGGCAGGTCACGATTCTGTACGGCAACCTCAAGGTAAGCGGCGCCGGCCTGGAGGCCCGGGTTCGAGAAGCACGCACCCAGGGGGTGATTTTCCTGCGGTTTTCTCATGTCCTACCGACCTTTTCCCAGGACGGGGAAGGACGGGTGACCGTCTCCTGCGTGGATGAAGCCTCCCGTCTTCCCATGACGTTTCGGCCGGACCTGGCCGTGGTGGACGAGGATCTTCGTGCCGGAGCAGAGACGCGGCGCGTCGCCGGTCTGCTGCATGCGGACCCCGGCCCGGACGGGTTTCTCCCCTCGGACAATGTCCTGCGTATGGGATGCCAGACGAACCGCCGAGGCATCGTCGGCCTGGTACCGGAAGCAGACCCTCTGGGCCGTGACACGCTCGACGACGACCTCGACGCCGTCATGATCCACATGCGCGCCCTGGAACGTCTGGACGACTGGGAGGACAGCAAGGTGGCCTCCATCGATCCCGGTCGCTGCGCCCGATGTCTCACGTGCTACCGGGTCTGCCCGCACGGGGCCGTGACCGTGGAAGAACGGGTGGCCATCCCACCGGGCGCCTGCTTCGGATGCGGCACCTGCGAGGCGGCCTGTCCGGCACGGGCGATCTCTCTTACCCAACGGAACAACGCCCCCCAAGGGACCGACCCGGCACCCTCCCTTGAAGGAGCTGTCCAGCCGGGAGCGATGGTCGTCTTCGGCTGCCGCCGGAGCGCGGATCGGGCCCGCGCCCTGTGCCGACACCTGGGCCGCGAGCTGCCGTCCGATCTCGTGTTTCTGCCGGTGGACTGCGCAGGACGCATCTCCCGGCACATGCTCCTGGAGCCCTTTCTTCGGGATGCAGCGGGCGTTCTGGTGCTTGCCTGCCACCCGGGGAACTGCCACGCCGAGCAGGGCAACCTCCATGCCCGGGCACGGGTCGAAGAGGTGCAGCACATGTTGGAGGAGCTGGGCCTGGAAAAAGAACGTTTGGGCTTTCACACGCTGGCGGCCAATCAGGGCCCGGCGTTCGATCGAATCGCCAAGGAATTTATAGGAAGGATTGAAGGATTAAAGGATTAGAGGATTAAAGGGGTAGAGGGGTAAGGGTTCAAGGGGCCGAGGGACCGAGTGAGGAGCTGAAAATATGCCTCCTCCCCGTCTCTGGGCCCGATCATTCGGAGAAAGACGCGAAAAACGGTTTTTTCGCGAACTTCGCAACCTTTGTGTTGGACTGAACCCGATACCTGAAACCCGATACCCGCCCCATGGAGGAGAGCATGCAAGATCCTATACCCGCGATTGCCCTGGAAAACCTGAACCGGGAGGCTTCCGCATCCCTCCCTTTCTCTCAGGACGCCTGCATGACCTGCGGCTACTGTGCCAGTGCGTGTCCCGTCTCCGGGGTGGACGGCTTCGACCCGCGCAAGCTCGTTCGCATGGTGAACTTGGGCCTCGATCAGGAGGTGGTTGATGCCCGCTGGCCCTGGATCTGCACCATGTGCGGGCTCTGTGAGGTAGACTGCCCCATGGATGTGAACATCTCCGGACTGGTCCGGGATGTGCGCGGCCGCAGGGAAAGGGACCTGGTGCCCGGCATTCTCCAGAAAGGCCTCGAGGCCGCGTTGGATACCGGAAACAACCTGCGGCTTCCCCGCGAGGACTTCGTGTTCATC
Organism: Desulfobacteraceae bacterium; assembly: GCA_050115555.1. Classification (GTDB taxonomy): domain Bacteria; phylum Desulfobacterota; class DSM-4660; order Desulfatiglandales; family HGW-15; genus JASFQI01. The sequence continues at coordinate 9,443 of JASFQI010000108.1, forward strand.
CTGGAGGACGTGGCCGAGGAGCTTGCCCAGGAACCGGGATTTTCGGATTTTCAAGTCCCCATCGACAAGGAAGACGCCAACCTGCTCGTCACGGTCCACAACAAGCTGGTGAACTCCCACACCGACGACCTGGTTCACTGGTGGAAGCTCTTTCACGCGGCGGGCGAGGACTGGACCATTCCCTCCGGGAACTGGGAGGGGTGCAACTGGGGCATGTTCACGGGAGACGATGAGGCAGTACGCCGCATGACCGGCCGGGTGGTCGAGCACATGGATCGTCTCCGGGCCCGGAATCTCCTGTGGCCCGAATGAGGCCACGCGTACCTGGGGACCCGGTTGGGTCTCGAAACCTGGCACAAGGCAGCCCTGGAGCGATTCGGCACCGTCACCGCCTTTGACCTCCTGATACAATACATTCGCGACGAGCGCATCACCCTGGACCGGACGAGGTTCTCAGAACGGGCCACCTATCATGACCCCTGCAATTACGGCAGAAAGGCCAAGGCCATGTTCGGGCATGCGTACTACGAGGAACCCCGATGGATCATGGACCAGGTGTTCGAGAACTGGGTGGAAATGACGCCGAACCGCGACCATCAGATCTGCTGCGGCGGGGGAGGCGGCACCCTGCTCACCGGCTACGAAGAGGAACGATTTCTCTACGGTCGCAAAAAGATGGACCGGGTCCTGGCCACCGGGGCCGAGCTCATCGTGGTGCCCTGCCACAGCTGTCACGGGCAGCTCAATGCCATGATTCAACACATGGGCATTGAGAACCTGCGGGTGAAGTACCTCTGGGAGGTGGTCGCAGACGCCCTGGTCCTCTGAGGGCAGGGCTCCGATCCAGGGATTGCTTCCCTTGCAGGGTATATATTCCAGCGTGAGCGGTTCTGGCTCCGGAGGCCGAGGTTTTCTTCCGCGCCCCACGCTCCCGGCCTGGTTCTTCCGGGCGGTTACGCCCGAGGGATTCCTGCCCCCTCCGCGTTCCATTCCCGCCCCGGCCGCCCGTCATTCTAGAATGGATAGCTTTCCCGGCGGGGATGGAACAGGGAGGGGGCGGACTCCCCCGCGGGTAAGTCCGATGCGAAGACCGGCCCGGGAGCTCAGGAACGATCCTTCCCTCCCATCCCGGAGCCCGGAAGCCTTTTCCTTTCACCTACACTTTCACCGACACGTTCCCATGCCTTTCGGCCGGTAATCCCCCTCAAAAGATTCTGGACAGCCCCTTGCCGGTTGGCTATAAAGGATGGGTCGACCGGCTTCGTTCCGGTGCGACACACTGCCTTCAGGAAGGAGATCGCCATGGACATTCAGGTGAACGCGGCCGGACCGGACCAGCGCAAACCCAAACCGACCGACGAATCCAAACTGGGGTTCGGTGACCTGTTTACGGACCACATGTTCGTCATGGACTATGAGAAGGGCCGCGGGTGGTACGACCCCCGCATCGTGCCTTACGGCAACCTTTCATTCGACCCTGCGGCCATGGGCCTTCACTACGGCCAGGAAATCTTCGAGGGTCTCAAAGGGTACCATGGAAAGGACGGCGCCCTCTATCTGTTCCGCGCTGAAGACAACTTCAAGCGCATGAACCGTTCCGCGGCCCGCATCTGCATGGCTCAACTGGACATCCCCCAGGTCATGGAAGGGCTCAAGCAGCTCATCCTGCTGGACCGGGAGTGGGTCCCCCGAAGCCCAGGTACGTCCCTCTACATCCGACCGACCATGATCGCCACGGACGCCCACCTGGGCGTGCGCCCCAGCCACCGCTACCTCTTCTACATCATCATCGGACCAGTGGGGGCCTACTACAAGGAGGGCCTCAATCCGGTGAAAATCTACGTGGAGGACAAGTACATCCGCGCGGCCGTGGGCGGGATCGGCGAGGCCAAGACAGCGGGCAATTACGCCGCCAGCCTTCTCGCGGCGGAAGAGGCCCAGCGGAAGGGCTTCACCCAGGTGCTCTGGCTCGACGCCGTGGAACGGAAGTACGTGGAAGAAGTGGGCACCATGAACATCTTTTTCGTGATCAACGACGAGGTGATCACGGCGCCCTTGAACGGATCCATCCTCCCCGGCATCACCCGGGACTCCGTCATTCACATTCTCAAGAACTGGGGCGTCAAGGTCTCGGAGCGTCCGCTCGCCATCGACGAGGTCACGTCCGCCGCAGAAAGCGGGAGCCTCCGTGAGGCCTTCGGGGCCGGGACCGCTGCGGTCATCAGCCCGGTGGGCCAGTTCACGTACAAGGGAAAGGACTACCCCGTGGCCGGCGGCAAAATGGGCGAGCTCAGCCAGCGTCTGTACGACGAGATCGTGGCCATCCAGTACGCGGAAAAGGACGATCCCTACGGGTGGCGCATTCCGATTCAATAAGGATTGAAGGATCAAGGGGTAAGGGGTAGACATCTTACTCATCCTTCTTAATCCTTACCCCTGAATCCTGAATCCTGGTTCTGATGATGATTCCAACCATCGAATGGCACGGCGACCATGTCCGCATGATCGACCAAAGGAAGCTCCCCTCCACGGTTTCCTGGTTCACCTGCCGTGGTTACAAGGACGTGATCCGGGGCATCCAGGAAATGGTGATCCGGGGCGCGCCAGCCATCGGCGTGGCTGCGGGCATGGGGCTTTCGCTTGCAGCGCACTCGATTCGCACCAACCGCTATGAGACGTTTCGGCGCCGCTTCGTGCAGGCGGCGGACCGAATGGCCGAGGCCCGCCCTACCGCCGTGAACCTGGTCTGGGCCGTGGACCGCATGCGACGCCTGGTGGATGCCATGGCTGGCGCACCTGTGCCGGAGATTCAAAACGCCCTCCGCAAGGAATCCCAACGCATCCTGGAGGAGGACATTGCGATTAACCGGGCCATCGGCGCGCATGGTCTGGAGCTCGTGCCCTCCGGGGCCTCCATCCTCACCCACTGCAATGCCGGTGCGCTCGCCACGGGCGGGTACGGCACCGCGCTCGGCGTGATTCGCGCGGCTCATGAGGCGGGAAAGGCCGTGACCGTGATCGCGGACGAAACCCGACCCTGGCTTCAGGGGCTCCGCCTCACGGCGTTCGAGCTCATGGAAGAGGGCATTCCGGTGACCGTGATCGCGGACAACGCCGCAGGGAGCCTGATGCGGCGCAAGGAAATCGACCTGGTCATCACCGGGGCCGACCGCATTGCCGCCAACGGGGACGTGGCCAACAAAATAGGTACATACAGCGTGGCTGTGCTGGCCCGGGAAAACCGAATCCCCTTTTACGTGGCCGCACCGCTTTCCACCATCGACCCCGGCACATCCACCGGGGAAGGCATCCCCGTAGAGGAGCGTGACCCCAGGGAAGTGACCCACGTTAGCGGAAAACGCATCGGCCCTGCCAATGTTCCTGCACGGAACCCCGCCTTCGACGTCACGCCCGCGCGTTACGTCTCCGCCATTGTCACGGAAAAAGGCCTGCTTCGACCGCCTTACAGAAAATCGATCGCCGCTGTCCTGCGATGATTGGCCCCTTCAGGGCGTGAAGATGACTCAGGAGAGGAAGGAAAGCGGGTGAGACATCGCGGTCCTTCAGTCCCGGGACTCCATGCAAATCTCCAGAATGCGCCCGGTTCTATCGGTCACCTTGAACTGATCGTCGATCCGGTGCCCGCAGAGCCAGACCACCCTCCCCCCGCTCGCGAGCACGGGAATGCGGCACCGGTCCTCCAGAGGGACCTTTCGATCGATCAGGAAGTCCTTGACCTTGCGGTGCCCGCGCATGCCCAGGGGCACGAATCGGTCACCCGGCTTCACCGGCCGGAGCTCCAGCGGGTAGGATACGACGTCAGCGTCCAGAAACGCCACCTTCGAAGACACGGACAGCGAGGGAACCTTTTCGCGCGCCCGCTCCTCGAGGGTGAAGCGCAGGCCCGGGTCTTCCACGTCGTACGTTCCCGGCCCGGGCAGGGATGCGCAATACGCAGGGGGGTCCGTCGAATCCGGAGGGCCGAAGAGGATTCTCTCGTACTCCCGCCGGACCCGAAGACCGCCCGGGAGATCCAGGCCGGCCTGGGAACGGCCGTCGCGGATGAGCTCCGCCACCGCGTCCACATGCACGCGATGCAGACGCCGGAGCCCGCCTGCAGCCTTCTGCACGGCCTGACGAATGATGCGTCGCTGGAGGCCCGGCTCGAGTCCCATCCAGGCCTCTCTGATAAACGAGACGCTCTTCTCGTTGGAAGGCCCGCATCTGTGCCCATCCAACCACTGCCTTGCCGCCTTGC
>JASFQI010000109.1:0-13682 GCA_050115555.1 Desulfobacteraceae bacterium
TTTCCCCAAACTTGCTGTACTCTGCGGAGCCCGGCAAGTCCGACAAACTGCTAGGGGCAAACCTCAGGGTCACGGCTTTTGGGGATTCCATCATTTTTCGGAAAGGACTTCCACCAGGCCCGCTTTCAGGTCGTAGTAAGCGGGCACGACGGTCAACGACCCGGAACGATCCGAAGAGTCCAGATCGAGGAGCGCCGAGGACAACCTCTCTGCGGTTCGGCGGGCGTGGATCTTCGAAGCACGGTTCACCAGATCCTCCTGCCGGGAGGAGGCCTCTTCCACCGCTGGAAGGATTTCCGAAACGAGGCGATTTACGTTTTCCGGCGGTGCGTTTCGCTGAGAAACCGCCGCTGTGACCGCGCCGCAGTCGGAATGGGCAAGCACCATGACAAGAGGGGCTCCCAAATGAGATACCGCGTATTCGATGCTCTCGAAGGCGATCCTGTCCAGCACGTGGCCGGCCGTTCGAACGACGAACAAATCCCCCAGGCCCTGATCAAAAACCAACTCGGGCGGGACCCTGGAGTCGGAGCATCCCAGAACGACCACAAAAGGCTTCTGTCCCTCAATGATCTCCATACGTCGTTCCGGGGAGATAGAGGGGTGATGCATCCGGCTGGAAGCGAACCGTTTGTTTCCTTCGAGCAACCGTTGTAACGCCTCATCCGCACGTACCATATCGAATCCTTGCTCCTGGATTACGGCATTGCCGTCATCCGCTCGTAGAGTTTCGGGTCTTATCTTGCGCTACGCTCCCTAGCTGCTCAGAACGGATCGAGGCGAGGAAACGATTTCTTTTACTTTGGCCTCTCGAATGCGCTCCTCGTGTTCTCCTTTCTTTGCGCTCGCTTTGTCGATCTTACTGAACAGATCGTCGTCCTTGTAGGGCTTCATGAGGTAGTCATAGGCCCCGAGTTTCATTCCTTCAATGGCCGTTTCCACCGTGGCATGCCCGGTGAGCATAATCACCTCTGTCAAGGGCTTGAGTCCCTTGATCTTCTTCAGCGTCTCGATACCGTCCATGTCCGGCATGAGTACGTCCAGAATCACGACGTCGAAATTCAGTTTCTCCAGTTTCTCCGTGGCGTCTTTTCCACTGGAAGAAGTGGTCACATCGTAATCCCTCAGGCCCAAGCGCTCGGAAAGGACTTCCACGAACTCCGGTTCATCGTCCACGATCAGGATTCTCGTTTTCATTTCTCTCCCTCCTTGTAAAAATGGGTACGATTGCTCAGTCGTGGGAGGTGGGTACTACCGGACCTGCACTTGTCTCGGCAGGTCGATGACAATCTCATCCCCCTCAGTCGTGAGTCCCATCTCGGCTCCGAGGATGCGGCGTATCGCCTCGCAGCGTTCCAGGGAAAAACCCGATGCACACACATCCTCCGGCGTATCGATTCCGGCGATGCGGATCTGAACGGATTCTCCTTCGGGTTGCGCCACTTCAATGCCCAATTGCTTTTCTTCGCTCGCCTTGTCCATGGCGAAATCCAGGCATCCCCAGAGCAGGGTTTCCAGAAGGATCGGATGGGTTTTGATCCAGACAGGCGCATCGGGTACCCGGGTTTTCAGAGTGACCCCGCGCACGGTCGCAATACGACCTGAGAGGGCTGCCAGGAGATCGAGGGTCTTCCCAAGGTCCACATCCGCGATGAAATCGTCCATGCTATGGGCGAAATGGTTCATATTTTGTACAATGCCGTCGGCCTTCATGGCCTGCTGACCGATCTTTTCGGCAAGGCTCTGGATCCGGGCCGGATCCACCCCGCCTTTCTTTTCTCCCATGGCAATCAGGTCTTCCATCAACCCGGCATTCTCCCGGATGACTGCAAGCACGTTTTTAATCTCGTGGGTGATGGATGCCGTCATCTTTCCGATGAACTGAAACCCCTCTTCGCTCATTGTCATCATGTCTTCACGCACGGCGGCCTCCTCCCTCCCCAACGACCTCCCGCATCTTTTCTAAAAGCGTATCAATCGCGACGGGCTTGACCAGGTAGTACTCGGCTCCGGCCTCTGCGGAGCCCGCCCTGAAATCCGCTTCGGATCCGTGCCCGGTCAGAAAAATGAATTTCATGTCGGGCGCCTTCTTCTCCATCTCTTTCTTGAGCGCAATCCCACTGAGTTTCGGCATCTTTACATCGAGTAAAGCCACGTCGTATTTCTGCGTGTCCAGTTTGCTGAGCGCGTCCTTGCAGGTCGTGGCCCAGTCCGCATCAATGCCCCTCAAGGATAACCTCTCTGCCAGAGCGTCCACGAGCTCTTTCTCGTCGTCCACAAGCAAGACCCTCATCAAACCCGCTCCTCCTTCCCGGCGTTACGTATGGGAATATAGACGGTGAACCGTGTTCCCTTTCCCACTTCACTCTCAACCTTGATGGTGCCCTCAACCTCCTGCACCAGGCTGCACGTAATGCACAATCCCAGGCCGGTCCCCCCCTGGCCTGTTTTGGTGGAAAAGAAAGGCTCGAAAATCCGAGTCAGATCATCCTTCGGGATGCCGCAACCATCGTCCTCAAAGGTGACGACTGCAAAGCCTTTCCCGTCTCTTTCCAGCCCAATGTTCAGATGTCCGCCGTCCTGAACCGCACCGAGAGCGTTATTGATGATGTTCAGAAAAATCTGTTGCAGTTTTCCCCGATCGCATTCGAAGGGCGGAAAATTCTCAGGAACATTTACACGAATTTGGATATCCCGGAGTTCGGCTTCCTTCCCGATGAATCCAAGCACCTCCTTGATGACGTCTCCGACCTGAACCTCTTCGACATCGGCTTCCAGGTTGCGCGCGAAATTCAAAAGCCTCTTGGTGATGGTGCCTGCTCGTTGCACGCATGCCAGGACCGAATCCACCAGACTGAGAAGCCTCTCGTCCCCTTCGTAGGCTTTCTTCAGCTTAAAGAGGTCCTGAATCAGGCCCGCCTTTTCGTTGATCACAGCCAGGGGATTGTTGATCTCGTGGGCCACGCTTGCGGCCAGACGGCCGATGGAGGCCATCTTGTTGGCGTACTCGACCTGGTGGAGCGTGGAGACCCGCTTTTCGTCTGCAATCTGAATCTTGCGGACCATGTACGTGGACATCCCCAGGATGACCGCCATGATAATGGAGGCGCTGACCACCAGAAAGACGATCAGCTCGACCCGGACCCTGGCCCAGGGTTTCATCAGCTCATCCTTCTTCTTGATGACCATGAGGACGAAAGGTCCTTCCTCGATGTACCTGTATCCGATAAAGAGCTCTTCTCCGGCGGCGTTCTGCCCTTCCATGAGCCTGGTCTTCGGGGTGTATTCGGGAAGGGGGAGCGGAATTTTTCCCAACACATCCCCGTAATGCCGAGAGGGGGTCTGGAGAACGCCTTCCCTGTTGATCATGAAGGCATCGCCCTCTCCACTCAGCTCGAGATTCGACAGCAGGCTCTCGAAAGGCTGGATGCTCAAGGCCGCCCTGAGGACATAAAACGAACCCCCTTCACGACCACCCTTCACCGCGATCACCATGTGGGGCACATTTCGATATCCCAGGAACACATCGCTCACATGGACGCCGTACTCCGCCACTTGGTCGAACCACTTCTGGCCGCTGTAATCCTTTCCCTCCAAGCGGTATGGGCCCACGTAGTTCACCTGCTGCCCCGATGAATCGATCACCCCCAGATCGACAAATCCTCCCCCGAAGCTTCGCCCCAGGTTATCCAGGATTCGCGCCAGTCTATCCGGGTCCTTCAGGGCGGCAAGGCTGTTGTCATGAACGATGAAATCCATTGCGGATTTCCGTTCGGTCAAAAAAAATGAAATCGCCCTTCGGGTGTTTGAAACGATCCGCGCCGTCCTGAGCTGAAACTCGGATTCAAAGGCATGCTGCATGGCCGTGTAATTCACCACGGTGATCACGATAAGTGGAAACAGGGAAACCCCGCCTGTCAAAATCACGGCAAGCTTCCAGATGCGCCGGTAGTTGAAAAGGTGGCGCGTGTTGCCGGAAGCCTCGCCCTGGTCCCAAAAGGACGGTTTTATGGATTTCCAGAGACCCATTCGTACCCCTTCAGGCCAACCCGCCTCAATGCGCTTTCCTGCCGTGGATCTTCTCATTGGCCTGGCGAATGGTTTCACTCAGCCGGTCGATATCGACCGGCTTCTGGAGGTAGGCAAACGCCCCCAGCTCAAGGCACGTTTTCCGGTCCGCCTCGGAACCATGCCCTGTCAGGATGATCACTTCAATGCCCGGGTTCGTCTGCTTGACCCGCCGTAACACCTCGATGCCGTCGATCCCAGGCATCCTGAGGTCCAGGATCATCACTTCGGGCTCGTCCTCCTGGATCAGGTCCAGGGCCGACTCACCATCATAGGCCACGGCCGAACCCATGTCCCGCATGAGCAGCCGCTCTGACAGCGTTTGGACGAACTCCCGCTCATCGTCCACCAGAAGGACCTTGGACGGTGTTTCAAAGTCGTACTTCCGATAAATGTCCGCCTGGTAAAACCCGGGCCCTACTTTGGTTTCCACGTTCCGCACCCCCTGCACCCCTTTTGCACTCTGCTTCAGCTCCTCTTCGAGCCGTGCCAGCATAAGCACATGCTTGTTGATGGTGAGTGTCACGTCACCGTTCTTGGCCTTGACTCCCACGTTGTGCCCCCCCTGTACAAGGGCCACTTCCACGCGAGCCGATAGCAGAAAGTCATCCACGGCTTTTTTGGACCGCTCCGTGGATTTCACGATGTCCTTGCTCATGTTCTCCTGGATGAGTTTTGCGATATCCGCCGTTTCCTTCTTGTCTGTGGGAATCAGCATATCATAAAACCGGGAGTCCCATGGATCCCGAGCGTCGCGAAGCTCTAAAACCCAGCCTGCGCGATCCTCGTCCTGCTTGTGGATCAACTTGACCGCTTCACCCTCCGACATACCGTGCTTCCGGGCGGCGCGCTCGATACGCGAAGGCATGTCCGCGATGAGACAGACCCGGAGCACGTGATTGACTTCCCCGGGAATGAGGTGCGAAATGAATCCCTGAACAACGGGGTCATCTTCAGAGAGCTTTTCAGCAAGCGCCAGCCTGAGATGTGCGACGGACCTCTCCCTCTCATGAGTGAAGCGGTTGAAAATGGAGGTTTTTGCTGAAAAGACGCGCTCGATCTTGCCTGCCGGCAGTCCGGAGCTCTTGCTCGCCTCAGCCAAAGCGTCCGTATCTGAAAACACACTCTTTTGTGTTTCCCCTTGGAGCGCGCTGACAATCTGTTCCTCATTACAGAACGTCCCGCTGAAAAAACTGACCACTGTCATTTCGGCCCCCTCTTCGGCTCGCGCTCAGGCGAGTCTGCACACGTTGAGAAGCGGACATGCATCCTCGTCGCCCGTCCTGTGAGTTTGCTCGTGCACGGTTGAAACCGCCTGCTCCATGGTGGGATGGATATGGTCTTCCCCGATTTTTTCCGTGAAATGCGTTCTCTTGAGCACATTCATGACCGACTCGTTCAACCCGCTGAGCGAGATATCGACTCCTGCGCTGCGGACCGTGTCCAGGATCAGGGAAAGGACCTCTTCGCCGGACGCATCGATGTCATTGATCCCGTTCGCCACGATCACAATATGCTTCAGCTGCCGTTTCTGACGCATCAGCTCGTTGATCTTGTCCTCGAGGTAACTGGCATTGGCGAAAAACAGGGACCCCTCGAAGCGCACCAGGGCCACATACCGGCACTCCTGGAGGCCGTGGGTGGAGGCACATCGGAACGACATGTCCTCGAAACGGGCCAGAGAGGCCACTTTCGGTCTCATGCTCTTGTAGACGAACACGGAAAGCGACAGGACCACACCAATCATGATCCCGCGGTCCAGGTGAGGCGCAAATCCCAGCGTTGCGATAAACGAGATGATGGCAATGGCGCCGTCGTACCATTGAGCCTTCCACGCATGGACAAAACCGGATACGTTCACGAGCCCGATGACCGCCATCATAATCACCGCAGCCAGAACCGATTGGGGCAGATAGTACAGGAGCGGCGTGAAAAAAATCAGGACCACCACAACGGCGAGGCTTGTGAACACGCTGGAGAGCCCGGACACCGCGCCGGCCTGTAGATTCACGGCAGACCTCGAGAAGGAACCCGACGTCGGGTAGCTCTTACCAACGGCCCCGCAGATGTTGGCCAGCCCCTGCCCGATCAGTTCCCGGTTGGGATCGAGCCTCTGGCCGGTCTTGGCGGCCATGGCTTTCGCGATGGAGATCGCTTCCATGAATCCCAAAAGGGAGATGATGGCAGCAAACGGGAAGAGGTGGAAGATCAATCGGGCATCGATCCTGGGCATACTGAGAGAAGGCAGCCCACTTGGAATGGCCCCAACGACCTCTCCTCCTCCGGTCATGGTCAGGGTTTCATCCGGCAGGACCCGATTCCCAATCCTGATCCTCCAGACCCTGCCGTCGTGTGATGTGCCCTGCGGGAGTTCGTTATCAAGGAAAAAGGACATTTGCCCTTCAGGCCCTTCCACTCCGCGGAATACAAGGTTCCGAATGCGTTCCCTGTAACGATGGGCGTCTTCCTTGAGGAGATTGATCTTCAGGGTCAGAACACTGGCGTCATGCTCCGCCCTCAACGCCGCCACCGTCCCCCCTCCGCCATGGCCCCCCTCCTCCATTGCCTGGGAAACGTTGGATCGCTGCTCGGAGAGTACCGGGATCATCTGAACGGTCTGATTGAAATTTCGAATCATCTCCTGGGCCTGAGGCGATTGGATGCTCGCCATGTCCACTTCCGCGTTATGCTGGAACCCGGTCGCCCATGAGATCAGTGTGGTCACGGTCACCGCCACCAGGACATTGGGAATCCTTGGAGAAATCCAGCGAAGGCCGTACATGATCCCGAACGCCAGGACCCCCATGAGTAGCGTCGGCCAGTGAGTGTAATGCACGGCGGCCTGAACCACGCGGATAATTGTCTCGTAGTGATGGGCCGCCTTGTCCACGTGCACGCCGAACATTTTTGACAATTGGGAGGATGCGATGATGAGGGCCGCGGCATTGGTGAACCCATTGACCACCGGATGGGACAGGAGATTGACGACCACACCGAGCCGAAGAATTCCCAGTGAAAACTGGAAAACCCCCACCATGAGCGCGAGCATAATGGCATAGGCGATGTATCCCTCGCTCCCGGCCGTGGCCAGCGGCTCCAGGGAGGCCGACGTCATAAGCGAAACCACGGCCACGGGCCCGGTAGCCAGCTGGCGGCTCGATCCGAACAGCGCCGCGATCATGGGCGGGAGAAACGAGGCGTAAAGGCCATAGTAAGGGGGGAGCCCTGCCAGTTGTGCGTAGGCCATGGACTGAGGAATCAGGACCAGGGCTACGGTCAAACCGGATACCGCATCCACCCTCAGGTTCTCCAGGCTGTATCCCTTGAACCACTCCAGGAAGGGCAAGACCTTACTCAAAAGGCCTTGAACGAGTTCCTTTCGATCACCCATGCGTTGCGATCCTTCGACAGACCTCGATAAGCTCATAATACAAAGACCCTGCGTCATAGAGTTCATACGTGTTCAGTCGAACAAGTCCGTCCACCATGGAAAACAGGATCATGGCGGTCTTCCTTGCCGACATGCCGTCGCCGTCCATGGAGCCGTCCTCCTGGCCCCTGGTAATTGCTCGCTCGTACACATCAATGAGACACTCGTAGATGGCTTCCAAATGCTCCTTACAGATGGGATTCATTCTAGCCAATTCGTAGGCTTCGTGCCGATGAAGGAGAAGAAAGCGGTCATCCATGCTTCCCAAGGACAGGTAAAAAGAGACCACGCCTTCCAGCATCTCGAGGCCTGTATTGAATTCAGACTGTTGCAGGTACTGCTCGAACTCCCGGACAATGTCCTCCTTGAGACGCTGAAGAATGGATAGGAAGAGATCTTCCTTACTCTTGAAGTGATAAAAGATGGTCCCTTCTGCAGCGCCGGTCATTTTTGAAATTTCCGCCATGCCTGCATCCTTGAACCCTTTTCTGGAAAAAAGAAACGTGGCGGCATTGAGAATGGCTTCTTTCTTGGACAAGCCCTTTTCCTCCGTATTGAGAGACTCGACTGAGTACTCAGTCGGTTTTTACCTTTACTCGGGAACTCTTGTCAAGAAAAAAATGAAGATTGAATCCCCCGCAGTCCCGCTGCAAACGGGACGGGGAATCCCAAATGATAAGGCATTTTCTGACATGAATATCGCTCGCTAACCCGCGGCGAGCTGCGGGGGTATGCGCATGCGAAGTATTTTCAATGGATGAGCAGCCGCCCGCCGCGCCAAGGAGGGATCTCTTCCTCGGGCCCATTCCAGGAAGGCCGCATCGCAGCATGGGGCTGTTTTTCGGGTAAAGAAACGGGCGCGTACGATGAGCCCGACAAAAAGGGATTCAGTTCGTAATTTCAAAGTGGACGACGCGGCAAAAAGACGAGAATCAGGGAATTAATTGTGAAAATTCTAAGGATTGAAGTGCTACCAACAGCCGGTGAGTAAATAATTGCAATATCTCCAAAATTGCAAAGGCTTCTATATCGTTACACAGTGATACATGAAAGGATAGTTCGGTGCCAAAATACTTTTTCATCATTATTATTGACATAGCCAGCCATTAGAGTGAGGATTGGGCCGAAATTTGTCATAGCAAAAGCCAGAACAGGGGGATTGTTTATGAAGCTGAAAAAATTGTGGCTTCACATCAATGGGGCGAATCGCATCATCGTTTGCGATCCAGAGAAGGATTCTCTTTCCGATATGCTGCGACGTATCGGCCTGACGAGCGTGAAAGTGGGCTGTAATACCGGTGTTTGAGGCTCCTGTTCCGTCCTTTTGAATGGTAAGGTTGTAAGTCATGCATCAAAAAACTAAAAAATATCGAAGAATACAGTGAAATTCTGACCCTTGAAGGCATTGGAACCCCGGAAAGGCTCCACCCTCTGCAAGCAGCATGGATGAACTGTGGTGCGATTCAATGTGGCTTTTGTACTCCGGGGTTTATCGTTTGCGCATATGCCCTGCTGGCGGAGAAGGAGAACCCCTCACGGGAAGAAGCGCGTGATTGGTTCCAGAAGCATCGCAATGTCTGTCGTTGTACCGGCAATAAACAAATCGTCGACGCAGTTTGTGCCGCTGCAAAGGTGGTCCGAGGAGAGGCTACCCTTGAAGACATTGCGTATCCGCTTCCAGAAGACCATGAGTACTATGGAAAGCCACTCGTTCGTCCCACGGCCCTTGCCAAGGTCACCGGGCTTGCGGACTACGGGGAAGATATCGCACTCAAAATGCCTGAGGAAACGCTTCATGCCGCTATCGCGCAGCCGAGAGTGGCGCATCATGCTCGGATCCTCAAGATCGATACGTCCGAGGCCGAGGTCATGCCCGGGGTGGTGAAAGTGATCACCCACGAAGACATCATGGCCAATGGGGGAACCAACCAAATGGCGGAGGCGAACCTCCTTGAGCGGAGCACGGTTCGCCTCCCCAGCCGCAAAATTTTGTGCGAGGACAAAATCTTCCGCTATGGCGATGTCGTGGCCCTGGCGATTGCGCACACCCCGGACCAAGCCCGCGCCGCGGCCACCAAGGTGAAGATCGAAATTGAAAAGCGTCTAGAGGTTCTCAATTTTCTGGATGCCTCGGACAAGGATGCGATCCGAGTTCACGAGGATACCCCCAACGTGTTCTGTATGCAGCCGGTGTTGAAGGGTGTCGCACTGGAGGATCCTGAAAAGGTCGCGGAGGTCCTGGACAGCTCAGCGCACAGCGTGCAAGGGAGCTTCTACTCCACCCGCGAGCCTCACCTGTCCATTGAAGGCTGCACCGTTCAGGCCTACTTCGATGAGGACGGCTGTCTGACCTTTCAATGCAAGTCCCAGGGCCTTTATACATCCATCAGTCGAATCGGTAACTCCGTGGGGGCGCCTCGGGATAAGCTTCGTATCATCGACAACTTCACCGGCGGTAGCTTCGGCTGGACCACGGATGCCGGAGACCTTTGCCTGGCCGGCGCTGCTGCCGTTGCAGTGAATGGGCCCGTTGCACTGAGCATGACCTATGAAGAACACCAGCACTTCAGCGGCAAGCGCTGCCCGTGCCACTCCAACGGTCGGGTGGCCTGCGACGAAGACGGAAAAATTACGGCTGCTGAGTTTGATTTCGGCATGGATCACGGGGCCTACTCATGGGGAGGAGACCACGTGATCGAGAAACAGGTCCGGTTTGCTTTCTTCCCCTACTACGTGCCCCATGTCGCAGGACTGAGCCGCATGGCCAATACCAATCACACCTTCGGTACCGCCTATCGCAGCTATGGCTCTCCCCAGGCATACACCCTGTCCGAAGCCCTGATGGACATGCTGGCAGAGAAGGCAGGGATCGATCCCTTTGAGTTCAGGTTGCGAAATATCGCAAAACCGGGACAGGACAACCTCAACAGCTACCTGTTCAAAGAGTATCCCATGGAAGAGATGATGAAAAAGATGAAGCCCTATTACGAGAAAGCCGTGGCCGAGGCCAGGGCAGCGGGTACTCCGGAAAAGCGCAGAGGGGCCGGGATTGCCTGGGGCGGATTCAATGTCACGGAGGGAGGGACGGATCAGTGCACCGTGACCCTGGAGCTGTCCCCGGACGACAAGATCGTGAAGTACGACACCTGGCAGGAAATGGGACAGGGCGGGGATATCGGGTCTCTAATGGTGACCCTGGAGGCGTTGAAGCCCATGGGGGTGACGCCTGAGCGTGTGCGACTGGTGCAGAACGACACGAAGCTGTGTCCGGACAGCGGGATGTCCGCGGCGAGTCGTTCCCATTACATGAACGGCCTTGCCACCAGGCTGGCCGCTGAGAAGCTCATGAACGCGATGAGGAAACCGGACGGCACGTACAGGACTTATGAGGAGATGACCGCCCAAGGGATCGAGACTCGATACGAGGCCCAGCATAAAACCACCGCCACGCCCGTGGTGCGCCTGGATCCCAATACGGGGATCGGAGATTCCACTCCCGCCTATACCTACGTCCTGAACCTGGCCGAGGTCGAGGTGGACACGGCGACCGGCAAAACCAGAGCGCTCCGTTTCGTCTGCGTGTATGATGTCGGAAAGATCGGCAACATTGCCGCGGTGAGCGGTCAGGCCTACGGTGGA
Organism: Desulfobacteraceae bacterium; assembly: GCA_050115555.1. GTDB lineage: Bacteria > Desulfobacterota > DSM-4660 > Desulfatiglandales > HGW-15 > JASFQI01. Next base: position 11,138 of record JASFQI010000109.1, read on the forward strand.
ATTTCTCACAGCATCGGATTCGCGCTCAGAGAGGAATACAACGATGTGAAGAAGCACACCAACATTGCTTCCAGCGGAGTTCCCTACATTCGGGACATCCCCGACGATATCATTCTCGTTCCCTGTGAAACTCCCCGTGAGGACGGCCCCTTTGGTTCCTCCGGGGCTTCCGAGGCCTTCCAGTCCTCCGGTCATGTGGCTGTTCTCAACGCGATCTACAATGCCTGCGGTGTGCGCATTTACGAGATGCCTGCAAGGCCTGAAAAGGTCAAGGCCGGCCTGGACGTCCTGGCCTCCGGTGGAAAAATCGAGCCCCCTGAGAAGTACTTCCTGGGTTCCGACCTGTATGAGGAGTTGAAAAACATTCAGGAAAATCCCGTGGAATTCCGGGGTGATGACATGTTCAACGCCTTGGGAGAAAGCCCGGGCGATCGGTTCTTCTAATCCAAACCGTTTCCGGCTGATCACCAGACCCCAGCAAGGGCCGGACGCCTGAAGATCCCGGGCACCCATATCCCGTTGCCCGGCATTAGGTTCCGGCCCTTTGGTATGCCAGCGCCATGGTGGGCAGGGGTTTCCAGATTCGATTCCAGATCCAAGACAGTTGCCGCCAGTCCTGGCGTGCGTTCAGTCGTTCGTCCTTCAAAGGGACGGGATGCGAATTCTCCATCCGTGCCACTTTGAATCGGAAAACATAGTTGGGTTCCGAACCCATACGCAGATCGGTCATGGCAATGGAATCACCTGCACGTGAAAAGGCGTAATACCCCCGGGTGAACCAGCGCAGCTTGGCTACCGGCGGGTGTCCTTCCAACCCCCGAATCATCTCCAGGTTCCTGGGGTAATGCTCGATGATGAGGGGTGCCTCCCCATCGAGCAGGGAAAAATAGGTTTCAAAATAGCGGTCATGATCCATGCCTACAACCCGCCACAGCAGGGTCGTCAACGGTGCAGGAGAGGAAAGAATCCGGGAGTATGACACCTGCTGGCGAGCAAGCTTTTCCCGGACACTGTGCTCGACGAATTCCCGGGCACCGAATGCCCAGACCAGGTAGGTCACGCTGAGAACCAGTCCAAGGATATTCAGGCGATGCCCCAAAGACGAGCTTCTTCTGAGTGCAAGCGCTGCCAGGACACCGAACAGGACCGGCAACGTGACGAGAGGATCGATAATGAAAAGAACCGGCCACGCAAGGGGTGTGGTGTCAAAGGGCCAGAAAATCTGTGTCCCGTAGACGGTGAAAAAATCCAAAAGCACGCTGGTTTCCAGGACCAGGAAGCACAGAAGAAACCATCCTTTCCAATGTTTTTTCGTGGCTGAATGGACCTTCGTGATCACCCAGGCCATGAGCGGGGACAAGAGTGCCAGAAGAAACAAGGAATGGCTGAGCCCCCGATGGTAGACAAAGTCGTCCACAGGACCGCCAAGGGGAATAAACACATCCAGATCCGGAAGCGTTCCCAGAACGGCCCCCCAATACAGCGCTTTTCGTCCCACCTTTGGGCCGAGAACCGCCTCACCGCAAGCGGCACCGAACGTGAGTTGAGTCAAAGAGTCCAAGGTGTTCTTCTCATCATTTCATGAAGTTTCCGAAAGTAAATTGAATCCAATCACGGGCGGAGTGGAATATGAAACGTATTCACGGCTGTTTAAAGGTCCTGTGATTCTCCTGGTATACTGAAAAACGCATTTCCCGCTCATTGCTCATTCCGCTCAAAAGGGGGCGTAGAGAGACCGTCTGTGAACGCTCTTGACAACCCTTCGGGGCTATGTTTTAACGCATGTAAGAATCGCTCAGGGCAAGAAGCCCAGCATATAGCAACATCTCAACACCGAATGATTTGAATTTTGCCACGAAGGCGTCCCTTCCCAAGGAAGGACTCTTTCGTGGTTTTTTTTGGTGGGAAATCGGTTTCTTACGGTAAACATCGCACTCTGGAACGGAGGAAAAAGGATGAAGCGAATCACAGCGATTTTTACATTTGCACTCGTAATGGCCCTCGCCTCTGCGGCACTGGCTTCGGACGCCATGTCCCCTTTGATCGAGCAGGCCATGCTAGATCTCGAGGTGAAGAAAGGGAATCCAAAGCTCTGTGCCCTGACGGACGCCCCTTACGTGGCCTTGAACGGCAAGAGCTGCCCCGAGGTCGTGGACGTCATTCAGGATGCGACAGGTTGCTCTGTGGGCAAGAGGAACCTGCTTTTCTTTCAGCGGGCCAAGACCCATCCCCTCCTGGTGGCCCTACACCGGGAGGACAATGGGGAGACCGTGGTGATTCGTCACAACGGCGATTCTGCACAGACCCTTCGATTCAATATGAAAGGCGATTCCGTTTCGGAGCCGGCAAAGTTCGACGAAATTCGGAAAAAACTGAAAGGGGATGCCTTTACCGTGGTGACCCTTTTGAGCGCACATGCCAAGGGAGCACCCTATGACTTCCTCAAGTGCTGTGAGCACCACAATCACTACTGCCCGGGTGTCACCTCGGGATATTTTATCGCCCATTTCATCCTGGACCGTTATCCCAAGGCCGCAGGAGAGCA
>JASFQI010000110.1:0-13659 GCA_050115555.1 Desulfobacteraceae bacterium
ATGGGAGCCGAATGATGAAGGTGGCTCCCTTGCCCGGACGGCTCACGGCCGAGAGTTCTCCGCCGTGGGCCTGGATGATCTTGTAGGAGATGGCCAGGCCAAGCCCGGAACCCCGCTCCCGGGTGGTGAAGAAGGGCTCGAAGATGTGCTGGAGATCCTCTTCGGAGATGCCCAGACCTTCATCGCTGACGCGAATCTCGATGCCGTCCGGGATGGTTCCGGAGACAATGGTGATCATGCCCCCCTCGCCCATGGCCTCGATGCCGTTGGATATGATGTTGATGAAGACCTGTTTGAGCTTGTCCGGGTCGCAGGTGATCTCCCCCAGGCTCGGGTCGAGGTACTCCATGATGGCGTAGCGTTCCGGGGAGTAGGCCGCCCCCATGACTTTGATCACGTCCTGAAGCACGGAGTTTACGTCGGCCTGGCGTCTTACGAGCCGGTATTCCTTTGTAAAGTCCCCGAGGTCGAGCACGAGACGCTCCACCCGGGCCACCTCCTCGAGGATCATGTCCAGCTTCTGAAGTATCCGATCGTCCTCCATGGCGTTTCGGATCTGGCTCGTGAATCCCCCGATGATCATGAGCGGGTTCTTGAGCTCGTGCACCACGTGGGCCACGGCCTCTCCCACCGCAGCCAGGCGCTCTGACTGGAGGAGCATCTTTTCCAGGCGCTTGCGCTCCGTGATGTCCCGAATGATCGCCGTGATCGTGATTCCGGACTCAAGCTCCAAAAAGCTGAGGCTCAGCTCAATGGGAAACTCCTCGCCGCTTTTCCTCTTGGCGGTCAGGCTGATGGTCCGCCCCACGAGGGAGGGTTCCCTGCGCTCCAGAAACCGCTGCACGTAGCGGCTGTGATCCCCGTATTTCTCCGGTACCAGGACGCCCAGGTCCCTGCCCATCACCTCCTCCCGGGCGTACCCGAAGATCCTCTCGGCGGCGTTGTTGAACAGGGTGATCTCGTGGTTCTCGTTGATGCTCAGGACGGCGTTGGTGGCGGTGTCCAGGATGGATCGGAACCTTTGCTGGGACGCCCGAAGCTGCTCGATCAGGGTGCGGAAGCGGGTCTCGTCCCTGGCGATTTCCATGAAGTACTGGATCCGGTCCTCTCCGGGCACGAGGATGGGATACATAATGAGCGAGAGCTCCCGCTTGCGCCCTTCGGGGTCCAGGTGCCGGTATCGTGACTCCACACGGGTCCCGCTTTCCACGGCACGCGAAAGAGGGCATCCATTCTCTCCCATGTGGCAGGGCGCCCCGGACTCCTCCTTGATTTCGTAGCACTTGCGGCCCACAATGGCGCTCTTGTCCAGGCCGTATCGCTCCAGCATGACCCGATTGGCGTCCCGCACGTTGAACTCCCGGTCGAGGACCAGGATCTCCTCGCTGATGCCGTCGAACACGGCGTTCAGAAAGAGATTGTGGATGCGGAATTGCTCGAACTCCTGATCCCGCTCCGCGAGTTCCTTGCGAAGCCTTTGGATTTCTTCCTGTTCCTTTCGGCGATGTTCATCGTCCATGACTCTCCCCCACACCCGGCGTGTAGAAAACGTACTCGCCGGAAAGAACTGCGAACATCTCCTCGATCCCCTGACGAACGGCATGGTAAAGGCTCTGGAGCTTTTCGGCCCTTTCGAGCTCGCGGCGATACGCATCGAAGTTGTGAAAGCGGGGGTCGATGGGAAAGAGGACCTGATCAATGGCCCCGTACCAGTTCACGTTCAGGGTCTGCTTGAGGGTCATGACCTTGCGGTAGAGGTCGCGGATCGCATGGGTCCGAAGAAGAGGGCTCACCTGGTTGATCATACAGTCCACGAGGCCGGCCAGGTAGTACACGTCCTGCATGCTTTTTTCGTTGTCCTTGTGCAGGTACAGGCCCCGCACGGTGTGGCTCATGCCGCCGCGGAGCACGAAATGGGGCGGAAGGCAGGGAACGCCCATGCGGCCCTCGCGGAGGTTTTCTCCCCGCTGCTGCTCCAGGCGCTCGGACTGGGAGCGGAGCATCATGACGAAGTCGGAGCTTTCCCAGCCGGCCCGCCGGAACTCCAGGGGCCGGGCCGTGATGAGATTCTCGGGCGGGCGGTTCCGCCGTTCGTTCAGGTCGATGATCTTCGCCACGATAGCTGCCTCGATCGTGTCCTGTTTCCTTGGCTCAAGGTCTTGGATGGTGCTTTTCGTGCATCTGCTTGAGCCGCTCCCGGGTCACGTGGGTGTAGATCTGGGTGGTACTGATGTCCGCGTGTCCCAGCATGACCTGCACGGACCGGAGGTCCGCACCCCTCTCCAGGAGGTGGCTCGCAAAGGCGTGCCTGAGACCGTGTGGAGTAATCCTCCTTCGAATCCCGGCAAGCCGTCCGTACTGCTTGATGATTTTCCAGAACCCCTGACGCGAGAGCGATCCGCCCCGGGCGTTCAGAAAGACGTGGGCCGAGGCCGGCCCCCGCATCAGATCCCCGCGTCCGTTTTGGAGATAGGCCGTGATTGCTTCCCTGGCCTTGTCCCCCATGGGCACGACACGCTCCTTGTCCCCCTTTCCCAGGACCCTCACGAACCCCACCTCCAGGTTGACCCCCTGAAGGCGCAGCCCCACGAGTTCGGACACGCGCAGGCCCGTGGCGTAGAGGAGCTCGAGCATGGCCCGGTCCCGCAGGCCGATCCGTGTCGAGGGGTCGGGCTGTTCCAGGAGCCGCTCCACCTCTTCCGGGCTCAGGATGTCCGGAAGCCGCCGGGGGAGCTTTGGGGCTTCCACGAGCCGGGCCGGGCTCGTCTCGATTTTTCCCTCGGAAACCAGGAACCGGAAGAACATGCGAACCGCGGTGAGGTTCCGGGCCATGCTTCGAGGCGAGAGCCGCCCGAAGAGCTCTCCCAGAAATGCGGACACGTCCTCGCGCGTCGCACCCTCCGGCGTGCGGCCGATCCGGTCCAGGAACTCCAGAAAGCGGACCAGGTCGCGGCTGTAACCCTGTATCGTGTTCGGGGACAGGCCCCGCTCCACTTGCAGGTGGGCGATGAACTGGTCCAGCGCATGATCGATCTGGGAAGGCGCCATGGCAAACCATTCCGATTCGGGTGAGGGTTGTGGGGCGAAGCGGCCGACCCGGTTTCGAAAAGGATGTGCCGCAAGCCAGGAGTCGATTCGATGCAGACTCAGAGGTCCAGGAAGTGGTCCGTGCGGGTCAGGATTCGAGGGCCGGACTTTTCCACCACCACCATTTCTTCGAGACGCACGCCGCCCTCTTCGGGCAGGTAAATCCCGGGCTCCACCGTGACTACCATGCCGGCCTCGAGACGGGTGGGCTTTCGAGGCGCAAGACGCGGCCGCTCGTGCGCGGCCAGGCCCACCCCGTGCCCCAGGGAGTGGCCGAAGTAGTCCCCGAAACCGGCCTCCCGAATGATGTCGCGGGCGATCCGGTCCGGGTGCGTGGTCTCCACGCCGGGCCGAATCGCCTCCAGCGCAGCCAGCTGGGCCCGGCGCACGGTCCGGTAAACCGTTCGAAAGCGTTCAGTCGGTTCCGCGTCCCCCGGAAAAACGGTTCGGGTCATGTCACAGCAGTACCCGTCCACGCGCACGCCCACGTCCACGACCACGGGTTCGCCGGGTTGAAGCGCGCGCTCCGAGGGCACGGCGTGGGGAAGGGCACCGTTCGGACCTGAGGCGACAATGGAATCGAACGCCATGCCCTCTGCTCCGCCCTCCCTTGCCAGGCCTTCGATCTCCCAGGCGATCGCCTTTTCCGTTCGCCCCGGGGTCATGCGGGGGATGACCTCGTCCAGGATCGCCCCCATGAGGTCCGAGGAACGTTCCATGGCCTCGAGTTCCTCGGGGGCCTTGATCTCCCGCATTTTCTCGACCACGCCGCGAAGGGGCTGAAACCGAACCGCGGGATCCATGGCCTTGAGGGCCCTGTGGACCCGCCGGTGAAGGCTCCAGATCAGGAAATCCGGTTCAAAGGCCAGGCACCGCGTGCCGAGCCGTTTCAGAAGCTCCGGCAGGGTCTCCACGAAGTCCTTGCGGATGGTCACCACCTCGGTGTCCACCACCTGGGCCTCGGCCTCCGTGGTGTAGCGGGAGTCCGTGACCAGGAGGGCGTCCTTCTCCGTGATGAGGAGGTAGCCGGCCGACTCGTCGAGCTGTACGTCCGGGGCACGGAACCCCGACAGATAGCGCCGATTTTCAGGGCGCACGATCCACAAGGTGTCCGGGGCCAGCCGGGCGAGCCGTTTCCTCAGCCCGGCCAGGGTGTTGCGAAAGAATGTAGCGTTCATCAATCTCCTGATTCCGTGGAGGACCTCCGTGTTCCCAGATGCTTCAATAAATTTATCAGAGTCACAGGGCGATTGCAATGTGCCCCCCGCACCGCACGGCAGGAAGGGGCCGGGATGACATCCGGACGTGGCGGCGATGCCCTTTAGAAGCTGAACCGAAACGCCAGGCCTACGTCGTCTCCCGAGGAAAACGCACCCAGGCGGCCGGGCAGCTCGTTCAGGAAGTCCTCGCGGGTCTTGCGGTTGGATCGGTGGGCGCAGTTGGCCGCGCTGTAGATGTTTCCCGTGTACCAGCCCAGCTCCATGAATCCCAGTAGTCCGCCCAAGGCCTTTTGGTCCCGGTCAAAGGCCTCGATGGTGGCCCATGTGAACAACCCGTTCATCACCAGGGCGACCGTGGCGTCCTGATAGCGCCCGCAGTAGGCGTGACCCAGGCCGGGGAGCACGCCCGCGAGGACTCCGGCGGTCCAGGGAGACTTGGCAGGGAGTTCCTCCCCGTGGAGGCTCATTTCAGAGAGGGTTAGGGCACGGTCCCGGAGGGGGCTCGATTCGGGGATCTGGGCAAAGGTCTTGGAGGCGTCGCGCCAGCGGCCGGCCTCCATGCGGGCCCAGCCCAGCCTGTAGCGGGCCTCGTCCGCAGCCTCGCTTTCCGGGTAGACGGCCAGGATCCGCTCGAAGTAGTAAGCGGCCTCCTCCGGCACCTCCTGTTGCCGGTAGGACTCGCCGATGAGGAAGAGGGACCGGGCTGCAACCGGGTGGAGTCGGTAGGTGTCGTGGACCTCCCAGAGGATTTTCCGTGCCCGTTCGTACCGGTTCATTTTCATGTAGCACCATCCTACCCGGCAATGCACCTCGGGCACCCGGGCATCCTCGGGGAAAAAGTAAACGAACCGTTCGAGCTCCTGGGCAGCGCGATCATACTCCTCCCGCTCCACGTAGTGCTGCGCGAACGCGAGCTGCTTTTCGCTGTCCAGAACGATTTGCCCGGAAAGGGCTAATGAAGGCAGCAGAAAAAGCGCTGAAAAAACCAGAAAAAGAAGCCCCAAGCCACGTGGGTTCATGGTCACCTCCGGAGATCAATGCAGGCGGCCTTGGGCCTAACCCGCAAGAAAAACGAAAAAAACGAGTCATCCAGAAAGAATAGGTAGCCGAGGCCGATCCGGAAGTCAAGGCGAGACGCCGGCCCTGGTTGACAAGCCCTCTTTCCCTTGGTACTACCTTCCGGAGGATTTGCGGGAACCCTCCCGAATTTCTCTCAATGCCTGAGTAGAAAGGGGGGAGAGCGCCTACGGCCGGCCGCTCCACAGCGCCGGCCGCCTTGTTCCGGGGTGCCCTTTCCGACCGTCATGAATCAGGGGAAAACCGTCGAATACATCGATCAGGGGAAGTTCATCTGCGCTCTCTGCCTGGAGGACCGCGGCGGAAAGCTCCACGTGCTCACCCCGTCGAACCGCGAAGCCAACCTGTCGCCCAAGCGCGTGCTCCTGGTCTCGAACACGGCCCTGATCGACCCGTCCCAGCCCCGGGACGAAGTGCTCACAAGGCTCCGTAACGCCGAGGAGCGGCGGGACCGGCTCAAGGGCGAGGTGCACGTCAGGGAGCTCTGGGAGCTCATCCACGACGAGAACGAGGCCTTTGATTACGATTATCTGGCCGAGCTTTCCTTCGGCGAGGTCGTGGACGACGATCACGTCTCGGCCCTGGTCCGGGCGCTCTTTGAGGACAAGCTCCACTTCAAGCTCAAGGACGGGAGGTTCCAGCCCAACTCGAAACAGCGGATCGAGGAGATCCTTCATCAGCGGGAAGAGGAGAGACGCCGGGAGCGCGTTTTGAGCGAAGGCTCGGACTGGCTGCGCAGGGCCCTGGACGGGGAGCGTCCTTCCATGCCCTCCTGCATCCAGGAGGTGATTCGTCTGGTGAGCGACCTCGCCCTGCACGGGGACGATACACCGGAGTACAAGCAGGCCCGGGAGCTGCTCTCCAGGACGGGATACTCCGATCCCCGGTCCGCACGTCACATCCTGGTGTCCCTGGGGTTCTGGGGGGAGGATCAGGACCTGGACCTCCTGCGTCTCCAGATTCGGACCACATTCAGCGACGCCCTGATGGAGCATGCGGAGCAGTTGAAGGCCGTTCCCGTGGACATGGACGGCCGCGAGGACCTGCGTCACCTGGAGGCCATGACCATCGACGGCCCGGCCACCCGGGACTTTGACGACGCCCTGAGCCTGGAGGAAAAGGATGGCGCTCTGGAGCTCGGAGTGCACATCGCGGATGTCGCGGGGATCATCGAGCCCGAATCCCCGCTCGACCTGGAGGCGCGCCAGCGCGGCGCCTCTCTTTACCTGCCCCGGCAGCATATCCCCATGATTCCCCCGACCCTGAGCCAGGACACCTTGAGCCTGAAGCAGGAGATCGACCGACCCGCCATCAGCCTGCTTTGCCGGCTGGATCCGGAGGGCGCGGTGTTGAGCTACCGCTTCGTACCCAGCCTGATCCGGGTGAAGCACCAGTTCACATACGACGAGGTGAATGAGCGGCTTGACCAGGACGCGCACTTTCTGCGGATGCACCGGCTGGCTACGGCGCTTCAGCAGAGGCGGATCGAGCAGGGTGCCCTCGTGCTCTCCGTGCCCGAGGTGTCGATTCGCGTGGACGACGACGGCACCGTTTCCCTTCGCATGCTCGAGCAGGATACGCCGGCGCGCATGCTCGTGGCCGAGTTCATGATTCTCTACAATGCCCTGGCCGCCCGATTCTGCCGGGAGCAGGGAATCCCCATCCTCTACCGCGGCCAGGGGGAGCCTGCGGATCGATTGAGCGCGCGCGACCTGGACCCGCTCTTCTACGTGTTCATGCAGCGGCGAAAGCTTCAGCCCATGATGATCGACACGGACCCGAGCCCGCATGCCGGCCTTGGCGTGGACGCCTACACGAACATCAGCTCACCGATTCGGCGATACCTGGATCTGGCGGTCCAGCGCCAGATTCGAAACGCCCTCCTCGGAAGGCCCCTGCTCTACGACGGGGAGGCCATGGACAAGATCCGCATGACGGTTCAGGCGAGCCTGAAAGACCTTGCCACGGTCCGTCGAAACCGGACCCGGTACTGGATTCAGAAGTACCTCCAACAGAACAGGGGGCTCCACATGGACGCCCTGATCCTCTGGTCCACGCGGAGCAAGCACCGGCTCCTCCTCACGGACGTGCTGCTGGTGACGGAGATAAAGCGGAAGAACGGCAAGGATTTCAGCCCGGGTCAACGTATTCGGGTGGCCGTTGAAAAGAGCGATCCATGGGAGGATGCGCTGAATTTGGTCCCGGTGGAAAACAACGAGGGGGAAATGGGCTGAGATGCGCCGTTGTGGACGCGTTACGGGGATGGGGAAAGATAGACCGACCCCAGCACGGATGACCCGCTCCGAACCACCGCCTCGCACCGGCCCCTGCCCTTGGGCAGACGCAGATCCGCGAGCTTTCCGTTCTCCCCCCGGTGAAGGGTGTGCCCGTTGATACGAAGGTGTACGTCCTCATCCTGAAAGAGGTTGGTTCGAATGGCTTCCACGCGCAGGGTGTTCACCCCGGCCAGGGACAGGGTATCGCCCGGCTTCAGCCCCACCAGGTCCTGATCGTTCAGGCACAGAAGCAGATAGTCCAGTCGGGGGGGATGGAGGCGAACCAGTAAGCGCCCCAGCTTCTTCTCGTCGCTCTTTCGGCTCACCACAACTTCGTAGAGATTCCCCTCCCGGTTCAAGGCGTAACGTTTCATGAGGGCTTTTGGATCCGTGTGGATGCGGAAGCCCCGGTCCTCTCCAGTGTTGTTCTCCCGGTTCCCCACGAACCCCTTGAAGTTTACGGTCACCCGGTCCGGGCCCATGTCCGGCTGGATGCCTTGAATCGTGAGGGTGTCCCCGCGAACGAGGTCGAGGGTCTCGCCGCTCTCGAGCAGGAGCCGTCGTCCCTGGGTCTCGACCACGAACCCGGTGACCCGATCGTCCGTGCGGCTGGAAGCCTTGGTCAAAGGGGCGTTTTCAGTGCGGGCGGACCGCCGCCTGGAGGAGAGCTTGATCGGGATCTCGGCAAAGGTCTGGTTGTCCTTCCGCACGATGATGCTCGTGTTCCCCACGACCGGAAAGTCCTTTCGAAAGTCGTTCAGGTCGCCGTGGCCCAGGATGTCCAGGCTCAATCCCCGCTCGTAGTTCGATTCGATGTGGGTCACCCGAATCCGGTCGTTTGGGGCCAGGGTGAGGGTCTCCCGGTCCTTGATTACAATCGGGGTCCGCCCGTTGATGGAGATCACGAGATACTTGAGCACGGGCGGGTCCAGCACCAGGCCGGGGGACTCGGGAACGATCCCGAAAAGCTTTTTGAACTCGTTGATGACCAGGTTGTGATACCGCACCTTGAGGTCCACCGAGGGAAGAAACTTGGAGGTTTCCACCCCAAAGGCCGGGATGTGCCGCTCGGTGAGGGCATAGAACGTTGCGGACATCCGTTGCTCCTTGTGCGGGCTGGCGGGCGCCCCGGTTTTCGTGTTCATGAAGTGAAACCGGTGGAGCTCGTTGCCGATCTGCGGGTTCACGGCAGCGATCACCTTGCGGGCTATGTCTCCGAGTCGAATGACATGGTCCGTCCCGGGCACGGTATAGGTCTCACAGTCGGCGATGATGGACTGCCCGAAGCGCATGGGGTTTCGCCACTTGTTGATATAGGTCGGGTGGTAGTAGCCGGCCCCGTCGTGGAGATTCAGCAGGTAGTCGCTTTCCCGAATGAGGTCCTTGAGGATGCCGACGATGCGATCCTCCATGGTGTCCGGATCGGCCTTGCGAGCGAACTTTCGGTTCATGTCCCCGTTCACACCGCGCTTGTTCAGGATGATGGAGTAAAAGTTGGCCCGGGGCACCACGATCAGGTTCCCCTTCTCCAGGCTCATGTCCGCGTACAGATCGGCGCTGAGAAATCCCCCGGGCTCGTTCCCCTGGATCCCGCCGATGAGCATGAGGGTCTTGCCGGGCAGCTTTCCGTGAATCTTGTAGATGTTCAGTTCGTAGGCGGTGTTGGGAAAGTGGACGATGTGCTCCCGCTTGGCACGTGCGGACGTAGGAGACCAGAACCCGAAGGCCAGGAGGAAGGTCAAAACGAATGTGGTCAGGACCCCGGAGGCCCTTCGGAGCTCAGGACGCATGATCCACCTCAAAGGGCGTGTTATAGATCAACCGCCCCGTGTCATCGTACACCACGACGTGAATCGTCGTGGGCGCCCCGCGTTCCGGACGGATGTCGAACCTTCCCTGGACCGGCTTGAACCGCTGAATGATGAAGGGTTGTCCCACCCGGTAGCTGACCGGAAGTCCGTTCTCCACACTGCCCCGCGGGTACACCTCCCACCACGTGTCTCCGTTCGTCGTGCCCGATGCCAGGATGTGGATGTACCCGCTCACAGGGTCCTCTCCGCGGTGGATGTTCGTGAGGTTGAAGTCCACCAGAAAGGAGCCGGGCTCTATGCTGAAGGTCAGCTTCTCGACGTCCACGAGCTCGGGCTCTTCTGCGGGGGCTTCCTCCTCTTCCTGGGCTTGCTCGGCTTGGGGGGATGCCGCTTCCACGGTCTCCGGCTCCTGGGGCGGCGTCTCCACGGCTGGGGCCTCTTGTGGGGGCTCGGCCTCGGTTCTCATCTCCTGCTTTTCAAGGGACTCGATGTAAGTCTCCAGGAGGATGACATGCTGCTTGAACTTGAAAAGCGCCCGCTCGGCCTTTTCCAGCTTCATCTCAATCTCGTCGATACGTGTTTCCTGGTTGCGGGTCGTTTGGCGAAGTTCCACCCAGCGATTGAAGACCAGGACGGAAGCGGGGAGGTAGACGGCGAGAAACAGGAGGGACCAGAAAATCAGGTGAGGGGAGATCTTGAAGGAACGCATCTTCCCGAAGCGCCCCATGATCATGATGGTCCACCGTTGGGACTTCCCTGAATTCCCTTTGGCTGTTACGCCGGGTTCCCCTCGAGGGCCTTCCATTCCTCTTCCTTGATCTTCCACGTGTCACCCCTCTTGATGAGGAGGAGCTCCTTCAGTCCGTAATCCCTGTAGTCGTCGGCCCGGTAATCCTGCTTGAAGGTGACCTTGGCCTTGTTCTCTCCCACCATCTGAATCTCCAGGTCTTGAATCTCGACCTGAATGGACCGGTACGTCCGATTCAGCTTCTTCCGGTGACGCTCCCAGGCCCGAACGTCCATGCCGCGCGAGCGGAAGGACGGATCGTAGCAGGCCATGTAGGCCCGAATGTCTTCACTCTCCCAGGCGCGTTCCCAGCGTGCCATGAGCCCTTGAATCAGGATCGAGGGATCCGGCTTGGGCGGTCGTTGCTTCTTGCTTCGCTCGTCCACCGCACTGAAGTACTCGCCTACGATTTTCCACTCCTCGCTGTTCCGGCGCAGGTAAAGGCGCTTCTCTCCATAGCTGTCAAAGGACGGGCTCTTGTAATGCTGGTTGAACTTGGCGAGCACCGTTCCATTGTGTCTGAGAAGACGCAGGTTGTCGATCTCCACGCGAATCCAGGGGTACTTTTGTGACAGGCGGCGCTTGTAGTCCCGCCAGGAATCGCGGTCCATTCCCTTGGCGTGGAAGGCGTTCCCGTAGAACGACATGTACTCGTCGATTCGCTCGCTCTCCCAGGAGCTGCGCCATCCCTCGACCAGGAGCTCCAGGGCCACCCTTTCCTTTTCGAGTGTGACCGGGTCGACCATCTCGAGCTTGGAGCTGATGACGGTGGGGGTGTCGTTCAGCTCGATGTACTTGGCAAGGGTGTCGATGTTTCCGTTCTCGAGCGCAATGCACCCGTTCGTGTCGTTCGGCTTGAGCGGTTTGTTCGTCCCGTGGAACCAGATGCCGTACCCGTCTTTGCCTTCCTTTCGGTCCAGGGGGTTCGGGTAGTCCACGGGGAAGGCCCGGGTTCCATAGATGGGGGTCAGCTCCTGCTCCCCATAGGCCCCGGTGAAGAAGTAGATCCCCTCGGGGGTCTTCTTGTCATTTTGGCGGGTCTTGGGGCCGCGGTTCTCTCCCGTGGAGCAGCGGTAGGTTCGGACGGGCCGGGTGAGGTCTTGGGTGCGGTACACCAGGACCTTCTGGGTCGCCTTGTCCACGAGGATCGCGTACTCGCTGTTGCTCTCCGGCCATCGAATCAGTGCGGCCGGCACCTTCACCTCCGCCTTTTTTCTGGTGCGTTTGGCCTCCGACGGAAGGGTTCCGGGCCAAACAAAGGCCCCCACAAGGGCGGCGGCCAGGAAACATGGAATAAGGCGTATGAACAATCCGGAAAGTTTCCTCTTCCTCATCATGGTGCTCTGCCCGGGGTTTCCATGGGGATGACGTCGCGCAGCGCCGGCGGTTTCTCCCAACGAGACCGCGGATGCGAGGAACACCGGTTCCCTTTCGGGCCGCTCCCCGCACCCTCCGTGCGGGCGTTTCCACAAACCGGTCGGTTCTCAGGTCGGTGCATGTCCTTCGGATCAGGATCCGAAGACCCTCTCGAACAGCTCATCCACATGCTTCAAATGGTAGTCTACGTCGAAGACCTCTTCGATGTCTTCACGCTTCAGGTGCTCCAGCACCTTTTCATCCTCCAGGAGCAGCGTCTTGAAGTCCCGGCCCGTGTCCCAGACCTTCATGGCGTTTCGCTGCACGAGCTCGTAAGCGTCCTTGCGCTTCATCCCTCCTTCGGAGAGCCGGACCAGGATCTGCTGGCTGAAGATGAGTCCCTGGAGCTTGTCCAGGTTCCGCTTCATGTTCTCGGGGTAGACCACGAGACCGCGAAGAATGCCCGTGAGCCGGTGCAGCATGAAGTCCGCCAGAATCGTGCTGTCGGGACCGATGACCCGCTCCACCGAGGAGTGGCTGATGTCCCGTTCGTGCCACAGTGCGATGTTCTCCATGGCGGCCAGGGCGTTCGTGCGGAGCAGGCGGGCAAGACCCGAGATGTTCTCGCACCCGATCGGATTCTTTTTGTGCGGCATGGCCGAGGAGCCCTTCTGACCCTTGGAAAACGGCTCCTGGGCTTCCAGGACCTCGGTTCGCTGGAGGTGACGGATCTCTATAGCGATCTTCTCCAGGGTGCCGCCCAGGACGGCCAGGGCCGAGAAGTACGCGGCGTGCCGATCCCGCTGCACGACCTGTGTGGAGATCTCAGCCGGTCGGAGCCCCAGCCGTTCACACACCCGGGCCTCGATCTTGGGGGACACGTTGGCAAAGGTCCCCACCGCCCCGGAGAGCTTGCCCACGCTGATGTCCTTGAGGGCCGCCTCCAGCCGCTCCCGGTTGCGCCGCATCTCCGCGTGCCACAGGGCAAGCTTCAGCCCGAAGGTGATGGGCTCGGCATGGATCCCGTGCGACCGGCCGATCATCACCGTGTGCTTGTGCTCGTAGGCCCGCTCGCGAAGCACGTCCATGATGGCCGCCACGTCTTCGATGATCAGGACCATGGCTTCCCTGAGGAGCAGGGCGAAACTCGTGTCCAGGATGTCCGAGGAGGTCAGCCCCATGTGAATGAAGCGGGACTCCGGGCCCACGTACTCGGCCACGTTTTCCAGGAAGGCGATCACATCGTGCTTGGTCTTTTCCTCGATCTCCAGGATGCGCGCTACGGAAAAGCCGGCCTTCTCGCGAATGACCCGGGCCGCCTCTTGCGGGATCAGGCCTTCTTCGGCCATGGCTTCGCAGGCCTGGATCTCCACCTCGAGCCACTTGGCGTAGCGGTTGTCGTCCGTCCAGATGCGCCCCATTTCAGGCCGGGTGTATCGTGGTATCATGCGCGTTCCCGTGGTGAATCCTCACCCTCTGAAAAAATGGAAAGGGTGGATGCACCTAAAAGATGTAGAATTATATATAATTGACACACAATTATAAGAATAAAAACGTAGAAATCAAGCTTTTTTTGCTTTCTCTACCATTTCAGGCCAATGGGGCTCAAGAAGAATGTGCCGGCGGGGGGCTCTCTTCTACAACAGGATGCGGTTTTCCAGGGAGCGGGTCTCTCCGGCCGAGATCACGCGAATGGCCGGGCGTCCGCGTACCGGGCACTTGTTCTCGCAAATGCCGCAGCCCACGCACGTTTTCAGGTCCACGGAAGGGAGCTGCACGGGCGCTTCGCCCGACCCGTCCGCCTTGGGGACGGAGGCCTCGTGAAAGACGATCGCCTTGGGGGATGTGGGGCAGTGCTCCTCGCACACGATGCAGGGCCCGTTCCCGGACCAGGGCAGGCAGCGGCCCCGGTCCACGCAAGCGGAACCGATGCGAAGGGGCGTTTCGATTTTTTCACGCACCGTGATCTTTCGAATGGCGCCGGTCGGGCACACGCTGGTGCAGAGTGTGCACGTGTACTCGCAGTATCCCTGAACCATGTCCAG
>JASFQI010000111.1:0-13651 GCA_050115555.1 Desulfobacteraceae bacterium
TGCCATTGCCAAAGCGTGGGCATTCGGCATGGCGAAAAACCTCTTTGCCCCGGCGGTGATCGATTTTTCCTACCTCTTGAACGTCGAGCGGCCGCATTTTTTTTACACAAAAGGGAAAACCCTGGTGGACCGGGGGATGAATTTTATCAGAGGAATCAAAGGAGGATTCGGGTGGACCGTGTTGGGAAGTCTCGTTTTCATGCCCATTATCCGCCTGATTCAGCTCTGGGGATTGATTTGCCTGTTTCGAAAAGAGGCATGGATAGGGGGGCTCTTTGTCTTGATCATCGGATACTTCCTCCTGGTCTCCGGGCCGGTGGGGTATGCCAAGTACCGTCTTCCATTTGAGCCGGTGCTGATCGTGCTCCTGGCGGTAAGCATCAAGGAAATCGCTTCGCGCTTTTCTGTAACGCGGCTTCGCCGCTCTCCGTCTTCAAACGTTGATGGATGTCATTCCTTCAGAGTGAGTGTTCAGCCCAGGTCGCCGGTGAGATGACCGATCTTCGGGGTTTTGGGTTTTCGATGAGCAGCCGATCGCCGGTGATGAGAACAGCGGCCGGCTCCGATGCCAGGAGCGACCACAGATGTGCGTCATTCGGATCGGGAGAGGGGTGGCCTGTATCGGGCACGGGCTCTCGCCATATGGCGTTGGCAGTGATCTCGGTCAGGAAATGCTCAATCTCCGCTTCAGTGAGACCATGGAGCCTGGAAAGCTTGGGCCTTAGAAGGACGTCCCGGTACTCACGAAGAAGATCCGGCGACATGAGGTAGAGGAGGCTGCCGTTCAGCATGGCATCCAAAACTCCGGCTGTAGGGCTGTTGCTTTCGGCCGTGATGAGTCCGGCAACCAGCACATTGGTGTCGATGATGAAGACGTGGCCGCTCATTGCGAACGTTGCGCGCGGGTTTCTTCGACAGCCAGGCGGGTGGCATCCGCTTCGCTGCACTGCGCTTGTGCCCTGGCGCGTGCGACCAGGCGGCGGGCGCTTTCCATGGGTTTGATCCCACGAAACTTCAGGCTTTCCTCTATGATCTCGCGGATGCTGCGCCCTTGCCGGGCGGCGGCCTCTTTGATCGCTCGATGCATATCGTCTTCAAGAGTAATGGTCAGCCGGCCCATATCCATCTCCTTGTCTTGGAACCGTTTTTGACGGTCTCGCAAAACCCCGCGCGACCGCCTGTTGGCTATGTCTAAGTTATTGGAATCGCGAGAGGCAAATTTGTAGGTCACGGGCTTTTTACGACTCCATCCATGTTTCACTCACAATAGCACCAAAACACCATACAGTCAAGGACTTAGGCAGACTGTGATCATTCAAACAGGACGGATGTCGGGAAATCGATTCCATTGGCTATGAATGATTCCGAAGACAGGCAGAAGACCGTGGGCAGGCGTTCTTCACGCGGTAGGGGACTCGAGGCCAATGCGGGTTTTTTCGCGCTGGTTTTGGGCCTGAGACACGGCCGACCGTTTGTCCCCCGTGGGGTGTACCGATTCAGCTCTTTTGAGGAGAGTGACGCGTGGATGATCAAAATGATGGCCAGGCCGACGAATCCCGACCGCCGACCTTAGAAGACCTCGTTCACTTTTGCCAGTCCGGAATTGCTGTTGCGCCTCAAACAGTCTGTTCGAGAAAAGGACAAGTTGGATCGCATGTTTTTGGAGGAACTCCTGAGATCCGAAGATTGAGCTTTTTTTGCCTGAAGGACGCATGGACCTCCTTGGGCAAGATGGAGTTGAGTGTATGAAAAAAGCGATCATTACGGGAATCACCGGGCAGGACGGGGCCTACCTGGCGGAGTACTTGCTCAAGAAGGGGTACGAGGTGCATGGCATCAAGCGAAGGTCCTCGTCCTTCAATACGGCGCGGGTGGATCATCTGTACCGGGATCCGCACGAGGAGGACGTGCGGTTTTTCATGCACTACGGAGACCTTACCGATGCCACGAATCTCATTCGCATCGTTCAAGAGGTTCAGCCAGACGAGATCTACAATCTGGCCGCCCAGAGCCATGTCAAGGTCTCGTTCGAGTCGGCCGAATATACGGCCAACGCAGACGCCCTGGGCACCTTGAGATCGCTGGAGGCGATCCGGATTCTGGGGATGACGGATCGGGTCCGGTTCTATCAGGCGTCCACGAGCGAGCTCTTCGGCAAGGTGCAGGAGACGCCCCAGAGCGAGAGGACCCCCTTCTATCCGAGAAGTCCATACGCCGTGGCAAAGCTTTATGCCTACTGGATTTGCGTGAACTACCGGGAGGCCTACGGGATGTTTGCCTGTAACGGAATCCTGTTCAACCACGAGTCCCCGGTCCGTGGCGAGACCTTTGTCACGCGTAAGATCACCCGCGCAGTCGCCAGAATGAAGCTGGGCCTCCAGCGGAAGCTCTTCCTCGGGAATCTCGATGCCAAGAGGGACTGGGGGCATGCTCAGGATTTCGTGCGGTCCATGCACCTCATCCTCCAGCAGGATCAGCCCGACGACTACGTCGTGGCCACGGGCGAGGCCCACTCGGTTCGGGAATTTGTGGAGGCGGCGTTTCAGGAGATCGGCGTGGAGATTGAGTGGAAGGGGAAAGGTCTCCATGAAAAGGGGATCATTAAGGCGGTTTCGAATGCAGCCGGAAGGGATAAGGAGGCAGGCAAACGAGGGCCCCTTCCCGCAGATTTTGGAGCGGCGGAGCCGCGTTCTCTGAAATCGGATGCGGGTGCATCCGATTTCAGCAAGCGAGCTTTGCGAGCGGGGGATGTGGTGGTGGAGGTCGATCCGCGATACTTCCGGCCGACCGAGGTGGATTTTCTGCTGGGAGATGCGACCAAGGCCCGGGAGAAGCTGGGGTGGGCCCCACGGATTTCCTTTGAGGAGATGGTTTCGCAGATGGTCCAGGAGGATCTGGAAGCGGCTTCCCGGGACCAGCTCTGCAAGGAGAGCGGCTTCCGGGTGTTGAACTACAACGAGGACTGAGCAATGCGGAAGGTCGGGAATCGATCGATGCTGCGAATCCTCTACCCTGGAAGGCAATGAACAAGGACAACAAAATTTACGTAGCCGGGCATCACGGACTTGTGGGCTCGGCCATGTTGCGAAGGCTGAAGGAGAAGGGTTACAGTCGCCTGGTCACTCGGACCCACGCGGAGCTGGACCTGACCCGGCAGGGCGAGGTGGAGGCCTTCTTTCGGGAAGAGCGACCCGAGGTTGTGTTCCTGGCCGCTGCCAGGGTGGGAGGAATCCTGGCGAACAATACGTATCCCGCGGACTTCATTCGGGAGAACCTCCAGATCCAGACCCATGTGATTCACGAGGCCTACCGCGCGGGCGTTAAAAAGCTCCTGTTCCTGGGAAGCTCGTGCATCTATCCGCGCGACTGCCCCCAGCCCATGAAGGAGGAGCACCTGCTCTCGGGCAAGCTCGAGCCTACGAATGAGCCCTATGCCGTGGCAAAGATCGCCGGGATCACCATGTGCCGGGCCTATAATCGGCAGTACGGCACCCGGTTCGTCTCGGTCATGCCCACGAACCTCTACGGACCGGGGGACAACTTTGACCTTCAGAACAGCCACGTGCTTCCCGCCCTGATTCGAAAGTTCCACGAAGCCCAGAGTGAGCAGAAGGGCGTTGTGACGGTGTGGGGTACGGGCCGGCCGAGGCGGGAGTTCCTGCACGTGGACGACATGGCCGATGCCTGTGTCTTCGTGATGGAACATTACGACGGGGACGAGATCCTCAATGTCGGGACAGGGAAGGACATCCCCATCCAAGACCTGGCGTTTCTGATCCGGGACGTGGTGGGATTCAAGGGAGACGTCCGTTTCGATCCATCCAAGCCGGACGGGACCCCGCAAAAGCTGTTGGATGTGAGCCGATTGGAAGCACTCGGCTGGAAAAGCCGCATCCCTCTGAGAGAGGGCATTGAAGAGACGTATCAATGTTATGTGGAGCAGGCAGACCAACAGAACGATTCCCGCGGGAACGGAAGAGGCGAATGAAAGAGGACAAGCGAAAAAAGGAGATCGTTCAGCGATTTGAGGGGCTTGCAGAAGATCGAGCCGTTTGGAAGGAGAAGAACCGCTACTACTACCTCGACCGGGAGCGCTACATGCGCTTTCTGGTGCCCGAGGGCGCGTCGGTCCTGGAGCTTGGTTGTGGGACCGGGGACCTGCTCCACGCCTTGAAACCCTCCCGAGGGGTGGGCGTGGACTTCAGCGGAGAGATGCTTCAACAGGCTAAAGATCGGTATCCGGATCTCGAGTTCGTACAGGACGACATCGAAGACCTCAAGGGTGTGCAGGGGACGTTCGATTTCGTGATCCTGGACGACGTCATCGGGCATCTCCAGGACATCGAGGAAACCCTGCGCGGTCTGCGATCGGTTTGCCGTCCGGATACCCGGGTCATCATCACCTACTACAATTTCCTCTGGGAGCCGGTGCTCAAGCTCGGAGAGCTCATCGGCCGGAAGATGCCCGAAGAGCATCAGAACTGGCTGGCCACCGAGGACATTGCCAACCTGCTCCATCTGGAGCAGTTCCAGGTGGTCAAGACCGAATGTCGCCTCCTTTTGCCCAAGAGAATCCCCTGGGTGAGCGAGTTCGTGAACCGCTACATCGCCCCGTTGCCGGGGCTGAGGAAGCTCGCTCTGTGTCGCTACATCGTGGCCCGTCCATTGGGGCTGCGCAAAGAGACGACCTATTCCACCACAATTCTGGTGCCGGCCCGAAACGAGGCGGGCAACGTGGAAGCTGCGGTCCAGCGAATTCCCGCATTCGGCGGGCACCAGGAGATCATTTTCGTGGAGGGGGGGTCCACGGACTCCACCAGGCAGGAGATCGAACGCGTCATCAATGCCTATCCGGACAAGGATATCAAGCTGGTGATCCAGGGAGGCAAAGGGAAGGGGGACGCGGTCCGGACGGGATTCTCCCAGGCCACGGGGGACATCCTGATGATCCTGGACGGAGATCTCACCATGCCGCCCGAGGATCTTCCGAAGTTCTACCGGGCCATTTCCGAGGACTTCGGGGAGTTCGTCAACGGCTGTCGTCTGGTCTACCCCATGGAAAAGGAAGCCATGCGTTTCCTGAACCTGCTGGGAAACAAGTTCTTTTCCATGATGTTCACCTGGATTTTGAATCAGCGGCTCAAGGACACCCTGTGTGGGACCAAGGTCCTGTTTCGAAGCGACTATCAGAAGATCCAGGCGAATCGTTCCTATTTCGGGGATTTTGACCCTTTCGGGGATTTCGACCTGATCTTCGGGGCGGTCAAGCAGAACCTCAAGGTGGTGGAGGTGCCCATTCGATACCGGGAACGGACCTACGGAAGCACGAACATCAGCCGGTTCAGGCACGGATGGTTGCTGTTGAAGATGACGTTATTCGCCTACAGGAAGATGAAATCCTCGAGCTTCACGCCATGATTTCCCGCGAGGACGCCTTTTTCGTCATTCCAACCCTTGGAACCTACTACTTTGCCAAGCCGTTCACAGTGAGGAGATCGCCATGATTTCCATCGTGATTCCCGTGTACAACGAGGAGGGGAACATTGCTGCTCTTCATGATCGGATTGTCGCAGAGTCCGAGCGATTCGAAGACGCCTTCGAGGTCCTCTTTGTCAATGACGGAAGCACGGACCAGACCGAGGCGAGGATTCAGGAAATCGCTGAAAAGGACAAGCGGTTCAAGCTGATCTCCTTTTCCAGGAATTTTGGACAGACCGCAGCCATCCAGGCGGGCATCGACATGGCCTCCGGGGAGATCATTATTCCCATGGACGGGGACTTGCAGAACGATCCCGGGGACATTCGAAGGATGATCGACAAGCTCGAGCAGGGGTACGATGTGGTATCGGGCTGGCGGAAGGATCGTGCCGACAGCCCCATCCGACGCAACCTCCCCTCCCGCATCGCCAACCGGTTGATCTCCGCGATTTCCGGGGTGCACCTGCACGACTACGGGTGCACCCTGAAGGCCTATCGCAGGGAAGTGCTCAAGGGAGTCTCTCTGTATGGAGAAATGCATCGCTTCATTCCTATCTATGCATTTTGGATGGGCGCACGGGTCACGGAGCTGCCTGTGAGCCATCACCCCCGGGTGGCCGGGCGCAGCAAGTACGGGTTGGACCGCACGGTGAAGGTGCTGCTCGATCTGATCGTGGTGCAGTTCCTGTTCCGGTACTCGGTCAAGCCGATCTACGTGTTCGGGACCTTTGGGCTGGCGTTCCTGGGGTTGGGAATTGTTTCAGGAATCTATGCATTGTATTTGAAAATCATAAAAGACGTATACTTCATACAAACCCCGCTACCGCTTCTTGTCGTCATGTGCCTTATCACAGGCGTGATGTGTGTTCTTATGGGCCTGCTGGCCGAAATGATGGTTCGCACGTACTATGAGTCCCAGAAAAAGTCGATCTACACGGTGAGATCACGTTTGAACGTGGGTGAACACATAAGCACCTGAAACGGTCGGTTTGATTCATGAATCGTGAGAATACCGCGCATTTCAGGACCGCTCCCGTGAACGATACAACCTTGTGCTATATGGGTGAAAAATAAGTGTGTGGGATCGCCGGTTTTGTCGGCAAAGGAACCGAAGACGATCTGGACCGAATGATTCGGGCGTTGGTCCATCGTGGCCCGGATGATGAAGGCCGGTATTGCGAACGGGAGGAAGCGGTTTTCCTGGGGCATCGCCGGCTCTCAGTGGTGGACCTCTCCGCCGGGGCTCAGCCGCTCTGGAACGAGGACCACACCGTTGCCGTCATTACCAATGGGGAGATCTACAATCACCGCGAGTTGCGTAAGGAACTCGAAGGCCTGGGGCACCGGTTTACCACGGATCACTGCGATACAGAGGTGCTCGTCCACGGCTACGAGACGTGGGGGGCGCAGATGGTGGAGAGACTCAACGGGATGTGGGCCTTTGTCATTTATGATTCCAGGGAAAGACGAATTTTTCTCTCACGCGACCGGTTCGGGAAAAAGCCGCTTTACTACACGAAGCAGGGGGAGGTCTTTGCGTTCGCTTCCGAGCTGAGCGCCCTGAGCCTCCACAGGGCCGTCCGCAGCGATCTGGACTGGCTCAGTGTGAAAAAGTACTTTGCCTACGGCTTCATCCCCGCACCCCGAACGCTCTACGCGCAAGTGCACAAGCTCCCCGGAGGATGCAACCTCACATTCGACATCCGAACCCGGGAGTTCCATGTGGACCGATACTGGGAGTTCGTGGTCGAGCCGTTTGAACGGATTCCCAAGAATCCGGAAAAGGAGTGGGGGGAGACGCTACTGCATCTCTTGTCCCAGGCCGTACAAAGGCGCCTGGAAGCGGATGTGCCCCTTGGGGTGTACCTCAGCGGGGGGATCGATTCGACCGCCGTCTCCGCAATGGCCACGCGCTATCGGGATCCGCAGGATATCCGGACGTTTTCGATCGGTTTCGAAGAGTCCTCCTTTGACGAATCCGGGCACGCCCGGTTCGCAGCGGAATTTTTCGGTACGGATCATCATCACAAGCGGCTTTCCCTGACCGATGCCCGGCAACTGGTCCCGGACGTCCTGCAGCGGCTGGACGAGCCCTTTGTGGACGGTTCGATCATCCCGACCTACCTCCTGAGCCGGTTCACTCGAAGCCGGGTGACCGTTGCGCTCTCCGGGGACGGAGGCGACGAGCTCTTCGCAGGGTACGACCCTTTCAAGGCCCTTGGTTTGGCCCATTTTTTCGATGTCCTGGTTCCGCATTTTCTGCGCAATCCCATCCGATCCCTGGCCGAGCTTCTTCCGGTTTCGAGCCGGAATATGAGCATGGATTTCAAGGTCAAGCGTACCCTGCGAGGGTTGACTTATGATCGGCCCTTTTGGAACCCGATATGGCTGTCACCCCTGGAGCCGGGTGAAATCGATGCGCTTTTTCAGGAAAGGGTGGACGTGGAGGAGCTTTACTCCGAAGCGCTCGATGCGTGGCATGGGAGCGCTTCCACCAACCTCGTGGACCGGACGCTCCTCTTCTACACCAAGTTGTATCTTCAGGACGATATCCTTCCCAAGGTGGATCGTGCCAGCATGATGGTGTCCCTGGAAGTTCGCTCGCCGTTTTTAGATAAGGAGTTGGTGGACTTTGTGAGGCGCATTCCTTCCGCCTGGAAGATGCGAAAGGGCAGGACCAAACACATTCTCAAGGAGGCCCTTCGCAATCTCGTTCCGGACCGCATTCTTCAGCGGCCCAAGAAGGGGTTCGGGATTCCCCTGACCCAATGGCTGAAAGACGCCTGGAGCGAGTGGTCGCCCGGCCCGTTCATGGGAAAGGAGGCGGCTGCGTTTACGAATCGAATGGCACAAGAGCATCTCTCCAGGAAGGCGGATCATCGGCTGTTTCTCTGGGCCTATATCGTGTTGGGCATAAAGCAGAAGACCGCAAAGGGAGAAATCTCCTCAGCATAGGGATGAAGAAGGAGGCTTTCGAATACCTGATAAGGAACGAGGATACGCACTGGTGGCATGTGGGCAAGTATGCCTGCGCCATGCGTCTGATCAAGAGGTTGTGTCCAGAAGGCGAAGACGTGCTGGAGATCGGAGCGTCCTTCGGATCCTTCAGCCGGAGGATGTCCTCATTCTTCAACTGTGTCGCCCTGGATCGCAGTCATACCACCTTGAAGGCGGGATCCTACCCGCATGCGGTCTGCGGCGATGCTGTCCATATTCCTCTTCGTGACGAGTCTTTCGGGCTTGTTGTCGGCCTGGATGTCCTGGAGCACGTTGAAGACGATAAAGCGTGCATCCGTGAGGCCCTTCGGGTCCTGAGAAAGGGCGGAAAAATGGTCTTTTTCGTTCCTGCATGCCCGTTGCTCTGGAGCGATCTGGATGAGTTGAGTCTTCACTTCCGGAGATATACCAGGAGGTCCCTTTGCCGGCTCTTTGAAGGGAGTGAAGATGTCAGGATCGTCCGGCTCACCGGGTTCAATTTTTTTCTGTTCGTTCCCATCCTCTGCATTCGATTGCTGCAACGCGTGCTGAAGTTTTGGTGGAAGGAGCTATCCACAGAAAGCATGAAGCCCCCCCCGGAACCATGGAACGGGCTTCTGAAACGAATGTTTTTGATGGAAGGTCGTCTGGTCGATCGCGTGAATCTCCCCTTAGGGGTTTCCTACATCGCCATTGCGGAACGGACAGGGGATCATGGTGCGAATACGGCGATCCGTTCATCCTCTCAACATGAAGTCTAGCGTTATTCCAGCCCATGGATAAAGACCGAGCAACCCGAGGAAGAAAGCGATGGATCAAGTACCGGTATATTCTGCATGCGACCGCCGTGCGATTCGCTCTTTTCCTTCGTCAGCCCTCGGTGTTGCGTTTCTATTTGCAATACTACCTGCTCGTTCCGTTTCGAAGATGGCGCAAAGGCGGGAGGAGAACCCCGGACGTTACCGTCGTTTCCTACCCGAAATCCGGAAGGACTTGGCTGGAGGCCCTCCTGTACGAATTGGCCAAGGCCAGGCACGGAGTGGCATCGGATGAGGTCACAACGTTGCGTGAACTCCTGGACGACTACGGCGAACTCCCTTTTGTGGATTTCAGTCATGCGGGGGCTTCCTGGGAGTCCTACGCCCTTACAGACGATGAAATCCGGAGGATGCCGCCGGAACGTTGGGCAAAAGGCAAGGTGATCCATCTGTGGCGCGATCCGAGAGACACCCTGGTCAGCTCCTATTACCATCTTCGATACCGCACCAAGATCCCGTGGATTCGAAAAGAGGATCTTCTGGAGGATCCCGTGGTGGGAATCCGAAAGCTCGTTGATTTTCTGAATGTCTGGTTCCGTTATGTAGAGAACCATCCTGATTCCGCCATGGCAGTACGGTACGAGGACTTGAGAGAGGAGCCCGAAAAGACGCTGGAGGAGATCTGCACATTCATGGAGTTCCCTTACTCCAGGACTGAAATCGAAATCGCCGTTGAGAGAACGCGTTTTGACAAAATGCAGAGAAAAGAGCGGGAGGGCCAGGGGGCCAACCCATGGATTACCCCCGGCGACCGGAAGAATCCTCAGTCCTACAAGGCCAGGAAGGGGACTGTAGGGGAGTCCGCTTCGTTTTTCTCGCCCGAAGAGCTGAATGCTCTGGATAAAATGATCAAAGAACACCTTCGTGTCCCGGCATCAGCCGGGCAGCCTGCACAGGAAGTCCTACCATCGCGAAACGCAAAACACTGATCCTGATCAAGCTCCTGCTCTTCCCGGCCGGCTTCGTCGCTCTTCTCTACCTCGCAGCGACGGAAAATCTGGTCACACGGCTGCGGGAGGCGGACTGGCGTCTGTTGGTGGGATTGCTCGTGAGCCAGGTTTCGGTGTTCGTTTGTGCGGTCAGGCTCCTGTTTGTGATTCGGGCGTGCGGAAGGCGCGCCTCCCTGGCTGCGATCTATCGAGTTCATCTGCGATCCCTGTTCTACTTCGTTTTCGTCCCGTTTTCCATTGGAGCGGACGTGGCCAAGCTGGCCATGCTCTCGACTTTTTTTCCGGAGCGCCGGGAGCATGCCCTTGCTGCCGTAATTTCAGACCGCTTCTTGGGGTTTCTGACCTTTGTGCTGATTTCTCTTCTGGCCTTTATTCCCACGTCCCGAACCCTGGTGGAGGGGCTGGGCATTGTTCGAGGGTATGCGGTCGTCGGGGCGGTCCTGTTTCTCGTCGGGGCGGCGTTTTTTGTTATGAGCAAGGTGCGCAGCCGAGGCCTTCGTGAAAGGATAGAGGCATTTCTGGCGGCGGCGAGGCATTCTTCCCGTTGGGTGGGTACCGCCTCTGTCTACTCTATCCTCATGCAGCTTTTCATGTGTACGGCCGTGTACGTTGCTGCTGTATCTTTCCGCATTTCGATTCCTTGGAGTCATGTCACCTTTGTGGTGTCTTCCGCCATGCTCTTTCAGATCGTCCCGGTCAGTGTGGCCGGTATCGGCGCGGCAGAGGTCGTTGCCGTAGGGCTTTACCTGGCTGTGGGTCTTGCCCGGGCCGATGCGATCCTTCTTGCCTCCACGGCCTTTACGTACAAGCTGTTTACCGCCATGATCGGCGGAACGCTGGAATACGCGGGCGCATTGAAGGAAGGAAGAGAAAGATTGGGGGGATCCCTCCGTAATGCAGGTAATCGATAGACCATGACCGACCGTCAGAACACATCCATGCAAACAGACAACGGCTTTCCGGATTCCGAGTACGCCGGGAAGACACTGTGGGCGAGTAAGGGGTTCTATTCGATTGTGGCGGCGGCGCTCATCATCCGGCTTGTTTTTGTCTTTTCCGCGCCGTTTATGGGTGGGGATGCCGATATCTACACCACGGTTGCAGAGAACATTCTTCGTGGGTGCGGTGTTTCCCTTTCTGATCCCGGCAGCTCCGAGTGTGTCCCTCATTTCGGGGGGAATCAACTGCCGGGATATCCGGCCTTTGTCGCGCTGGTATGGTTTGTGGCGGATCATTCCAACATGGCGGTACGCGTCTTCCAGTCATTCCTTTATGTCGTGGCACTGGGCTGGTTGATGAGCGCCATCCATCGCTACACCCGGAGCAAGGGGCTGGCCATTGGTACGGGAGTGGTCATGGCCCTCTCTCCACTGGAGGTTGCCTGGCCCCGGTACATGCAGACCGAGACCCTCGCCTTGGCGACGACGATGTGGGTGTTGGCCGAGCTCATGATATCGCTGGGCGAGCAGAAGCTACGAATCATTCCCCTTGCCCTGGCGCTGACAGCCGCCGTGT
This sequence comes from Desulfobacteraceae bacterium, assembly GCA_050115555.1. GTDB lineage: Bacteria > Desulfobacterota > DSM-4660 > Desulfatiglandales > HGW-15 > JASFQI01. The sequence continues at coordinate 11,738 of JASFQI010000111.1, forward strand.
TTGTTCGGTTGGACGGTATTCTTCTTTGCGTGCCGGTAGCCCTCACAGCATTTCTCGTCCACAATCCGTTGAAGGCAATGGCCCGAGGGGCGCTTGTGGCACTGCTCCTGTGCCTTCCGCTTGCTGGCTGGACCGTGCGCAATATCGTGGTGGATCTTCCAAGACTGTATCCGACCCCCTTCACCATGCCTGACAATGCGCCTCCGCCCCTGGGTTACGCCGCATGGGGAAGAACCTGGATCACCCAGGAATACCAGCGCCCGGGGTGGGGATGGCCCGTGAACCGGTTCGTGTACGATGGCATCCAGATCGATGACAGGGCCTATGACAACCCGGAGGAAAAAAAGCAGGTTCAGGGACTCCTGGACGAGCTGAAAAACTACACCGGAAAACCGTTTCCCCAAGAGATTGACGATCAGTTTCGCCGGCTGGCTGAGGAGAGAGCCGAAAGAGAGCCTCTGAGAGTCCGTGTATGGATCCCGTTGCTTCGAATGAAGTCCCTTTGGACCAATCCCTACTGCAGCTTCGGGTGGCCCAATGAGATGCCTTCCAGTTTTTCCTATGAGGAGCGACTCGCTTTTACCCGCGGAGGCATCCTGGGAAAAGTGAAACTGGCGCTAAAATACCCGTTCCGCTCTGCCAGCAAGGCGTTGAACGGCCTCTATCGGTTCTTCCTGATCTTTTCCTTTTTAGCTGTGGCACTCGGATCTTTTTTTCGAAGGGCGGGACCCGGGAGGCGCATTGTCTGGATTGCCATGGCTGTTGTGCTGGCTCGAACGGTGTTCATGGGCATAGTGGGCAACGTGGAGACCCGTTACACCGTGGAGGCGGTTCCCGGGATGGAAATGGCTGTTGTGTGGGCGGTGGGCGCATTATGGCAATGGAGATCCCGGAGGGGAAAACTCCTTGCGACGTCCTGACCCTCTTGACGAAAAGCCGCTCATCCGCCCTGTGAAATCCTTGTTCGTCCTTTCCGACCTCGAGGCCGGAGGTGCTCAACGGGTCGTCCTCACGGTCCTGCGCCATTTATCCTTGAGGCCCTGCAGGCCGCATCTGGCCTTAGCTCGATCAGCCGGTCCCCTGTTGAAAGAAATTCCCGAGAACATACCTGTCCATGTGGTGGGGAATGGGCGGGTGCGCTCCATGCTGCCGGGGCTTTACCGTCTTATTTGGAAGCTTCGGCCCCGAACCGTGATCTCGACTCTGGGGCATTTGAACCTTGCGCTTCTGGCCACGAGGAGGTTCATGCCGTCCTGCACAAGGCTGGTTGTCCGGGAAGCGAATACCCCGAGCTTCCGACTTCAGCATACGAGGTCTCCCAGCCTGTATCGGATCGCCTATCGCCGGCTCTATCCCCGAGCGGACCGGGTTCTCTGCAATGCCGATTTCGTCAAGGAGGATCTGGCTCGGCACTTCTCCATACCTGAAAAGAGGATCTTGCGGATCCCCAATCCCGTGGACGTTGAGCGCATCCGAGTGCAACTCGAGAACGGAAGCACCCCTTATGCCCAGGGCGGCATTCAGCTTGTTTCCGTTGGGAGGCTCACAAGGCAGAAGGGGTATGACCTCCTTTTTCCAGCCCTGAAAAAGGCCCGTTCCCAGGTGCCGGATCTCCACCTGACGCTGGTAGGGGACGGGAAGCATAGGGACGTGCTGAGGGATCTGGCCGAGCGATTGGCATTGGGAAAGGCGATCACATTTGCAGGCCATCAGGACAATCCGTATCCGTTTATGGCGCATGCACACCTTTTCGTTTCTTCATCCCGGTATGAAGGTTCTCCCAATGCCGTTCTCGAATCCATGGCCTGCGGGACGCCGGTGGTCGCTTTTGACAGCCCGGGAGGGACGGCCGAGATCATCCGTCACGGTCGAAACGGTTGGCTGGTACCTGCGGAGGATTGGAAGGCTCTGGGG
>JASFQI010000112.1:0-13647 GCA_050115555.1 Desulfobacteraceae bacterium
ATGTGGATCAGGACTACGGGTTTGGTTCCGGCGGCCCGGACGTTGTGTCGGGCCTGGCTGTGGACACGGACACGGATAATGACGGCGTGCCCGATGCTCTGGACAATGCCTACCTGACGTCCAACTCCAACCAGTGGGACACGGATGGGGACATGTACGGGAACATGGTGGATGGGGACTTTAACAACAGCGGATCTGTAAATTACGCTGATAAGGCCGTATTTGGCCTGGCATTTTCTGGCACCTATAATGAAGACTGTGATTTCGATGGCAATGGTAGCATAACTTATCTTGATAAAGCCAAATTCGGGGTAAAATTTAATACGTCCGCCCCATGGTTTTAATCACTGATGAAAGGAGGATAAAAACATGCGCACTGTTAGGCTATTGGCAATATTGATGATCTCCTTTTTCATGATGTCGGCATATGCCTTTGCTCTGCCTACCATAGAGATTCGCCCGTCCACCGTTGAGGTGGATACTGGGGATGAAATCGATTTCTACATCTATCTGGTAGGTGATGCAACCGAAGACATCACAATGGGGCTATACGCCTATTCCCTCTGGCTGGACTCTTCTGAGCTCGATTTTGTGAACTTTGCGTATGAGGATCCGGCGGGTTGGACTGAGCATATTAATACATCGTGGACTACGCCAAGGAACGATGATTATACAGGCTATGAGGACTGGTGGGGCAGCTTTGATGCAAACCATCCTAGTTTCCAACCATACACCATCACAGCCAATTCGGAGACGCTTATCGGCACCCTGACTGCAGAGGTGCTTACCGCAGTGCTGGACGGCGCATGGGATGTGGTGTTGGAATATTACCTCCCTATGGATGAAGGCTTTTATCTGGGTGCAAGTTGGGACAAAAACCTACTTACACAGGCGGTAGGTCCTGACGTCGTTGCTACCCCCGTCCCGGCCGCTGTACTGCTTCTCGGCTCGGGGCTCCTCGGGCTGATCGGGATTCGGCGAAAGGCGGGGTAGCATCATCCCCGCTTTCGTAGCATAGGCTCATTTATCCTTTCACCTTAATTGAGGCCCGGTCCCAGGACCGGGCCTCCCCTGTTTCAGGCAGCACAAGAGAAAGGGCCGCTGTGGCCGGAACCCGGGCCCTTGGGCGCTTGTGACAAGACACAAATTCCGTCCCGGCCGGGCCCGCTGAAAGCGAAAAACCAAAGAATCCATTATTATCCAGCAGGAATGAGGAACGATCATGCGCAGCATGAAAACAGGCATATGGTCCGCGGGGCGGTCCATCCTGGCCAAGCCGGTGCTATACGGCGTGGCCTTGGTGATCATTCTTGGACCGGCGGTCTACCGGTTTTACAAATGGAGAACAGAAGCCCCGTCCGGCCCGGTCGAGCTGGCAAAGCCCCAGGCCCCCAATGCTCCAGGCCGTACTTCGTCTCCCCAAGCCGTTACAGAGGGGGGTGAAGCAGAGGGCGGCCCGGCCCACTCTGCGGGGAGCAAAGCCCAGGAGCCACACTCGGACCGGGTGACCCTTTCCATGAACTGGGCCGAAGGACAGGGATCGGCTCAGGATCCATCCGGGAGGCTCAGGCCGAGGACCTGGGAGAAGCTTCAGCAGGCCAGGACGGCCTTTGAGGAGCGGGTGCTGAAGAAGAATGTAGCCAGACGGCTCAGGGTGGAGACTCCTTCTCTCGTGCGGAGGCCGGCCGCCCCGGCTGAAGGGTCTGCTGGGAGTGATACCTCGGCGGCATTGAGCTCCGCGGGCGGGTCCGTTTCAGGGGGGGGCGAGAGCGGCAGTGGGGATGCAGAATCCGCCAAGGCCTTGGCGGAAGCGGAGACCAGCCCGGGGTACGTGGCCTATGTAAGCACCACACAAGGGTTTGAGAAGGGGGTCGATCAGGTCATGGAAGAGATCGCAGAGGAGTATGTCCAATCCTTTCCCGAGGCGCCGAGGGTCACCGTGGGCCTGATTGTGGGAGGCGGGATCCGAAAGCAGGGGACCTTTATCAATGACGGATCCGGGGGCGTCAAACGGGCCGGTCAATAACAGGGTGCCTCGAAAACGATTCTGGCAGGGCCTTTAGTGAAGTTCCCTCAAGGAGAGAAGAATCAAATAAAGTAACAGTAAACGATTTCAGGATGTGGACGGATGACAAGAGAACGATTGAAGGATGAGACCGGCAGTGTTGCCGTGATCACCGCTTTGTGCATGACGATCCTTGTGGGCGTATTGGCCTTTGTCCTGAACTCGGGGTTTTTATACGCCGAGAAAAACAGATATCAGAACGCCGTGGAGGCCGCGGCTATGGCCGGGGCTGTGGATTTGTGCGGAGAGGATCCCGAGGCCACGGCCGAGGCGATCCTTCAAGAGAACCTTACGGATGCCTTGGAGGATGGGACCCTGCCCGAGGGATACACGGTGGAGGTCGCTCAAGGCTACTACGACGAGACCGGGCAGTACGACTTCTCCGGGGACTCGGCATTCGGATACCGATCCTTTGTGGAGGCGGACAATATGCCCTCGGATGTGTATGTCAACAGCCTCCTGGTAAGGTTGACTTTGGAGAAGGGCACGGTTCTTTCCGATTTTGTGGCAAAGGACAAGGTCCCGTTCCAGGTCACGGGCGTGGCCTACCTGAAGCGCTACGGGCTTCTGTCCCTGGGAGAGGAGAGCGGGGACGGTATCTTTACCGAGCGCAAATATGCCACGGGATATCCGGCCTTTTATGACATGGGGGCCCTTCATTCCAATAGCGACATCGACTTCTCGAGCGTTGATCACGCGCCTGTCATGGATGCCAACACCACCGCAACAGCCGTGGGCAGCATCTCCAACTGCCCGGGAGGGGATTCCTATGCGGAGCCGGTCTACTACTCCCGTACCGTAGCGCAGGAAATGGAAGACCTGAGGAACCGGGCGGATTACGTGATTCGGTTCAGCGATTGGGACCCGGGTCAGCCTGCGCCGAACAATAATTTTTTCTACCACAATTTATATCGCTATGGTTTCGGGTTCCACGGGGGAGACCATGGAGGTGCGGTCTACTATTTCATGGATGACGGCACCGGGCCCCAAGACACCCTTATTCTAACCAATATCGACGGTGATGGTGATGATTCCTGCGCCACCAATTTCACCATCGCCTCGGAGCTGCCGGTCGGTTTTTACCAATGGTTTGGCGGCCTCCATCTAGGCGGCGAGGGCGAGGACATGGTCTATGTGGTGTGCATCCAGGATATCGGTGCCAATGATTGTACGTCAATGGCTGATGTAGAAATGAAAGGCGTCGTCTTTCGTACCCAGGGCACGTTCCATATCCATGGGGGGAGTCATCCTTCAGGATTGCGCGGTCTTTGGTTGCGCGCGATTGCTGGTCGCTCCATCATCCTGGAAGGCCACTACTATTCGGTGGAACACGCCTTTTACGGCAATTTCGGGCCGCCCTGTCCTCCCACCATTGTCAAGCTCGGACGCCTGGAGCCTTCAGAGTGAATGAGGCGATATGTTTCAGGCCCTTGTGTTTCCATCCTCCGGATTAGTTAGTACCGCCTAGCTCCTGCCTGACGCTCTCGTTTTCATCCTTCTTCTTTTCGGTCATGGATTTCTTGTATAGCTTTTTGTAGATCTCATGCGCAAGCTCACCGGGCATGGTGTCGGCAGGCGTGGGGTCCTCAGGCGCATCCGGGTTCAGGACCTGCCGGCTGAAGGCCGCATGATAAGAGGTCCCGTGGTCCAGGCCCAGGGTCCTGGAGGCGTGTTGGCACCCCGAACCCAGGAGAAGGCCTGTGAGGGCGGTCGTGAGAATGCATGCACACCGGTGGCGGATCATGAATCACACTCCTTTAGTGATTTATGGTTTGAGAGCTTTTTCTGAGCCTGTTTTAGGCGTATGTTCGACCTCATTGAGCCGGGCCAGGTTGTCCCGGGCCGCTTCCAGGCCGGGATCGGCTTTCAGGGCCCGCTCGAACAGGAGAGCTGCCCTTTGGTCTTCTCCCCGCAGCCGCAAGATGACCCCCATGTTGTTGAGGGCCTCTGCCGGGGGGTAGTGGGCCTTAAGCAGGGAAAACGCCTCCTTTTCACGGCCCTGGAGCCCGTAGCAGACAGCGAGGTTGTTGAGGGCAGGGTGAAACTCCGGGGCCAGGCGGAGGCTCTTCTTAAAATGTGTCTCCGCCTGGCCCAGATGGCCTGCCTGCATCTCCAGGAACCCCAGGTTGTTCAAAAAATCCGGCCGGGCCGGGTTATAACGGATGGCCTTAGTAAAGGCGTCTCGGGCCTCCTCGCCCCGGCCCGTCCGTGCATAGACCAATCCGAGCCCGTCATGGGCCGGGGCATATTCGGAGTCCAGGGAGAGGGCCCTCCGGAAGTGGTCCTCTGCCTTCCCGGGCTCGTCGGTTTCCCGGTAACAGATGCCCGTGAGGTGCTCCACCTCCGGGGTGCGGCCGTGTTCCTTTTTCGCGTCCTTTAACTGGACCAGGGCCACCTCGTAATGGCCCTTGGCCATCAGTTCCCGGGCCAAGAGGACGAAGTTCTTCTCGGGTTTCTCCGCGGCCTGGGAGGCCTTTTCCCGCTCCTCCTCCATGCGGGCCTTGAGCAGGGCATTGGGGTCCGGCTCCTTGTGCATGAGGCCACATCCGGCCAATAGGAGGCAGATGAAAAGGAGAGACAGAGTCGCACACTTACAGAATATGTTGCCATGATGATTCATGATAGATGGCCTGTGATGACGTGATAAAGTTACTCGTCCCTCGTTCGCCGTCAGAACCTGCCCTGGAAGTGGTTCAGAAGGTTGATCAGGACCGGGCCCAGGACCACGATCAGGAGCGCGGGCATGATGAGCATGATCATGGGAAACGTGAGCTTGGTGGAGATTTTGGCTCCCTTTTCCTCGGCCTTTTTCTGGCGCTCCCGTCGCATGGCCTCGGAGTAGACCCGTAGGGCCTCGGCAATGTCCGTACCGAACTTGGACGACTGGATCAGGACGTTCACGATGCTGCTGAGGCTGTTCACCCCGTTGCGCTCGGCCAGGTTTTTCAGGACCTGCTTTCGAGGGAGCCCGCTCTGGGTCTCCAGAAAGTACTGGCTGAACTCCCGGGAAAGGATCGGCGACACGTTGTCCATCTCCCGGCTCACCCTGTAGAGGGCCATATCGAAGCTGAGCCCCGCCTCGATACAGATCAGAAGGAGGTCCAGGGCGTCCGGAAGCTCCTTCTGGATGGCCTGCTGCCTCGAGGCGATCTGCATCTTCAGGAGCAGACCGGGGAGGTAGTAGCCCGCACCCAGGAAAAGGAAGGTAAAGATGAAGGACCGGATGTCCAGGTTGCCCGAAACGAAGATCACGAAGAGGTAAACACCTCCGAAGACCAGTGCCAACCCGAGCTTGAGCCCGAAGTAGAGCATAACCGCGTGAGTGGACCGGTACCCGGCATGGGAGAGGAGACGTCGGATCGTTTTGAGCTCCTTTTCGCTCCGGGGCGTGGCCATGAGTCCCAGGGACCGGACTGCCCGAAACCATCCGGACTCCTCCATCCGATCCTTTTCAAAGGCCCGGGCCTCCTTTTCCGAGCCGAAGATCCGTTTGGTGACCAGGAAACGCCGGTATCTCTCCTCAAGGTACGCGTAAAGCCCCAGGGTCGCGCTGGTCACGAGGAGAAAGGTCAGGGTCACGATGATCAGTGTAAGGTCCATCAGACGTTGATCCTCGACATGTACCTCATGATCATAAACCCCGCGGCCTCGAGCAGCACGGCCGCAAGCAGCAGCTTCCTGCCTAGGGGATCGTGAAACAGGAGCCCGATGTACTTGGGGTTGAAGATCCATGCCACGATCAGAAAGGCGGCCGGAAGGAGCCCCAGGACAATGGCCGACGAACGGCCCTCAGCCGTCAGAACCCGGACCTGCCGTTTGAGCTGAAAGCGCTCCCTCACCGTGTGGGCCACCCCTTCGAGCACAGCGGTGAGGTTGCCGCCGGTCTCCCGCTGGATGATGAACGATGTCACCAGGATCTTCACGTCCGGCAGCCGGGGAAATCGCTTTTCAAAGTTACGAAAAGCTGCTTCAAAGGGGAGGCCCACGGCCATCTCGTCATAGACTGTCTTGATCTCCGTGCCGATGGGCGGGGGGAAGCTCCGAGCCACCTCCTGGAGGGCGCCGTCTACGGACTGACCCACCTTGAGAGCCCGGACGATCATGTCCAGAGTGTCGGGGAGTTGCTCAACCAGGGCCTCCTCGCGCTTTCGTTTCCGGTAGACGACATAGGCGAAAGGCAGGGCGATGCCTGCGGCCAGGGCTACGAGCACGGCGAGCGCGTTTTTCAGGATCACGAGGATGGGGATGACGAAGAGGACGCCCATGCCCAGGCTTAGGGTGAGGAGCCTTTCGAGGGACAGGGGCACGTCCGCTGAAATGAGCAGGGACTCCAGGGCTGCCAGATCCAGAAACCGGCCCAGGAGCCGCTCTACCAGGCTCCGGGTCTGCTCCTTGCGGACACTTCCCTCCATGCGGCCGTCCTCGCTGCCTTCGGCGTTGAGCTCCTTGAGGCGCTTCTCCTTTTCCAGGGCGGCCCTGTCTTTCAGGAGGTAGTAAGTGGAGATTCCGAAGAACAGGATCACCAGACCGGCCAGCATGGCGATGAAAAGCGGCATGGTTCCCCTCCTCAGCGCACCTCGTGGACACAGCGGAAGATGCCGGGGTCCAGGTCCACGCCGTGAGTTCGAATATGCTCCAGGAAAAGAGAGGCGGTCTCGGTTCCGTGAAACGTCCCGAAAATTTTGCCATCCTCGTCCACGCCCTTCTGCTTGAACACGAATACGGGTCGGATCGAGATGTCGTCCCCCCCCATGCCCGAGATCTCGGAAATGGAGACAATGCGGCGTTTTCCGTCGGGAAGCCGGGCCAGTTGGACAATGATGTTGATCGCGCTTGCCAGGAGCCCGCGAAGGGCCCTCTCAGAGAAGAATGAGGTCCCCATGCTGGACATGACCTCCAGGCGGGAGAGGGCATCCTTGGGCGTGTTGGCGTGGACCGTGCTCATGGACCCTGGGTGGCCCGTGTTCATGGCCTGGAGCATGTCCATGACCTCGGCCCCGCGGGCCTCGCCCACGATGATGCGGTCCGGCCTCATGCGAAGGCTGTTTTTGACCAGGTCCGTGAGGGTGACCTCTCCACGGCCCTCTACGTTAGCCGGGCGGGATTCCAGCTTGACCACGTGGGGCTGCTCGAGCTGGAGCTCGGCGCTGTCCTCGATGGTGATGATCCGCTCGCTGTGGGGAATGAAGCCGGAGAGCACGTTGAGGAGCGTAGTCTTGCCCGCACCGGTGCCGCCGGAGATCAGGATGTTGAGCTTGGTCCGGACCGCGCCCTTGAGAAAGGCCAGCATCTCCGGGACCAGGGCCAGGGTCCCCAAGAGGTCCTCCTCAGTGAGGGGGTTCTCGCGGAATTTACGAATGGAGAGGACCGGGCCGTTCAGGGCCAGGGGGGGGATGATGACGTTGACCCGGGAGCCGTCCAAGAGCCGGGCGTCCACCATGGGGGAGGACTCGTCGATGCGACGTCCCACCGAGGAGACGATCTTGTCGATGATCTGCATCAAGTGGTCTGGGTCGCGGAACTGGATGGAGGTGGGTTGGAGGAAACCTCCCTTTTCCACGTATACCTGGTCCGCTCCGTTGACCAGGATGTCCTGAATGTCCGGGTCGTTCACCAGGGGCTCGATAGGGCCCAGCCCGAGGATCTCGTTCATGAGGTCCGAGACGAGCAGGTGCCGTTCCTTCTGGTTCAGGGGGACCTTCTCCGCGGCTGTGATCTCCTCCAGGGCCTCGCGCACGGAGGCGGCCAGGGCATCCCTGGGCAGGTCCGTGATGGTGGCCAGGTCCAGTTGCTCCACCAATCGGAAGTGGACCATGGACTTGATGGAGTTGAAGGTCTCCCGGTCCAGTTGGGAGCCGTTCATGACCCGGTCGGACCAAGTTTTTCCGGATTTGAGTCGTGCGCTCAGCTTCATGGGAAAAGGCTCATTTTTTTAGACGCTTCAAGTGAAGAGCTTTTTTGCTTCAACCTTTACGGGAGAAGAGGGAACCCAACATACCCCTTGATTCCCCATCGCTGCGGACAGGGGCGCTCATACCGGTGAGCAAGCTGGCGAGGCGTCGGATGTCCCGGTTGATGCCTGATTTCTCACGCGCGATCCGAAGGGTCTTTCCCTTGTTCACCGCCTGCATGAGGGATTGATAATCGTTGGCAACGGTGGCGAACACGGGCTGCTTGAAGATGTTCGCAAGATCGCCGGTGGTGAACTCGCTTTTGCGAACCTGGCGGTTCAGGACGATCCGGACCTTTCCATCCCCGTAGCTGAGGTCCTGGAACAGGTCCAGGGTCCGCTGTACGCTCTTGATCACGGGGAGGGTCTGCTGGGCGATGATTAGGATCGTGTCCGCCGTGTCCAGCACGGCAAGGGACCGGTCAGAGAGGTCATGGGGCAGGTCCACCACGGTGTAGTCCATGTGCCGCTGCACCAGGGCGAGCATGTGGCGCACATCCTCCCCGCTCACCTGGTCCGCGTCGCTGATCTCCTCCGGCGCGGGCAGGACGTAAAAGCCGTTGGGGTGATGGGCCAGGGAGGAGAAGAAGAGCTTGTGGTCCATGCGCTCCAGGTCTTTCACGAGATCAAACCCCGTGTAAGTGGAGGGCATGTTCAGACAGATCCCCACGTCCCCGCGGTAGAGGTTCAGGTCGGCCAGAAGGACTTTTTCGCCGGTGGCGTGGGTGAGGTGGTCCGCCAGGTTCAGGGACAGGCTGGTGACCCCCTGACCGCCCTTGAGGCTGAAAAGGGCGATGACCTCCCCGTTCTGCCCGGCCACATTGCCAAGGGCCCGCTTCACGGCGTGGAGGGCGTCCCCGTTCGTGCCCGGATAGACCAGGTAGTCGGCCACGCCCGCCCGGAGCCCTTGAAGGATCAGGTCCGGGTCTTTTTCCCGGGCCAGGATGAAGATCGCGCAGTCAGGGAGATGACGGGAGAGGCGCTGGACGAATTCCAGACCCTGGGCGGTCCTTTCGGTCAAGTCTACGAATACCGCGCCGGGCTGGATTTCACGGACCGTGCTGTAGGCCGCATGAAAGTCCCGGATCATCTTGACCACATCCACGATCGGATGTATCTCCTCGGCGAGTTGCCGGCTCAGGCCCATGCCTTCGCTGATGATGAACCCTTTGACCTTGTCCGCCATGATCACGTTACCTCGCAAATCCCGTCTCCCCGGTGAACCCCTTCAGTTTGCCGGACTCCGGCCCGAGGTCCATAACCGGCGGTTGGGTCAGGTTCCGAACCCGGTTAAGCAGGAAGAAGTCTACGTCGCTGATGTTGTTGCTTTCCCCTTCGCCGGGCAGGCGCGGGACCTCGCCCGGGTTCATGGCCCGCACGAGCCGTGGGGTCACAATGATGACAAGCTCGCTCTCGGATGTCTCAAACTCCTTGCTGGTAAACAGGCTTCCCAGCACGGGAATATCTCCCAGAAAGGGGATCTTGCTCACCACGGTTCGGGTCTCCTCGTTCAGGAGCCCGGCCATGGCAAAGGTCTGTCCGTCCTTGAGTTGCAGCGTGGTGGACCCCCGGCGGGTGCGAAGGCCCGGAACGGCCACACCGCCCGTGGCCACACTCAGGGATGTGTCCAGGCTGCTCACCTCGGGCTCCACTTGGATCGTGATGGTCTCTTTTCCCACCACCGTGGGCGTAAACCGAAGCATAACCCCGAAGGTCTTGTATTCGATGGTGATCTGGCCGGAGTCCCCCTGAATCGGATAGGGGTACTCCCCGCCCACCATGAACTCGGCCTGCTGACCGCTCATGGTGACCAGGGTGGGGCTGGCCAGGATGCGGGACAAACCCTGCTCCTTGAGGAGGCTCAGGATGGCCAGGGTGTCGTCCTCTACTGCGTGGAGGGCCACCTGAAAGGCCGAGCTGAACGGGGAGGTGATGTCCACCTCCGATACCAGAAGCTGTTCCTCATAGTCGAGGAGACTGGAGCTCAAGTCGTTAATGGTTCCCCGGGCGTTCCTGTCCGTGTTGGTTGCAAGATCACGCAAAAGCCTGGCCTCAGCACTCCCGGTCGCCTCTCCGGCCGGAAAGACGCCTACGGTCCAGTCTTGGTTGTTCAGGAAGGAGAGCCCCATCTGCTTCAGGCCGGAGCGGGAGACCTCGGCGATCTTGACCTCGAGTTGGACCTGCTGGGACCCCCGGAGCGTGAGCATGTTGACCGCGCTGACCCCGAAGCTGTCAACGACCATGAGGACGGCGTCCATGACCTCCTGGCTCTCCACCTCGCCGAACAGGAGGACGCCGCCGTCCTTGGCGCTGAGGAGGCGGACCTTCTCGGTCCCATCCACCAGGCGTCCGATGCGTTCCGCGATCCTCTGGAGCCGGTTGTCCGGCACCGTCGGCACAAAGACCTTCACGTCATAGACATCGGCCCGGTCATCCCCATGCCAGAGGGTCAGGGCCGTGATGCCCTTGTCCTTGGCCATGATCAGGGCCTGGGTCGGGGTAATGAGCTCCACATCGGCAATGGTCGGGTCGGCCAGGGCCACGCGTGTGATGACATTTTCAGTCTTCTTGACAAAGGACTTGTGGAGCTCCACCTCGATCAGACAGGAGGATTGCGCAAAGTCATCGCATTTTGAGGTAGAATTCTTGCTTGGCGCGTCCTCCGAATGTGCCGGAAGGGCCGGCAGGCATACGGCCTGGAGGATGCATACTGTAAGAATCAGGCATAACCGATTGATCACGTCTTGATCTCCTAGCGAGAAAACACTCGATAGTCGCGTTGCTCTCCCTTAATAATGTCCACTTGGAGGGACTCCAATTTTACCGCCAGGAGGTCGCTGAGATGGACGATTCCACCGGGCGTGCGGCCCGGGTCGTCCGGGTTCCGGCTCACGAAACGGATGATGCTCTTGCTGGTGGCATCCGAGACCACAGTCAGAATCCGGGCCTGCGCCGGTGTCACCAGCAAGGTCACCCGGTGGACCGGGCCTTCCCTTCCCACAGAGAGGTTCAGGGCTCGTTCTGTGGCGAGAATCTCCACATTCTGGAGCAGCACCCTGGAGGACATGGACGTCTCAGTGACTTTTCCTTTGGCGCCGGGTTGAGTCTCTCCGCCGGTTGCGAACTTGCTGATGGGGCAGGTCACCATCACGTCTACACGGTCCCTGGGCCTCAAAACGCCCAGGACGCCGTCTGTATCACGGGTGACCAGGGTGAAGGCCCGCATGCCTTTCCCGGGCACGGGAAGAACGCCCCGATTCGATGCGCCGGCCTGCTGAACGCCCGAGTCATAGGAAAAGGCCGTGGGCAGGTTTTCCAAAGACGCGAGGTCCTGCTCGTTGCGGGCAATCAGCCGGATCCGGGCGGTCTCGGCAGCCGCGATCAGCGCTGGCGCCTGGTCCGGCCGGACCAGGAGGGAAACGGGCCACTCTCGCTCTTTCCTGCTGACCTTGCTGGAGGGTGCGGAATCCTTGTCTCCGGCATCATAGACCTCCACCCCTTGAAGGACTACGCGGGTGATTGCGGCCCCCGGTTTCTTGGGGATGGTGGAGGTGGCCAGGACATCCACCCAGTCGCCCTTCTCGATCTTCCCTGCGAGCCCGGAGACGCTGTCCACCTGGACGGCCACGACCCGCATGCCCTCGGGGATCCGTTGGGAAAGGGTCTTGGATTTTTCCGGTGCAGGTGCGACGACCTGGACCGGCTTTTGCTGAGGCTTGGGACGGTTCAGGTACCAGTACACGGCCCTGGCCGCAATCAGTCCCAGGACAATGGATAGGACAAGGGCGATCAGCCCGCGAAACTTACGCATGAATAGAGTTGCTCCTCTTGCGTTTCATATATGTCCGTTTTCGGTTCTCTCACGGAAAGGCCATGACGGCCTGGGCACTCAGTGTTTGCGGCACCAGCTCGGCCGGGAGAAAGCCGGTCAGAGGATTGTAGGGAGCCTTCGGGACCTCAACCACGATACGTCTGGGGTACTCGCCGGCGGGAATAATCTCGGTCACCACAAGCTCTTCGTCCAGGTCTCCAAGCCAGTAGGCCTCCATCACGGCCTTTGTGGCGTAGTATAGGGCCTCGGCGTCGTCCTCGGCCTTGATCCCTGCCCGGGCCCCCTCAGAGGCGGCATTGGTCAGCACGATCTGGGAGGTGAGGACCCACCCGTACTCGATGATTCCGAAGAGGATGAGCAGGAGCACCGGCAGCACCAGGGCGAACTCCAATGCTGATGCGCCTCGTTCGGAACGAGGATTCTTCCGCGGTTTCATGGTATGGCTTTTCCCACCAGAAAAAAGGCTGCGACCCCAACGGCCAAGGCAAGGGTGTAGGGGAAGCTCTGGCCTTTTGCCGTCCCTTGGAACCATTGCCCGCTCAGGACCCCGACCTTGAGGTCGAGCCAGACCCCTCGATGTCCCTGCCCGCTGGGCGGGAGGGCCAGGAGGATTAAGGCGATCAGGCCGCCGGCCATGGCGCCATACAGGAAAATCCAGAACACGCGCTCAGGACCTACCCACGCTCCCAGGGTCCCCAGGCACTTGACATCCCCCCCTCCCATGCCACCCAGGGCAAAGGGGAGAAGGAGAAGCAGGCAGCCCAGCCCCAGCCCTTTCAGAGCGAATAGGCCGCCGGCCGGGAGTCCCAGGGTCATGGAGTGATAAAGCACGCCTCCGCATGCAAAGGGGACGGTCAGGAGGTTCGGAATTTGCTTGGTCCGAAGATCCATGCAGAGACATGCGGCCATGAGCGCCACAGCCACGATGCCGGGCGGGCTGAGCATTCCTCCCGCGTCCTGCATAAGCGTCCTCCCATGATTCCGTTCCTGTATCGCCCGATGTCGTGTACAGTTCCTGGGGCCTGCTTACTTCTCCACGGCCGAGGTCTCGGAGACCTGCTCTGTCGCATCCCCCAGCATGTCTGCAATGGCGGCGAAAAGCCCTTTGAGCTTGTCTCCGAACATGCCCAGCACCGCCACGAGCAGGGCGGCCATGATCCCGACGATGAGACCATACTCAATCGCTGTGGCCCCGGACTCGTCCTGCCATAACCTCTTCAAGAGATGTTTCATGGTTCGCCTCCCGAAAAAAAATCCTCAAACGCCATACACATGGGTTTGAGGATTGCCCTTTTTTTATCCACAACACCACTTCGGGAGACGTTCGCCGCATTGATCTCCCGACGACACCCAGGCAGGTCTTCTGGTTTCCCCGCCCTTTCGGCGGCCTTCCCATCCCGGAAGTTGGGACAGTGGCACAGGAGGCCGAAAGAGTTCCCCATTAGATGGGGGTCGGAGTCACAGCGGTGGGCCCACTCCCGATTCTCACGGGATTCCCTATTGAGCTCGAGGCACCTGGATGATTTTTTCCCTAAAAGTAGTGGAGTCAATCGAGCAAGTCAAGCGATAACTTGCACAAAAAACGCCATCAATAAAGCAATAAAAGTTGGATTAAATTGCTCTACGGGTTTGGGCTCGGGACCGTGCATATTCACACAGCATGTCTGCACGAAACCCGTGTGATGGCGTGGGTGGAGCAGGTTGCGAGGATTCATGAAGTTGGCGTGAGTGCGGGCTGGAGCAGACCTTAGAGTTAGACAATATTGCGGTCACTTGCTGGTTGGTTTGGGAGGGGGGGCT
>JASFQI010000113.1:0-13589 GCA_050115555.1 Desulfobacteraceae bacterium
AAAAAGCGCTGACTCGCCAGGGTTGTGCGAGGAGGACTGAAAGGGGGAAAGCATGCGGCCAATAGAGATCGCCAAGGACATCTACTGGGTGGGTGCGGTGGACTGGAACAACCGCGACTTTCACGGTTATTCCATCTATGAAGGGACCACTTACAACGCCTTCCTTATTCTCGACGAGACCGTCACCTTGGTCGACACGGTCAAGGCCCCGTTCGCGGACGAGATGATTCACAAGATCAGCCAGATTGTGGATCCGAAAAAGATCGATATCATGGTGAGCAATCACACGGAGATGGACCACTCCGGAAGCCTTCCCCGCGTGATGCATCGCATCGGCGAGGACAAGCCGCTCTACTGCTCCAAGATGGGCCACAAGAACCTTTCCCTCCACTTTCCTCAGAAGTGGAACTACCAGCCGGTGGAAAACCTCCAGGAGCTGTCCATTGGAAAACGCACCCTCACGTTCATGGAGACCCGAATGCTCCACTGGCCGGACAGCATGTTCACGTACGTTCAGGGGGACAAGATCCTCTTCTCGAGCGATGCCTTTGGACAGCACTATGCCGGTCCAGAGCGGTACGACGATGAGATCGGGGATGCGATCATGCCTCACGCCAAGAAGTACTTCGCCAACATCCTCATGCTCTATGCCCCGCTCATCCTCAAGCTGGTGGAAAAGGTCCAGGAGATGGGCCTCGAGCTCGACATGATCTGCCCGGATCACGGGGTCCTCTGGCGGAAGGATCCCGGGCGCATCATTCAGGCCTATGTCGACTGGAGCACAATGGCGCCCAAGCGCAAGGCGGTCATCCCTTACGACACCATGTGGCACAGCACCCAGCTCATGGCCGAGACCCTTGCGGATGCGCTCAGCGCCGAAGGGGTGGAAGCCAAGCCCATGCACCTGAGGGCCTGCCATCGAAGCGACGTGATGACCGAGGTGCTCGACGCGGGCGCCGTGCTTGTGGGGTCCCCAACGCTCAACAACGGTATTTTCCCCACGGTAAGCGATTTTCTCACCTACATGAAGGGGCTCAAGCCCAAGAACAAGGTGGGTGCGGCATTCGGTTCTTACGGGTGGAGCGGGGAGGCCGTGAAGATCGTCACGGGCGAACTGGAGGCCATGAAGTTCGACCTGGTGGGGGAAGGCCTGCGCTCCCACTACATCCCGGGCGACGACGACCTGGCCGCCTGCCGCGATCTGGCTAAGGCGGTGGCCGAGCGGCTCCCTTCGTGATCAAAGGAAAAAGGCCGGCACAACGGGTGCCGGTCCAGTCAGACAAAGGAGAAATGCCTTATGAAGGAACTCAAAGTCGGTTGCGCACGGCCTACCGGTGCCAAGGTGGGCGAGTCGGCAACAGAGGCTCCGGCTCCGGCTACTACGCCTCAGCAAGAAAAGGAGGAAATGATGACCACGGCGAAGGTGGGGGAAAAGGCCCCGGATTTTGAGGCCCCGGCTTACCAGGGCGGGAAGTTCGGCCAGGTGTCCCTGTCCGACTATCTCGGCAAGTGGGTTGTGCTCTGCTTTTATCCCGGGGATTTCACGTTCGTCTGAGCGACGGAGATCTCCGCAGTTGCGGCGAGATATTCTGAGATTCAGAAATTGGATGCTGAAGTGCTCTCTGTGAGCGTGGACAGTCACTTCGTTCACAAGATGTGGCAGGACAACGAGTTGTCCAAGATGGTGGAAGGCGGCGCCCCCTATCCCATGGTCTCAGACTCCGGGGGAAGGCTGGGAAGGCTCTACGGCGTGTATGATGAGAACGGCGGCGTAAATGTGCGCGGCCGATTCATCATCGATCCGGACGGCGTGATCCAGGCCATGGAAGTTCTGTCGCCCCCGGTGGGCCGGAATGTGAACGAGCTCATTCGGCAGCTTCAGGCCTTCCAGCACGTACGAAAGACCGGAGGGGCCGAGGCCACGCCTTCGGGTTGGCAACCCGGTAAGACCACCCTCAAGCCCGGCCCGGATCTCGTCGGCCGCGTGTGGGAGGTGTGGAAGGTGGAAGAGGCCTTTTGAGAAATCAGGTCGTCGCCTGCCCCGGCATCCTTGCCGGGGCGGGCGACAGGACAGTCAATGGACCCCTTCCGGATATGGGGTTCAGGGCTGCAGTCTATTCATGAGTGCAAGGACACGCATCCCGTCCGTAAGGATCCGGTGCCCCGACTGTTTCCAGTGCCAGGGCTGCAGCGAGGACCGTTGTAGGATTTGCCGCAGGGACGGGCACTCCAAGACCCCCACCCTGGCCACAGGATTCACGTACGGGGAGTATGAGCAGTGGAGGCAAGCACGATCCCGGAAAAAAAGCGGCGGCGCGTCCCGATCATCGACCTGATCCGCTGCTCGGATTGTGAGACCTGCCTGGACCTCTGCCCCGAGGTATTTCACCGCAACCCGGAAACCGGGCGCATCGAGGTCGAGGATCTCTCGATATACCCCGAGGAAACGGTGCGGGAGGCGATCGCCCATTGTCCCAAGGATTGCATTGACTGGGAAGACACATGAAAGAAACAGGCTCCCCGGACGCAGGCTCAAGCAGCGCGTTCGAGACGCCTTGAAAACCGGTGATGAAGGCCGGGCCCTGGGGCAATTGTCGGATCTGCCTGATCGAATGCTTGTGAGCCCGCTTTTCGGGGCGTTGCATTTCATGGAGCCCCGCATCCACTGGACCGCCACGAGAGTTATGGGGGAGGTGACCTCCCGTCTTGCCAGGGAAAACCGGGAAGACGCCCGCGTGGTGCTGCGCCGCATGATGTGGAATCTCAACGACGAGTCCGGCGGGATCGGCTGGGGCGTTCCAGAGGCCATGGGCGAGATTCTTGCCCGGCACGCGGGGTTGGCCGAGGAGTTCACGAACATCCTGGCTTCCTATTCCCGGGAGGATGGCAACTATCTGGAGCACGTCCCCCTGCAGGTGGGCCTCCTGTGGGGATTGGTCCGGCTGGCCTCGGTCCGTCCCGACCTCCTTCGGAACGCCGGACCGGACGTGCTCTCCTTCCTCGAGTCCGATGTTCCGGTCATCCGAGGTCTTTCCGCGCACCTAGCCGGGCTGCTCGGCATGGAAGCCGCTCGTGGGCGACTGGAAGGGCTTCTTTCGGATTCTGCCGAAATCGAGGACGATTTGGGAGGCATTCTTCCGACGACTCGTATTCGGGACCTGGCCCGTGAATCCCTGGATCTCTTGAACGAGCGGAGGCGATTCCCATGAAGTGGAAGCCCTTTATGACGCCTGTGGAGAACCTGGACCCGAAGGAGGCCCGGGCCTACCTGCGTGATCACGCCGAGGGCGACTACACCCTTCTGGATGTGCGCCAGCCCGGTGAATACGCGAAACAGCACCTCCCCGGAGCCATGCTCCTCCCTCTTCCCGATCTTTCGGACCGGATCGACGAGCTCGCCCCGAAAAAGCCCGTCCTCGCGTACTGTGCCGTGGGTGGTCGAAGCCGTGCGGCTGCACAGTACCTGTCCGAAAACGGCTTCGCCGCCGTCTACAGCCTCAAGGGAGGGATCAAGGCCTGGGACGGGCTCAAGGCAACCGGCCCCGAAGACGAGGGCATGGCCTGGTTCCGAGGGGACGAGACCGTCCCGGAGATGGTCTCCCTGGCCTATGCCATGGAAAACGGCCTGGCCGATTTCTACCGCTCCCTGGCCGGGCATCTGGACGAGGCGGACGTGCTCGATCTTTTGGAAAGGCTCGCCTCCGTCGAGGAGCTGCACAGGGAACGCCTTTGGACGCTGTATCAGTCCCATGATTCCCGTGGCAGGGACCGGGAAGCGTTCGAGTCTGTTCTGTTGGCGGACGTGATGGAAGGAGGCTTTACCACCGAGGAACTCCTGTCCCTATACGAGAGTGAACTGTCCACACTCGAGGGTACGCTCTCCATGGCCATGATGCTCGAGGCCCAGGCGCTGGACTTGTACAGCCGCTATGCCCACAAAAGCGAGGATGAAACCACACGCGATGTGCTACTGCAGATCGCGAACGAGGAAAAGGGGCACTTGGAGGCCCTGGAAAGGCTGCTGGATGAACGGGCCTCCTCATGAATTCGCAGAAGGGATCGCTCTCGGGCGCACGCCCTGAAAAAGGAGACAATGCATGGAAAACCAGCCGAATGTCATGATATACACCCTCAGCACGTGCAGTCATTGCAAGGCCACAAAGAAGCTCCTGAATGAGTGTAAGGTGCAGTACGATTTTACGGACGTGGACCTCCTTCAGGGGGAGGAACGACAGGCGATCCTCGAGGACGTGCGAAAGTTGAACCCGAATTGCTCCTTTCCCACGATTATCATTGGGGACAAGGTCATCGTGGGCTATAGGGAGCAAGAGATCAAGGAGGCGTTGGGACTCGCATGAGCGCAAACATCCAGGAATTTTACGACATGCTCCGCAAGGTCCAGGAGCCCAAGGGTTACTATTTCAACCAGGACAGGGAGCGCGTGTTCGAACTGCTCGAGGCACTTCTTCAGAACAAGGAGCGCTACGGGTATATGTCCTGCCCTTGTCGTCTTGCCTCTGGAGATCGGGACAAGGACAAGGACATTATCTGCCCCTGCGTGTACCGGGAAGCGGATGTGAAGGAGTACGGATCGTGCTACTGCAACCTGTACGTGTCCGAGGCGTGGAACGAAAGCACCATTGAGAAGGCCTACGTGCCGGAGCGCCGCCCCCCGGAAAAGATGTTCTGATGACGATGGTTCTCGTGTCCGATTCGTGAAGTGCCGCTCCGGGGACTGCGATGGATCGGCTGGGATATCGCATTTGCGCGGACCGGTTCGGGTGAAACGTCTTTCCAGAGAGTCGCTCTCCTCTTTCGCCACGGCGCCACGCCCTTCTTAACAGGAGGACCGGGGGTCCCCGGCCCGAAAGGGAACGCTCGCCTTGGAACGCATGCTGAACCGGTTCCGCTGGTACGGTTTTCTCAAGAACCAGCAGTACTACGAGTATTTTCTGATCCTCGCCTTCCTGCAGATGGGCCTGTCCTACTTTGCCATCGGTCTCCTCCTCGCCTTCCGTGAGGTCATGATCCTCGTCCTGGAAGTTCCCACAGGGGCCGTCGCAGACCTTTTCGGGCGGCGACGATCCATGATCCTGAGCTTTCTTTCCTACATCGGCAGTTTCGTCGTCTTCGGTATAGCAGGCAACGCGGCGATCCGGGGACGAATTCAGGGTGAGACCCTCATGGGGTTCCTCCTGCTGGCCATGGCCTGCTTTGCCCTGGGGGAGACGTTTCGAACGGGAACGCACAAGGCCATGATCTTTCATTGGCTGAGCCTTCAGGGGCGTACTGCCGAGACCACCCGGGTCTATGGCGACACGCGGTCCTGGAGCAAGATCGGGTCCGCCGTTTCCGTGGTCCTGGCTTCCTTGTGCGTCTTCGGGCTCAGCAACTACATAGACGTCTTCTACTTTGCCGTCCTTCCCTACATCTTGAATATTTTCAACTTGCTGGGATATCCAAAAGAGCTGGACGGGAGCCTGGGGAGAGGGGTTTCCGTCAGAGAGGTGTTCCACCACGTGAAGCGGTCTGTCGCGCTTTCCTTCCGACAGGCCGGCCTGAGGGGGCTCCTCCTGGAGTCCATGGGGTTCGAGGGCCTTTTTAAAGCTTCCAAGGATTATTTTCAGCCGATCCTGAAGGCGGCCGCGATTCCGCTTACGGCCGTGATGTTCACGGGCTTGGATCTGAGCGAGGAGCAGCAATCCGTCGTGCTCATCGGCCCGGTGTTTTTTGTGCTGTTCCTCGTCTCGGCCGCGGCGAGCCGGAATGCCCACCGCCTGGTGGGTGAACCGGGCATGGAGGACCGGGCGGCCCGCCGAATCTGGGCGGCGACGGCCTTCCTGTTCCTGTCGCTCGTCCCTTCAGCCTGGTTCGGATTCCACGGGATCATGATCGGGGTCTTTGCCGCGCTCTACGTGGCCCAGAATTTCTGGCGCCCGATCCTCATTTCACGCGTTCACGCCCATTGCGAGGCGTCGCAGGGAGCCACCGTCCTGTCCATTGAATCGCAGTCCAGGAGTCTGTCCACAATGGTTCTGGCCCCTCTCCTGGGTCTGGCAGTGGACGCCGCACAGCATCAGGGCATGGGGGTGAGTGCATTCTGGCCCATCGGCCTTGTGGGAGGGATCCTCGCCCTGGTTTTCGTGTGTGTCTCGGGCCGGGTTGGGGCAGGAAAGGGGCAAACACCCGAATGTGACCCTACAGGATAAGAGGTTGTTTGGATATGGTGTGTCAAAAAGAGGAAGCCATATATCAGAGAAAAAGGAGAGAATGATGAAGAGAGCACTCGTGTTGGGCCTCTCTGTTTTTTGCTTAACGGTTTTTATCAATGGGACAGTGTCTGCAAAATCGAATGATAAAGAGATGAAAAAAGTGGATATTAGTAATAAAATACTGAAATATGCCGATTCAAGCTCTAGAGGAGATTCGAATGATGACAATGAAATGACTGGATACACCGGAGGCCATCGTTCTCGCAGAACAACGGTGCCGAATAGTGAAAGAGGAGATGGCGAGGGCCTGACAGGCTATACCGGAGGGGCCAGTTCTCAAGAGCGTAAAGGTTCCATAAGAGAAAGAGGTGAAGAAGAGCATGGGGAAACAGGGTATACAGGAGGCCGAAGCGACGGAACGGAAGAAAATTGAATGGAAAACACCGGAATTTTGGCAATCGCCTGAATACACCATATAACAAGAGCTTTCAATGCACATGCTCAGCTCTTAAACAGGCAAAGCATGCGCAAGGAAAGCTCTTTTTGCGTATTACGGACAAAGGGCTCCTGGTTCGACCCCAAGACCGGAAATCAATTCGCGCGGAGTTCGTCCCGGAGCCAGTGCCGGATATCGTCCGTGATCCCCCATACCCCCTTGTGGTTCTGGATCGATTCCAGAAAACGCTTTTTAACGGGCTCAGGCAGGTCGAACTGGGCCAGTTCGTCCGCCCCTTCCGTGCTCCTCCGAATGAACAAAACCTTGGGCGGATCATCCCAACTCGTCACAGCGAAGTAATGAGAAACATCGTCCCGTGACTTGATCATACGCCCGTGAGACCAATTGTTTCCCCACTCAAGGTAAAGCACAATCGCCTCTTCGGGGGTCATGTCCCAGTCAATGGCATCGACCAGGTCCCGATCCTCTCGTATGTCCTGTATTTTCATCATCTTTCACCTCCTGTTCTTCAACTCCACTTCGTTCCAGAAGGCTATCGGCTGCTCCATCCATCAAATGGGTTCCTCTACCCTATTATACATGAAGAGCCGAATCCCGGGTTTTGGTTTCCTGAGAAGGTTCGGTTTTTTTCGGGAGCGGAAGAGAAACGAGGGGGCATGCCGGATGTGCTTCACAAAAGGAGTGGATCGCAGGCCGTGTGGAGGGGTGCCGACGGCGGGGATGTTTCTTATTTCAATCGGAACGGGTGTCAGGCCCTGCGTAATATGTCGACGATGTCCCTTTCGCTCAATTCAACCGGGTTTCCCTTCATGCTGCTGGCTTTCAGTGCGTTGGCGGCAATTTCGGGCAGGTCCGGTTCCTGGAGGCCGAAACGGTTCAGGGGAGGGATGTCCAGCCGGCGGACCAGCCGATCCAGCCATGTCAATCCTTCTTCAAGAGCGGCATGGGGCTCTCCGGTCAGGATTCGGGCGATCTCCTCGAAACGCGGCAGGGCCGGGTGTGAAGGGGACTCGGATTGCACTCGGCGCACATTGGCCGCAAAAACAGGCGGCAGCAGGCGGCCGCACGCCACCCCGTGAGGGATGTCTATCCAGCCCCCCAGGGGGCCTGCAATTCCGTGGACCGCACCCAGGCCGCCATTGGCCAGCGCCAGGCCGCTGAGAAGGCTCGCCAGCGACATGTCCGACCGGGCGCCGAGGTCGCTTCCCTCCTCACAGGCGCGAAGCAGGGAACGTGCGCAGCAGGCCAAGCCCTCCCGGCACAGAGCGTCCGTGATCGGGTTGGCCTTGCGGGACACATAGGTCTCGATCAGCTGGGTCAGGGCATCCATTCCTGTGGCGGCCGTGACCTCCGGGGGAAGGGTGAGGGTGAGCTCGGGGTCCACGATCGCCAGTCGCGGCAGCATGCGGGGACTGCGCATGCTCACCTTGACCCGGTGGGCCGGTGAGGCGATCACGGCATTGCGGGTCACCTCGGCACCGGTGCCGGCCGTGGTGGGAACGGCGATGCAGGGCGCAGGATCGTTTTGAAGAGGAAGCCCCTTGCCCACGATTTCCAGGTAGTCCGCTAGAGGGCCGGGGTTTGTCAGAAGGGCGGCAACGGCCTTGCCAGTGTCCAGGGCACTGCCTCCGCCCATCCCGATGACCAGTTCGCAGGATTCCTTTCGACTCTGCTCGAGAGCGGCCTCGACCCCATCGACCGTCGGCTCCTCCTGAACGCTAACCAGGTGAAGAAAAAACCCCTCTCTTTCGAGCTGTTCCAGGCAGGTTGCATAGCGGTGCGGGTTTTTCCCGGTGATCACCAGGGCCTTCCGCCCCAGACAGGCCATGCGAGGCACTGCGCTTCGAAACGCGCCCGGGCCAAAGACAATCTCATCAGAAGTAGCAAATTCAAACCGCATGAGGCCTTTTTCTCAAATTCCGTCGGCCGATTCAACTCCTTCGTGGCTTTTGCTTAAGGCCTTTTCGCGTCGTGCTTCCATTCGTTGGGCTGCACGACTACCGAATGACGGTGCGTGAGGACGCCTGGGGAAAAGAAGAGGCCGCCTCTACTCCTGGAATATGCAGGCCGGGGTATACAATCGCATCGGGCCCTGCTACGTTCTGAGGCCGGGGACAGGGCCCTTTTCGAGGACACGTGGCAGGAGGAACGACATGACGAGCTACACAGAGGGCATGAGAGAAGTGATTGGACCCCGGCGCCTGTTCGTGCCGGGAGTGCGCGCTGTGATCGTGAACGACAGAGAAGAGCTTTTGCTCCAGCGAAGAACCGATACCGCCTTGTGGGGCCTGCCCGGAGGGGCTGTGGAGCTCGATGAGACCGCCCTCGAAGCCCTGAGGAGGGAGGTGGCGGAGGAGACCGCCCTAGTCGTGATCGAGGCGGAGCCCATGGCCTTATACTCCGGCCCGAAACACCGGTTTGACTACCCGAACGGAGACCAGGTGCAGTGCTTCGCCCTGGCATTCCTGGTCAGGAAGTGGGAGGGGCACCCGCAGGCCGACGGCCGGGAGGGCTCCGAGGTGCAGTTTTTCCCCCTTTCACGGCTTCCGGAGGACCTGGTGCCCCTTCATTTTTCAACGATTGAGGACTATCTCCGGTACGAGGGGAGCTTCCTTCTGTCCGGTTGAGGAGGCTCCGGGCACGCGTTTGACCTGGAAACGCGCTGTCCCTGGGCCGCTGAAAAAAGGTTGCGAATCCCGATATGGATGCCAGGCGCGTTCATCGGGGATCTCACATGGGGATGCTTGCCCGGATTTCGCCAATCCGGTGGGTATGCGAGGCTGTCTTTGATTTTCACAGCCTTTTCGCTTCCAATTCGAGCGAAAAAGAGGCGAAGAAAAAGGCCCGAGGAAGTTTTTCCTGGGTCATTTTTCAGCCTTCCGAACCGGGGAACAGGTTTAAAAGCACCTGTCTACGGTAGTTGAAGATTTCCACGAGTCGGGGGCGAATCCATCGTGTATGGAAAACGCGCCCCAAGAATCCGCCCTTGAGCCGATAGTGAACGATATCTTCCACCCGAGTCCCGTGCCCAGCAGGTGAAAACCGATGCTGGTGGTGCCAGAACCGATAGGGACCGAACCGCTGCTCGTCCACGAAAAATGCGGGCTCCTGCATATGGGTGATCTCCGTGGTCCAGGAAACCGGGATCCCCAGGAGAGGTCTCAAGCGGAAGCGAAGGATCATGCCCGCGTACATCTCCGTATTTGCGTC
Organism: Desulfobacteraceae bacterium; assembly: GCA_050115555.1. GTDB lineage: Bacteria > Desulfobacterota > DSM-4660 > Desulfatiglandales > HGW-15 > JASFQI01. Next base: position 9,880 of record JASFQI010000113.1, read on the forward strand.
CGAGAGCACGGTGAAGTCGAGCCAGGGCGGAGTGATGCGAGGCAGGTTGCCGGGAGTGGAAAAGAAACGCCAGGCTTCGTCCTGCGGGATCGGCAGGGTTTGCTCCTGAGCCATCCGATAAAGCACGCGATTTTCCGATGAGAGGGATTTCAATGCGTTCAATTCAAACCATTTTACCGGGTTTGCGCGCCGGGGAAAAGAGAAGAACGGCGAGAAGAACGGCGAGGGGATGATTTCATTGCCGGGGTTCCGCGGTTCAAGGAGGTATCTCGAAGGGGATTACGAGGAGGCGAAGACGTGGACATCCGCTGCCTTGAATGTCGCATGCACGGTTTTTCCCAAAGCCAGTTCCATGTCCTCGAAGGATCGACGCGTCACCGTGGCGGTGAGGGGGATGCCGATGTCCATGGTGACCTGAAGAGTCGGCCCGCTGTCCACGATGCGCTGTACTGGACCTGCAAAGGCGTTTCTTGCGCTCGAAGTGAACGGGGCGAGGGACAAAAGAATGTGTTCGGGTCGTACGGAGACATGCACGTCCCCTTCCAGGTGAACCACGGAGACCAGGTCGGTCTCTTCCACGCGGACCCTGGAGATCCCGTTCTCCGCGAAGGCCTTTCCTTTGAACAGGTTGCCCATTCCGAGGAACTCCGCTGCGAACTCCGAGTTCGGCCGGCAGAAGACCTCGGTCGGTTCCCCCACCTGGACCACCTGGCCCTTGTTCATGATGGCCAGGCGATGGCCGAGCAGGAAGGCCTCGTCCAGGCCGTGGGTCACGTGCACAACGGTGGTTTTTGTCAGAGCGTGGATGTGGAGCAATTCGTCCCGGAGTCTTTCCTTGGTCTTGGCATCCAGCGCGCTCAGTGGTTCGTCAAGGAGCAGCACGTCCGGCTCTACGATCAGGGCCCTGGCGATGGCGACCCGCTGCTGCTCGCCCCCGCTCAGGGTCCCCGGGTACCGGTGCAGGAGGGACCGTACACCCAGGAGCTCGGCCAGTTCCTCCACGGTTCGCGGGGCTTTTCTTTGATGGGCCTTCTTCCACCGCAACCCGAAGGCGATGTTCTCCGCCACGGTCAAGTGGGGGAAGAGCATGTAGTCCTGATAGACCATGCCCACACCGCGCTCCCTGGGCGGCAATCCGGTGACGTCGTGCCCGTTGAGATGGATTCGCCCGCGGTCGGGCTGATAAATCCCCGCAATGGTCTCAAGCAGAATGGTCTTGCCGGAGCCGGTGGGTCCCAGGACCATGAAGTACTCGCCTTTCTCGATCTTCAAGGTCACATCTTGAAGGACGAATTCGCCGAGGTCCTTGGAGAGGTTGGAAACACGGATCACGTTGCCGGCCCCTTTCAGAAGAGACGCGCGACCCCGCTGTACTTCTCAAACAGGAACAGGGAAGCCAGTGAGATCGCGATCAGGATGGTGGCTGCGGCGATGGCCATGGGCAGGTCTCCGCAGGACATGTTCAGGTAGAGGGAGATGGGAAGGGTCTCGGTCTTCATCCGCGTGGCTCCGGCCACCATCAGGGCGGCGCCGAACTCCCCGATACCCTTGCACCAGGTAATGATGGCCCCTGCCACGAGACCGTTCCGCGCCATGGGCAGGGTGACCCGCCAGAAGGCCTGCCCGTCCGTGGCCCCCAGCGTTTGGGCCACGTACTCGTAACGGGGGTTGATGCCCTCGAAGGTGGCCCGGAGGATGCGAAACATGAAAGGGACGTTCACGAGGAACTGGGCCAGAATGATCCCTTGGGGGGTGAACACAAAACGCAGACCGACCTCGGAGAGCCCTTTGCCGAGGGAGGTGGTCCCGAAGAAGATAAGCAGGCTCACGCCGGCCACCAGGGGCGGCAGGGCCAGAGGGGCGTCGATGATCGTGTTGAGGAGGCTGCTGCCCGGAAAGCGGTAGCGGGCCAGGGCATACGCCGCCGGAACCGATACCAGAATGCAAAGGACGGTCGAGATCACCGAGGTCACCAGGCTCATGCGAATGGCGAACAGGATCTCTCCGGAACCGAGGCTCTCGAGGAGCGCGGCCGGTGTGGTGTGGGTTACCACGCAGAGCAGCAGGGCCACGATAAAGGACGAGAGAAAGAGCCCGAAACCGATGGTCACGACCTTCAGGACGGACTTGCGCGGTCTGGAGGACATGGGCGGATCCTTCTACTCGTACGCCGGGTCTGGATAGGTCACAAACCCGTGCTTTTGAAAGATGGCCTTGCCCTCGTCCGATGCGCAGAAGTCTACGAACTTGCGGGCCGCATCCGGGTGCTCGGAGAAGGTGGTGACGCCGATGGGGATCACCTTGATGAGGTTCTTCTCCTTCGGGATCTCAACGACGTCGATTTTCTCCACGGATTTCACCGTGTCCCACCAGTTGATGGCCGCGTCGGCCTGTCCCATGGCAATGTAGATGATCAGCTCGTTCATGGTGGCCGTGGTGTCCACATCCTTTTTCCAGAACGCCTCTTTGATTCCGTTTTTCTCAAGGATCTTGTTGCCGATTTTTCCGATAGCCGCCACCTTGGGATCGCCGCACACGATTTTTACCTCGGGTCGAATCAGGTCCTCCAGACCCTTCACATTTGCCGGGTTCCCTTTGGGCACCGTAATGACCGGAACGTGGTAAGCGATGGGAGTCTTGTAGCCGACCAGTCCCTTTTCCGATGCGATTTCGATATACATGGTCGCACCGGGCATGTAGGCGTCCCCCTGCCGGGTAAGCTCCATCTGGCTGAGAAGGGCATTGGAACCCGCGTAGTTGTATTGGATTTTCGTGCCGAACCGCTTCTGATACACCGCGCCGATCTCATCCATGGGTTTGCGCATGCCTGCTCCACTGTACACCATGAGGGATGCAGGATCCTGTGCAGAACCGGATATCGGGGCAAGAAGGATCCATCCAGCGAGCGCCACGAGAAGTACCAGTATCCTTTGAATCCTTTGTTTCATTTGGTTTCACTCCCTTTTGCTCGATGTCGTGTGCCGCAAAGGCATTTCCAGTGGAATCCAAGCCGTTTTTTCTGCGACGCACCGCAACTCATTGAACAAAGTCAGAAAGTTGTCCCTCCCTCCCGTTTGGAGGAAAGGGGAAGGCTTCTATCATAAATGACACAACCGGACCCTAGTCCCCTGTGAAGCCGTTGTCAACCCGTTAACGAATCACGCGCGAAAAACACAAAAATGATTCACTGTGGTTTCATGGACGTTTCACGGGTGCGGGTTCATCGTGGTTGTGACGGCTGGGATCCATGTCACCGAAGGAAGGGCCCGGTGCTTGATCGCACTTCCATGGCGTGGTAAAAATAGAGATAGCGATTTTTCCGGCCGTGACGCCGTGCACGTACAGGGCCCCGCCCGAAGGGCGGGGCTTCCTTTTTCGTTGCAGGTTTCAGCGCGATGGAACGGAAAAACGAAACATGCCTAAACCAGAGAGGCTTGGCCAGACCATAGTTCATTCCGCCCGCGCGCGAACCCGGGGAGATTCGATGTGACCGGAGCGTGGCAGCGGCATGGAGAGGCCGAGGGCGAGGAACTCCAACCCGAGGGCCATTCGTACGATGAACACCAGGAGCGACCTCCCCGAAGACCCTTCCCGCGGGACCAGGGAGGCCGAGTCAAGACACGCAGGGAAATGGGGTGCCATGATGGCCGTGGGGCTGAGCATCTTCATGGCCACCCTGGACGTCAACATTGTCAACGTGTCCCTGCCCA